>JANXWV010000035.1 GCA_025350965.1 Rhizobacter sp.
AAGGCCGCGCCCGGCGTGGTGCGCATCTTCGTCGGCGCCGACCTGGCCGAGGCCAAGGTCGGCGGCCTGCCGTGCGGCTGGTTGATCCACAGCAAGGACGGCTCGCCGATGAAGGAGCCGGCGCACCCGGTGCTCGCCCAAGGCAAGGTGCGCCACGTGGGCGACCAGGTCGCACTCGTCGTCGCTGAAAGCATCGCCGAGGCAAAAGACGCCGCCGAGCTGATCGAGGTCGACTACGAAGAGCTGCCTGCAGTGATCGACATCACCAAGGCACAAGGCCATGCCGGTTCGGTGCATGACGACGTGGCCGACAACGTCTGCTACGACTGGGGCCACGGCAGCAAGGACGCGGTCGATGCCGCGTTCGCCACGGCCGCCCACGTGACCACGCTCGACCTCGTCAACAACCGGCTGATCCCGAACGCGATGGAGCCGCGCGCTGCCAACGCCAGCTACACCAAGCACGACCAGAGCTACACGCTGTACGTGGCGAACCAGAACCCGCACGTCGAGCGCCTGCTGATGTGCGCCTTCGTGCTCGGCCTGCCCGAGTCGAAGGTGCGGGTGATCGCGCCCGACGTGGGTGGCGGCTTCGGCTCCAAGATCTTCCTGTATGCCGAAGAGACCGCGCTGGTCTGGGCCAGCAAGTTCGTCGGCCGCCCGATCAAGTGGACGGCCGACCGCAGCGAAGCCTTCCTGACCGACGCGCACGGCCGCGACCACGTCACCAAGGCCGAACTGGCGATGGACGCGAAAGGCAACTTCCTCGCGCTGCGCGTGAAGACCATCGCCAACATGGGCGCCTACCTGTCGACCTTCGCGTCGAGCGTGCCGACCATCCTGTATGCCACGCTGCTGGCTGGGCAGTACAAGACGCCGGCCATCTACGCCGAAGTGAAGGCGGTGTTCACCAACACCGCACCGGTCGATGCTTACCGTGGCGCGGGCCGGCCCGAGGCCACGTATGTGGTCGAGCGCATCGTCGAGCAGGCCGCGCGCGAAATGAAGATGGACCCCGCGGCCATCCGGCGCCAGAACTTCATCACCGAGTTCCCGTACGCCACGCCGGTCGGCCTGACCTACGACACCGGCAACTACGAAGCCCACCTCGCCAAGGCCATCGCGATGGCCGACGTGGCGGGCTACCCGGCGCGCAAGGCGGCGTCCGAAGCCAGGGGCAAGAAGCGCGGCCTCGGCTACAGCTGCTACATCGAAGCCTGCGGCCTCGCGCCGAGCAACATCGCGGGTGCGCTCGGTGCGCGCGCCGGCCTGTTCGAAGCCGGCGAGGTGCGCGTGCACCCGACCGGCACCGTCACGGTGTTCACCGGCTCGCACAGCCACGGGCAAGGGCACGAGACCACCTTCGCGCAGGTGGTGGCGGCCAAGCTCGGCATCCCGGTCGAGAACGTCGAGATCGTCCACGGCGACACCGGCCGCGTGCCGTTCGGCATGGGCACCTACGGCAGCCGGAGCTTGAGCGTCGGCGGCACCGCGATCGTGAAGGCGGTCGACAAGATCATCGCCAAGGGCAAGAAGATCGCCGCGCACTTGCTGGAAGCGGCCGACACCGACATCGAGTTCGAGAACGGCGAGTTCACCGTCAAGGGCACCGACAAGAAGGTGCCGTGGGGCAGCGTCACGCTCACCGCTTACGTGCCGCACAACTACCCGCTCGACAAACTCGAGCCGGGCCTGAACGAGAACGCGTTCTACGATCCGACCAACTTCACCTACCCGTCGGGCAGTTACGTGTGCGAGCTCGAGGTCGACCCCGACACCGGCGTCGTCAAGATCGAGCAGTTCGTGGCGGTCGACGATTTCGGCAACATCATCAACCCGATGATCGTCGAGGGGCAGGTGCAGGGCGGCATCGCACAAGGCCTGGGGCAGGCCATGATGGAAGGCTGCTCCTACGACGCCGAGTCGGGCCAGCTGCTCACCGGCACCTACATGGACTACGCCATGCCGCGCGCCTCCGACATTCCGAACATCGTCATCAGCAATGTCGTGACACCGTGCACCCACAACCCGCTGGGCGTGAAGGGCTGCGGCGAAGCGGGGGCCATCGGCTCGCCGCCGGCCTACATCAACGCGCTGACCGACGCGCTGGGCGTGGTCGACATCGCGATGCCCGCCACCGCCGAGCGCGTCTGGCGTGCGGCCAACCACATCGCCTGAACCGAACCGTCGAACAAGGAAAACACCATGTACACATTCGACTACCAACGCCCGGCCAGCGTGGCCGACGCCAAGACTGCACTCGCCGGTGACGCGCGCTTCCTGGCCGGCGGCCAGAGCCTGATCCAGGCCATGAAGCTGCGCCTGTCGATGAGCGAACGCCTCGTCGACCTGGGCGGCATTGCTGATCTCAAGGGCATCAAGGTCGACGGCAACAACGTCGTCATCGGTGCCACCACCACGCACGCCTCCGTGGCCTCGAACGCCGACGTGAAGCGGCTGATCCCGGCGCTGGCCGAACTCGCCGGCGGCATCGGCGACCCGATGGTGCGCAACATGGGCACCCTCGGTGGCTCGGTGGCCAATGCCGACCCTGCCGCTTGCTACCCCGCCGGCCTGGTCGGCCTGGGCGCCACGGTGCACACGAACCAGCGCACCATTGCGGCCGATGCGTTCTTCACCGGCCTGTACGAGACCGCGCTGAAAGCGGGCGAGATCATCACCGCCGTCAGCTTCCCGGCCACGCAGAAGGCGGCCTACATCAAGTTCAAGCAACCGGCCTCGCGCTTCGCGCTGGTCGGCGTGTTCGTGAGCCAGGGCGCGGGCGGTGTGCGGGTGGCCGTGACCGGCGCCAAGGGCAGCGTGTTCCGCGCCGCCGACATCGAAGCCGCACTGGCAACGAGCTTCACCCCCGAGGCCGCGAAGGCCGTGAAGGTGGCCACCACCGACATCAACAGCGACATGCACGGCACAGCCGCCTACCGCGCCGCGATGATCAGCGTGATGGCCTCGCGCGCCGTGGCTGCCGCGAACGCCCGCTGAGGTTCGCTTTCCCTCCGGTAGAGGCCGGGTCTTGCTCCCTCTCCCTTCGGGAGGGGGTGGGTCTTGCTCCCTCTCCCTTTGGGAGAGGGTTGGGGTGAGGGCAGGGGCGCCGCCCCCTGCGCCGCCCGCACAGCGCTGGCACACTTCCCCCATGACCACCCCACTCCAGAAACCCGACAGCGTTGACGCCGTCATCGCGCTGCTCGCCACCGAAAACTATGTGTGCGACCGGCGCCTTGCCACGGCGCTGTTCCTGAGCCTCAAGCTCGCGCGCCCGCTGTTCCTCGAAGGCGAGCCCGGCGTCGGCAAGACCGAGCTCGCCAAGACGCTGGCTGCGGCGCTGAACACCGCCTTGCTGCGCATCCAGTGCTACGAAGGCCTCGACGTGGCACAGACCGCCTACGAATGGAACGTGGCGCGGCAGATGATCGAGATCCGCCTTGCCGAAGCTGCCCACGCCATCACCGACGAAGCCGGCCGCGAGCGCCTCACGCACAGCCTGTACGCCCGCAGCATGCTGATCGAGCGGCCGCTGCTGCAGGCACTCACGCAGGCGCAGTCGCCGGTGCTTTTGATTGATGAGCTCGACCGCGCCGACGAACCCTTCGACGCCTTCCTGCTCGAAGTGCTGGCCGAGAACCAGCTGACCATTCCCGAGTTCGGCACGGTCAAGGCCACGGCCCCGCCCATCACGATCATCACCAGCAACCGCACGCGCGAGATCCACGACGCGCTGAAGCGCCGCTGCCTGTACCACTGGGTCGATTTCCCGAGCGTCGAGCGCGAGCTCGAGATCGTGCGCCTGAAGGCTCCGGGTGCGGCCGACCGCCTGTACGTGCAGGTCGTCGAGTTCGTGCAGCGCATGCGCACGCTCGACCTGTTCAAGGCCCCCGGCGTGGCCGAAACCATCGACTGGACCAACGCGCTCGTCGCCCTCAACGCCATCCGCCTCGACCCCGCCACCGTGCAAGACACGCTGGGCGTGCTGCTCAAGTACCAGGACGACATCGTCAAGCTGCAAAGCGGTGACACGGCGAAGCTGCTCGATGAGTTGCGCGCGCGGGCTTTGCTGGATTGATCGAGCCACGATGACTGCTGCGATGACCTGCTCCCTCCCCCACTGGGGGAGGGCTGGGATGGGGGCCCGTGCCGCCACCGGCCCCCATCCCGGCCTTCCCCCCGAGGGGGAAGGAGCGAGCAGGGCGCCGGCGCGCCGTGAACATGCTGGCTGAAAACATCACCCACTTCGCCCGCATCCTGCGTGACGCCGGCATGCCCATCGGCCCCGACCGCGTGCTGGCGGCCATCGAAGCCATCGAGCACGTCGGCGTGAACCGGCGCGGCGACGTGCATGCTGCGCTCAGCGCGGTGATGATCGACCGCCACGAGCAGCAGGTGCTGTTCGATGCCGCGTTCGCCGCGTTCTTCCGCGACCCCAAGCTGCTGGAACAGCTGATGTACCTGTTGCTGCCCAAGATCAGCGGCCGGGGCGAAAAGCCGCAACAGCCGCGCGCCAACCGGCTGGCCGAGGCACTGGCGCCGCCGCGCCCGAAGCAGCCGCCGAACCCGGCCAACAACACCGCGCAGGACGAACTCCAGTTCGACACCAGCTTCACCTTCTCCGACCGCGAACGCCTGCAGCAGGCCGACTTCGAAAGCATGACGACGGCCGAGTTCGAGACCGCGAAGAAGCTCGCCGAGCAACTGCCGCTGCCAGTGCAGCCGGTGCGCCGCCGCCGCCATGAACCGGCGTCGAAAGGCAGCCTCGACCTGCGCGCCACGCTGCAGCACATGGCCCGCCAGCCACACACGCTGACGCCCTCGTTCACGCGCGAGCGCCGCGAGCTGCCCACGCTCGTGGTGCTGCTCGACATCTCCGGCTCGATGGAGCGCTATGCGCGCCTGCTGCTGCACTACGTGCACGGCCTGACGCGGCGCTACCTGAAGGTGCACACGCTGGTGTTCGGCACGCGCCTGACGAACATCACGCGAAGCCTTCGCCACCGCGACCCCGACGTGGCGCTGCTGCAGGCCGACGCCCAGGTGCACGACTGGAAAGGCGGCACCCGCATCGCCACCTGCCTGGACGAGTTCAACCGCTTGTGGGCGCGCCGCCTGCTCGGCTCGAACGCGGCCGTGCTGCTGATGACCGACGGCCTCGACCGCGACGAGCACGGTGACCTGTCGCAGGCCGCCGCGCAACTCGGCCGCATGGCGCACCAGGTCGTGTGGCTCAACCCTTTGCTGCGGTTCGACGGCTTCGAGCCCCGCGCCGCCGGCGTGAGGGCCATACTGCCGCACGTCGACCGCTTTCTGCCGGTGCACAACCTGGCAAGCCTGGCCGACCTGGGCCGAGCGCTGCGCGCACCCGCGATCAAGCCTTCGTCCGCACTTCTTCATCCGAACACTTGAACTGAATCGAACCCCCCATGGAACTGCAAGGCGAACGCCTCATGCCTGCCTCGGTCGACACGACCTGGGCTGCCCTCAACGACCCCGATGCGCTGAAGGCCTGCATCGCCGGTTGTGAATCACTTGATCGCACCGGCCCCGACGCCTACACGGCTGTGGTGGCGCTGCGCGTCGGGCCGGTCAGCGCACGCTTCAAGGGCAACCTGCAAATGACCAACGTGCAGGCGCCCAACAGCTACACGATCAACTTCGACGGCCAGGGCGGCGTGGCCGGCTTCGGCAAGGGCTCGGCCGACGTGGCACTGACGCCGCAGGGCACCGGCACGCTGCTCAAGTACAACGCCCGCGCCACCGTGGGCGGCAAGATGGCGCAGGTCGGCGCGCGCCTGATCGACGCGGCCGCCGGCAAGATCACCGAAGACTTCTTCAAGGCCTTCGAGGCGCACTTGCAGGCCGCGTCGGCGCCCGCAGGCGGCGTCGAAGCCGCTGCCGCCGTGCCCGCGACGGCCGAGCCTGCGGGCACCGGCAAGCTGTGGTGGTACATCGGTGCCATCGTCGTGCTGGCGGCCGTCTACTTCGCGACTCGGTAGCCGCAGCGTCAAGGGAGCAACGCCATGGACAGCCTCGACCTGCAAGTGCTCAGCCAAGCCCGCGACTGGTTCAACGCCGGCCGCAAGGTGTGGCTCGTGACCGTGATCGAAACCTGGGGTTCGGCGCCGCGCCCACCCGGCGCGCTGCTGTGCCTGCGCGACGACGGGCAGGTGGCCGGCTCGGTCTCGGGCGGCTGCGTCGAAGACGACCTGATCGACCGGCTGCGCCACGGCGAACGCGTGGCCACGCCGTCGCTCATCGCCTATGGCGTGACGAAGGAAGAAGCGGCCCGCTTCGGCCTGCCGTGCGGCGGCAACCTGCGCCTGGTGCAGGAGCCGCTGCAAAGCGTGGCCTGGATCGACGAGGTGCTCGAGCGCACCACGCGCCATGAACTCGTTGCGCGCACGTTGAGCCTGGCGACCGGCGCTGTGCACGTCGAGCCCGCGCGCCGGGGCGAAGCGTTCACGTTCGACGGCCACACCCTGCGCGCGCTGTTCGGCCCGCGTTGGCGCCTGCTCATCATCGGTGCCGGGCAACTGTCGCGCACGGTCGCGCAGATGGCCCTCGCGCTCGACTTCGACGTGGTGTGCTGCGACCCGCGCGAGGAATACAACCTGACGTGGGACGTGCCCGGCACCACCTTCAGCACCGCCATGCCCGATGACCTGGTGCTGGAGCTGCAACTCGACCCGCACAGCGCCGTGGTCGCCGTCACGCACGACCCGAAGCTCGATGACCTGGTGCTGCTCGAAGCGCTCAAGTCGCCGGCGTTCTACATCGGCGCCCTCGGCTCGCGCGGCAACACCGCCACGCGCCGCGAGCGCCTGAAGCTGTTCGACCTGTCGGACGCCGAGATCGACCGCCTGCACGGCCCCATCGGCCTGGACATCGGCAGCAAGACGCCGGCCGAGATCGCCGTTGCCATCGTCGCCGAGATCGTGGCGGTGAAGAACGGCGTGCAGCTCACGCAGAAGAAGCAGGGCTCGTCGGTGCCGGCGGTGAGGGTGCCTGCGGCGTGAGACGGCCCGTTGACCGGCCCTTGTCCCACGTGAGACAGGGCGGGCGCTTTCCCGGGGCTAAGCTGTGCGCTCACTTGCACTGTGAACCTCACTCATCGGAAGCGCTGCCATGACCTTCGCCGCCATCATGTCGCCCATCCGCATCGGCCGACTCGACGTGCCGAACCGGGTTGCGCGCGCTGCGCACCTCACGCAGTACACCAGCCGGGGCCGCGTCACCGACAAGTTCGTGGCGTACCACGCGGCGCGGGCCGCAGGGGGCGTGGGCTTGTCGATCCTGGAGAGCGCCACGGTCGACCGTGCCCACAGCCCGGCCCCGCTCGATGCGTCGAGCGACGCCGTCATCGACGGCTGGCGCCAAGTGGCAGACGCGGTGCACGCCCACGGCATGCGCGTGTTTGCTCAGCTGTACCACGGCGGCAACCAAGTGGCGCCCGGTGACGGCAGCGCGCCGTGGTCGGCGTCCACGGTGCCGGGCTGGGGCCTGGGTTTGCCGGCGGTGGCGATGAGCACAGCGATGATCCAGCACGCCGTTGCGGCCTTCGCGGCCGCCGCGGTGCGCGCCCGTGCCTCGGGCCTCGACGGCGTGGAGCTGCACGGCGCGCACGGCTACCTGATCGCGCAGTTCCTGAGCCCGCTCACGAACCACCGCACCGATGCCTACGGCGGCCCGCTGGCGAACCGGCTTCGCTTCGCGCTCGATTGCCTGCGTGCGGTGCGCCATGCGGTCGGCGCCGACTACCCGGTGGGCATTCGCCTGTCGGGCAACGAATGGTTGCCGGGCGGGTTGACCTCGATCGACTGCGTGGCCATCGCGCAGGCCATCGACGCCTCGGGCCTGGTGGACTTCATCGACGTGACGGCCGGCGTGTACCAGTCGATGCACAAGGTCATCGGCTCGACCTATGAGGCGCATGGTTACGAACTGGCCGACTCGGTGCGTGTGGCGCGCGCCGTGGCGGCACCGTGCATCGTGACCGGCCGCATCACCGAACTTGCGCATGCCGACGCCATCGTGGCGCGCGGCGACGCCGCCATGGTGTCGATGGTGCGCGCCACCATCGCCGACGCGAACCTGGTGCGCCGCACGCTGGCAGGCCACTCCCCGCGCCCGTGCATCGGCTGCCTGCAAGGCTGCTTTGGTGGCCTGTTCGTGAAGGACATGGGCTGCACCGTGAACGCGAGCGTGGGGCTGGAGACGACCCTTCCAGATGCCATAGACGGCATCAGTCTCATCGGCATCGCCGAGCCCGCGATCAGCCTGAAGCGGGTGCTCGTCATCGGCGCCGGCCCGGCCGGGCTGGAAGCTGCGCGGGTGGCCGCCCTGCGTGGCCACGACGTGCTGTTGTGCGAACGCAGCGACACGCTCGGCGGCCAGTTGCGCTGGGCCGCGCGAACACCAGGCCGGGCCGACATGGGCCGCATCGTCGGCTGGCTGGAGGCCGAGGTGCGGCGCCTCGGCGTGCGGGTGCGCACGGGTGTCGCTGTGCACGCCGAGTCCATCGCGGCGCTCGGCCGGTTCGACGACGTGATCGTCGCGACCGGCCCGCGCCAGCGCGGCGCGCCGCTGCAACTCGGCCGGCCCGCGCTCGTGATCGACACGAGCGGCACCCCACCGGTCCCGTTCCTGACCAGCTCGCACTTGCTGAGCGGTGCGGTCATGCCGCCCGCCGGCCCGGTGGTGGTGCTCGACGACGTGGGCCACATCGAGGGCCTGGGCATCTGCGAATGGCTCGTCGATGCAGGCTGCGTCGTCACGGCGGTGACCCGCTACAACGAGATGGCCAGCCAGGTGCTGCCGCCCTTTGCCAGCACCGCCGGGCGCGAGCACCTGGCGCGCAGCAGCTTCACGCTTCGCCCGCGCAGCTTCGTGGCGGCGGCCCGCAACGGCTGCGTCACGGTGTCGTCGCTCGACGGCGGGCCGGACGTTCAGGTGGCCGCGCAGGCCCTCGTCACGGTGACGTTCGACGAACCCGACACCGCGCTGGGCGATGCGTTGGCCGATGCATTGGCAGCAGCCGGCTCGCGGGTTCACCTCGTCGGCGACGCGCGCACGCAGCGCTTTCTCACCACCGCCATCCACGAAGGCCACCGCGTGGCCCGAAACGTTTGAGCCCCCAGCAGAAAGGCGCCTTGCCATGGACCTTCAGACACTCACAGACCGCGCCGAGATCGGCGACGTTCTGACGCGCTACGCACGCGGCGCCGACCGTTGCGACTGGGCCGCCATTCGGGCCTGCTACCACCCCGATGCACATGACGACCACGGCCTGTACAGCGGTGGGGTCGACGGCCTGATGGTGTTCCTGCAGCAGGTGGCGGGCAAGCTGCACTCCACCACGCACCAGATCGGCAACCTCTTGATCGAACTCGATGGCGAGCGCGCCCGCACCGAGGCCTGCTGTTTCGTGTGGTACCAGCGTGCCGACCGGCAGGGCGTGCTGCGCTCGGTGGCGCAAGGCGTGCGCTACCTCGACCGCTTCGAGCGCCGTGCCGGCCGCTGGGCCATTGCGCGCCGCACGGTCGTGCTCGACTGGGAGCACCTGTTCGAGCCCGGCACGCAGCCGCCCATCGCGCCCGGCTGGCAACGCGGCGCACGGGGCGAGGCCGACCCGTCGCATGCGCATCTGTTGAAGGATCAAGCCTGACTGTCCCGGGTCGAAGATGCGGCCGAGGCGCCGGTCTTTGCCTTGGGCAGCGACTCGTCAAGCAGGCTGCGCATCGGCGGTCAACGCAGTGCGAGCCTGTTCGAGCGCAGCAACAGCCATCTCGCGTGTGATGGACGGGAACTCATCGAGAAACACCGCCAAGGAGTCGCCTGCCTCCAGGCAATCGAACAGGTTCTTGACGGGAACGCGGGTGCCCGCGAACACAGGCGCCCCGCTCTGGATTTCCGGGTCGATGATGATGACGGCTTGACTCATGGCGGTCCTCGGAGTCTGCTGATCGCGGCTCTACCGCTGCCGTGAGCGAGCCGCCCCGCGCCCCGCATCGAACGTGGTGAAATGCTCCCGCACTTCGCAGCACCGCATGAGCCAAGACCAACAACAACGCCTCGACGACTTTCTGCGCAAATGGGGCGCCGGCGGCCTCGGCCACGGCCTCAACGAACGCCAGGGCGCGCAGCAGCACTTCGTTGAACTTTGCGCCGTGCTCGGCGTGCCCGCGCCGGTGGGCGGCGAAGACTACGTGTTCGAGAAAGGCACGCTCGCACTCGGCCAGCAACGCGGCTTCGCCGATGTGTTCAAGCGTGGCCACTTCGCGTGGGAATACAAGGCCCCCGGCAAGCCGCTCGACGCCGCCTTGCGCCAGCTGATGATGTACGCGCTGGCGCTTGACAACCCGCCGCTGTTGATCGTCAGCGACCGGCTGCACATCGAGATCCATACCCACTTCAACGGCACGCCGAGCGAGCGGCATGTCATCAAGCTCGAAGACCTGGGCGACCCCGCGAAACGCGAGCTGCTGCGCCGTTGCTTCACCGCGCCCGACAGCTTCAAGCCCGCGCGCACCAACCGGCAGATCACCGAAGAGGCGGCCAACGCTTTCGCCACCACGGCCGAGCGGCTGCGCGAAAAGGGCATCACGCCCGAGGTGACTTCGCACCTGCTCACGCAATGCCTGTTCTGCTTCTTCGCCGAAGACGTGGGCCTGCTGCCAGACCGCCTGTTCGAGCGCCTGGTCGGCAACAGACACGCCGAGCCCGAGGCCCTCCGCCGTGGCCTGCAAGCCCTGTTCACGACCATGCGCGACGGCGGCCTGTTCGGTGCCGACAGCATCGCCTGGTTCAACGGCGGCCTGTTCCAACGGGTTGATGTGCCGCCCCTCAGCGCGATGGACGTGGCCGCACTGCGCAACGCCGCCGCGCTCGACTGGAGCGCCATCGACCCCAGCATTTTCGGCACCCTGTTCGAACGCGGGCTCGACCCGAAGAAGCGCAGCCAGCTCGGCGCGCACTACACCGACCCGGCCACGATCATGCGGCTGGTCGAGCCCGTGGTGCAGCGCCCGCTGCGCGCCGAGTGGGAGCGTGTGAAGGGCGTGATCGGCACACACGTCGGCAAGAGCAAACGTGCAGGCGACGCCGAGTACCGCCGTGCCAACGACGCCTTCGTGGCCTACCTGGAAAAGCTGCGCAGCTTCCGCGTGCTCGACCCGGCCTGCGGCAGCGGCAACTTCCTGTACCTCGCGCTCAAGGCGCTGAAGGACATCGAGCACCAGGCCAACATCGAGGCCGAAGCGCTGGGCCTGCAACGCCAGGTCGATTCGTACACCAGCCCGGCGAACGTGCTGGGCATCGAGCTGAACGAATACGCCGCTGAACTGGCGCGTGTGACGGTGTGGATCGGCGAGCTGCAATGGCGTTTGCAGCACGGCTACCCGTTCAAGGTGGACCCAGTGCTCGACCCGCTCGACCAGATCGAATGCCGCGACGCGTTGATGAATGCGGATGGCAGCGAGGCGGCGTGGCCGAGGGTGAGCGTGGTGATTGGGAACCCGCCGTTTGTGGGTGTCGGCCGCAAGCGGCGCGAACTCGGCGATGCTTACGTCGAGGCACTGGACCGGGCATTTGCGCCGCGCGTACCGGGGGCTTCCGACCTCGTGTGCTACTGGTTCGACAAGGCGCTCACTTCGATCAAGCACCAAGGCTTGGGCGCAGCCGGGCTGGTGGCGACAAACTCGATCCGCGGCGGCGCGAATCGCACGGTGCTGGAGGCCATCAACCGCGACAGCCGCATCTTCGACGCATGGAGCGATGAAGCCTGGGTCAACGACGGCGCTGCGGTGCGTGTGTCGCTCGTATGCTTTGGTCGCGGCGAAGGCAGCTCGCTTGACGCGCAGGCGGTGCCGCAGATTTACGCCGACCTAACAGCTCCGTCCGTCGCCGGCGACTCACTCGATGTGAGCCAGGCCGCGACGCTTGCCGCCAACATCGGTGCGAGCTTTCAAGGCGCATCGAAGAAGGCGAAGTTCGAAATCGACGCGGCGCTGGCGCGCGAGTGGCTGAAGCTGCCGAACCCGAATGGACAGCCGAACAGCGATGTCGTGAAGCCATGGGCAAATGGCTTCGAGCTGAGCCGCCGTCCTCAGGCGCAATGGATCATCGATTTCGGCATCAGCATGACCGAGACCGAGGCTGCGCTCTATGAGAAGCCGTTCGGATACGTCGTGCAACACGTCAAAGCGGAGCGGCTTGCAAACAACCGGGAGGCCTATCGGAAGTTTTGGTGGCGGTTCGCGGAGCCGCGTCCTGGAATGCGTGCCGCGATGAGGGTCTTGCTGCGCTTCATCGCCACCGTCGCACACAGCAAGTACCGTTTCTTCGTGTGGTTGCCCATCACAACGTCGCCGGACCAGGCGCTCATCACCGTCGCGCGCGCTGACGACACCAGCTTTGGCCTGCTTCAAACGCGTCTGCATGAACTGTGGTCACTGCGCATGGGTTCCTCTTTGGAGGATCGCCCGCGCTACACGCCAACGTCCTGCTTCGAGACCTACGCCTTCCCCGCCGGCCTCACCCCCGCCGACACCGCCCACCAACGCACCGAGTCTCTCCCCGACGGCGCCGTGATCCCGGCCGATCTGCCGCCCGCCGTGCGCCCGCACGCCGAGGCAATAGCCCGCGCCGCGAAGGCGCTCAATGACCTGCGCGAACGCTGGCTCAACCCCCCGGAGTGGACGCGCCGCGAGCCCGAAGTCGTGCCGCTCGGCATGGACCATTCGCCCTACCCCGACCGCATCCTCCCGCGTGAGGGCTTCGAGAAGCAGCTCGCGCAGCGCACGCTCACCAAGCTCTACAACGAGCGCCCGGCCTAGCTCGCACAAGTGCATGAAGCGCTCGACGCCGCCGTGGCCGCCGCCTACGGTTGGGCCGACTACACGCCGCAAATGCCCGACGAGGAAATCCTGCGCCGCCTGCTGGCGCTGAACCGCGAGAGAGCGGCGGCCGCGGCGTAGCGGGTGGCTCCAATGACCGACCCGCATGACGGCACTCCGGCAGAACATTCACTGCTCGCAGATAAAGTGAAGCCAAACTTTGCGACATCAGACTCGACTGCCCGACGAACCTGAAAGCGAGCCGACATGAACCCCCTGCTGCGCTGCCCCTGCCGCACTTCATAGCGCCGGAGAACCCGACGCCTGCAGCCATCTACGCCGCCATGATCTCCACGTCTGCAATGTTCGTGACCACCGCGTGCAACTCGTGGTCATCGTGTGGAGCCTGACGGCCTTGCACCTGTAAGGCGGCGCTTGCGCAGGTCGTCGTTCGCTAAAGCTGGAACCCCAGCCACAGCACCAGCCCGTCGGCCACGTCGCCCAGCAAGCCGGGCTGCTTGGGCACACTGCGCTGCGCCAGCGTGCGCTCGGCCTCGAACCACTGCGCGAAGCGCTCGACCACCGCTGCGTCGTGGAAGGCCAACATCATTTCGTAGTTGAGGAAGAGGCTGCGGCTGTCGATGTTCACCGAGCCCGCAAGCGCCAGCACGTCGTCGACCACCACCAGCTTGGCGTGCAGCATGCCGGGGGCGAGCCAGACGCGCCCGCCCGCGTCGGCCAGGGTGCGCAAGGCGCGCCGCCGCGCCACGTCGGACAGCGCGTGGTTCGAGCGGGCGGGTACCAGCAGGTCGACCACCACGCCGCGCCGCGCGGCCATGCCGAGCGCCATCAACAGGGCCGCATCGGGCACGAAGTAGGGCGTGACGATGGCGATGCGCTGGCGCGCGCGGTAGGCGGCGGTCAGCAGCAGCGCGTACACGGTGTCGTCGATCTGGTCGGGGCCGGACGCCACCACCTGCGCGCCGGCCGGGGCGCTGCTCGCGGCGGCGGCGTCACTCACGGCCACGGCGCGGTCGGGGGCGTCGGGCGCCACTGCTGAATCCGCCGAGTCGAGCGCGGGTGCGAGACGCCGGCCGTTCGCGAAAGCCCAGTCGTGCTCGAAGAGTTCATGCGCCTGCGCCACCAGTGCGCCGTGCAGGTCGAAGCTCAGGTCGCGCCAGGGCGGCGCTGCGGCGCTGCCGGTGAAGTATTCGCTGGCCAGGTTGCGGCCGCCGCTCCACAGCCGCGCGGTGGCTTCGCCGGCATCGGCAATCACCATCTTGCGGTGATCGCGCAGGTTGGTCCGGCCCTTCAGCGGCGAGTGCAGCGGCGGCACGAAGCGCGTGACCTGCGCGCCCGCCGCCACCAGTGGCTTCAGGCTCGGGCTGCCGGCCATGATGCGGCCCAGGCCGTCGATCATCAGCCGCACGCCCACGCCGGCGCGGGCCTTCGCCACGAGCCGCGCGATCAGCTCGGCGCCGACCGCGTCGCGCCCGATCAGGAAGGTGCAGATGTCGAGCGTGTGGCGGGCGCCGTCGAGCGTGGCCCAGAGGGCTTGCAACGCTGCGCTGCCGTCGGCATGCAGGTGCAGGTCGTCGAACGCGGCGGGCGCGGGCTGGCCGAGCGCCAGCGCCGTCTGCACGGCCCACGCGGCTTCGGGCTGGGTGTCGCTCGGGGCCGGCGGCGTGATGCGCAAGGCCGTGATGCGCGGGCGCGCCTGCTTGCGCGAGCCGAAGGTCCAGAACGCCGGCAACGCCAGGTAAGGCACGAGCAGGATGAACAGCACCCACGCGATGGCGGCGGTCGGGTGGCGGCGCTGGCGCAGCACGTGGGAGGTGACGACGTACAGCAGCACCGCACCGATGGTGACGATGCCGTGCAGCGTGAGCCAGTACGTGGCGGTGAGCCCGGGGAACATGGCGCCACGTTAACCGACGGTTGCGCCCTGCCGGGCCGGCGGTCAAGGCCCTGCCGTTGCCCCGGTCATGGCCGGAGCCGTTGGAATGGGCGTCTCACGGCACCAACCCGGCGCGCCGGCCCGGCATGGGCTTTCATGCCGTTCAAGTCGAAGTGCTGTCGTCGTCCGGGTCCGGCCGTCTGGCGGGCGCGCGTGGCGCTGAATCGCTGACGGAACGCGTCAGCGCAGCCCTGGCAGCCGGCACGGGAGCGCCACCCTGGGCAGGACGCCGGGGCGGCGCGACACCAGCCGCTCCGGCGCGCTGCGCGGGGCTGCTGGCGTCCCAACGCGACAGCGCGGGCGCGGCGGCTGCAGCTGCCGGCGGTGCGGGGTGCGCGGCGGCCGGGGCAGCCTGCGGCCGTCGCCGCCCGCCTGCGCGCGGGCCTTCCAGAGGCGCGACGTTGCGCAGGGGGACCGCCTCCGCACCGGAATCGCTGAGTGAGGCCGGCAGGGTGCTGTAGAAGTGGCGAACCTGGACCGTGTCGTCGAATGAACGGGTGGTCAGCCGGGCGTTGCTCCGGCGCGGCGTGGCCACCGAACTCGCTGATTCGTCCGCTGCCGAATGCTGGCTGTTGGTGCGCGCCGGGGTTGCCGTTGAATTGGGGATGGGTTTCATGCGAACTCCTCGTGTCGGCTTGTCGAGCCGGCAGCTTGCATTGGTGGAAACCGAATGTCGCAAACGGTCGGGCGGCTAGCGCAGCAGTTCGCGAAGCCGGGGCGCGATTCGCGAAATCGCAGGCCAGGCTCGACGCACATCGTGCGGTCTCTGGCCGGCGCAGGCCGGTGTGGGCGGGCGCATGGAGGCGGGGTGGGTCATGGGTTGGCTCGCCATAATCCGGCGACCCCCACTGCCGAAGGCCCGAAATGATCGTCGTCCACCACCTCAACGAATCGCGCTCGCAGCGCGTGCTCTGGCTGCTCGAAGAACTTGGCGTGCCGTACGAAATCAAGCACCACGCGCGCAACGCCACCACCCGGCTGGCGCCACCGGAGCTGATGGCAGTGCACCCGCTGGGCAAGTCGCCGGTGCTGGAAGACGGCGGCCTGACCATCATCGAGTCCGGCGCCATCATCGACTACCTGATCCGGCGCCATGGGGGAGCGCACCTGCAGCCGGCGGCGGGCTCGCCCGAGTTCGAGGCCTACAACCAGTGGCTGCACTACGCCGAAGGCTCGGCCATGCTGCCGCTGCTGCTGAAGATGTACGTGGGCCGCCTGGGCGACGCCGGCGCGCCGCTGGCGCCACGCATCGACGGCGAGCTGAAGAACCACCTCGGCTACGTGGACCACGCGCTGCAGGGCCGCGACTGGCTGGTGGGCGACGCGCTCACCGGCGCCGACATCCAGATGAGCTTCGTCGGCGAGGCAGCGCGCGGCCTGCGCGCCGCCTACCCGGCGATGGACGCGTGGGTCAAGCGCTTTCAGCAGCGCCCGGCCTACCGCCGCGCACTGGAACGCGGCGGGCCGTATTCGATGGCGAGCTGAGCATCGAGCGGGTGGCGATGAGTACGTCGCCGTTCGACCTTGGCGCCTACCTGCGGCGCATCGGCTTCGAAACGCGTGCGCCGCTCGCGCCCACGCTCGATGTGCTGTGCGCGCTCGTCACGCACCACACGCGCGTGCTGCCGTTCGAGAACATCGAGGTACTCGCCGGTGGCGTGCCGCGGCTCGACCTCGCGGCGCTGCAAAACAAGCTGGTGTGCAGTGGGAGCAGTGGGAGCAGCGGCCGCGGCGGTTACTGCTTCGAGCAGAACAGCCTGTTCATGGCAGCGCTCGTGCACATCGGTTTCACGGTGCGTGCACTTGAGGCGCGCGTGCGTGCCGGGGTGCCGGCCGACGTGACCACGCCGCGCACGCACATGGCGCTGGTGGTGTCGCTCCAGGCTGTCGACTACCTCGTCGACGTGGGCTTCGGCGGGCTCGCGCCGCTGGCGCCCTTGGCCTTGCACAGCACCGCCGAACAGGCGGCAGCCAGCGGCATGTACCGCTTCGTGGCGCAGGCGCATGGCGACCTGCTGATGCAGACGATGCTGCACGAAGGCTGGAGCGATTGCTACCTGATCGGCCCGAGCGAGCCGCGCGCGATCGACTTCGTCATGGGCAACTGGTTCGTTGCCACGCACCCGAGCGGCCTGCTGCGCAACAACCTGCTGCTCGGCCGCGCGCAGCACGGCGGCGGCCGGCTCACGCTGTTCAACGACAAGCTCGCGCTGCGCCAGCCGCAAACGGCTGTGCCCGACGAACGCGTGCTCGCCACGCGCGCAGAGTTTGCCGATGTGCTTGCCGACGGCTTCGGCTTGCAGCTTGCCAGCACCGACCTGGACGCGGTGATGGCGGTGATCGAGCGCCACGCCGGCGCGTAGCGCCGCCGGGCAGCCTGGCGGCCAGCGCGGGTCAGCTGCCCTTCGCGACCTTCGCGCGCGCCACCACCAGCACCGGGTCGTCGCGGTACCACTGCGGGAACACGGACTTGAGGTTGGCGATTTTCGGCAGGTCGAAGGTGGCGATGTAGCCCGAGTCGGGGTGCAGCGTCGCGTAGTCCTGGTGGTAGGCCTCGGCAGCGTAGAACGCGGTGAGCGGCGTCACCTGCGTGACGATCTTGGCCGGGAACGCCTTGGCCGCATCGAGCTGCGCGATGTAGCGCTCGGTGGCGGCCTTCTGCGCGTCGCTCGTGAAGAACACGGCCGAGCGGTACTGCGTGCCACGGTCCGGGCCCTGGCGGTTCAGGGTGGTCGGGTCGTGCACGACGCTGAAGTAGATCTGCAGCAACTGGGCGTACGTGACTTGCTTCGGGTCGTAGGTGATCTGCACCGCTTCGGCGTGGCCGGTCATGCCCGAGCCGATGAGCTCGTAGACGGCCGTGGCCTTGGCGCCGCCGCTGTAGCCCGACACCGCCTGCACGACGCCCTTGGTGTGCTGGAACACGCCTTGAACGCCCCAGAAGCAACCCCCGGCGAACACGGCAATGGCGTTGCCGGCCGCAGGCTCGGCCACGGCCTCACCGGCGAGTGGCGGGATCTTGACCGCTGCTTCGCCGGCCACGCCGCGCAGCGGCTGCAGGGTAGCCAGCAGCGCGCAGCCGACCGCGGCCACGCTGGCCAGCGTGAACAGCCGGCGTGAGCTGCGGGGGGTTTCGATGGCGGAGGTGGGGTGAATCATGGCGAGCCTTTTCGAACGGAAAACGTGGGGGTCAGTCGCGGCGCTGCGGCCCTTCTTACGAGCCTTGCCCTGCGCGCGTTGCGGCGGTGCATTCAGCCCTGCATTCAGCCGGCCGCCAGCATCGCGTAAGCAACGATCTCCAGCTTCATGCCCGGCACCACCAGCGCGGCCACGGCGGCGCTGGACCGGTTCGGGTAGGGCGCGCTGAAGAACTCGCGGTAGACCGCATCGATGGCCTTCATGTCGGCGATGTCGGTCATGTAGATCAGCACTTGCGTCACGTCGGCCAGAGTGCCGCCGGCGGCCACCAGCGTGCGCGCAAGGTTGGCGAACGTGAGGCGCGCCTGCGCGTCGATGGTGCCGGTGTCGATGCTGCCGTCGGTGCGCACCGGGCCGTGCGCGGTGAAGAGCATCGAGCCGCTCGCCTTCACGGCCCACGAAAACGGCTGGCCGATTTCGGGCAGGCCGACGTCGAGCACTTGCTTCATGAGGCAGGCGCTCCAGGGCCTAGCGGCGCGCCTTGGAAGGCGGGCGCGGCTTGCGCGGCTCGATCACCGACGTGGGTTCGGCGCCGGGCACGGCGGTGAACAGCTTGGCGGCGCGGCCCTTCAGTTCGAGCAGCTCGCTGGGCGTGACGCTGTAGTGACCCGACACCACGTCGACCTCGACGCGGAACTCGACTTCCTTCTTGCCGTTCGACAGCGTGCCCGAGGTGAACTCGTAGTTCTCGTCTTCGGCGGGCAGGCCGCGCACGTCCTGGTCGTAGTCTTCGAAGGTGACGCTGCGGATCTCGCCGCTGGCCAGATCGAGCATGCCGGTCGAGCGGATCACCGACTCTGTCAATTCGTCGTGCATGACGATCGGTAACTTCAAATCCACGGGGCGTTCCTTCGGTGCAGCCAGCAGGAGTGCTGGGCCCCGATTTTAGGCGGTGCGGCATCAACCGCG
>JANXWV010000113.1 GCA_025350965.1 Rhizobacter sp.
GGGGAGTTGGACAAGGTGACGGGCAAGCGGGTGACGTTCGCAGCCTTCCCTTGGCGCTGGACGAAGGGCGATGGCTGCATCGTGCGGCTGGTCGCCATCGTCGACCCGAGTGGGCAGTACCGCATCGAAACCGGCCAGTGAGACAAGGGGCCGACATGACCACCGACTGGCTCAGGAACCCCGCCTCGCTGTTCGACATTCGCGGCAAGGTGGCGATCGTCACCGGGGCCTCGGGTGCGTTCGGCGCGCTGGCGGCACAGGTGCTGGCCGGCGCGGGCGCCAAGGTCGTGCTCGCCGCCGGCAATGCCAAGGCATTGACTGAAGCGAACGACGCCTGCAAGGCACTCGGCGCCGAGACCGCGACCATCGCGCTGCGCCCCAACACCGAGGCCGACTGCGACGCGATCATCCAGTGCGCCGTCGAGGCCTTCGGTGGCGTGGACATTCTGGTCGTCGGCTCCGGCCTGAACGACCCATGCCCCGTCACCGAGATGTCGCTCGAGCGCTTCGAGGCCGTGATGGACGGCAACCTGACCGGCGCGTGGCTCATCAGCCGCGCCTTCGGCAAGGTGGCGATTGCGCAGGGGCGCGGCGGCAAAGTCGTGCTGGTCTCTTCCGCACGCGGCAAGCTCGGCCACCCGGCCGGCTACACCGCGTACTGCGCGTCCAAGGCGGCGACCGACGGCCTGACCAAGGCGCTCGGCTGCGAATGGGGCAAGTACGGCATCACGGTGAACGCGATCGCGCCAACGGTGTTCCGCTCGCCGCTCACGGCGTGGATGTTCGAAGACAACGAGAAAGCGAACGCCGTGCGGGCCGGTTTCCTGGCGCGCGTTCCGCTCGGTCGCCTGGGCGAGCCGGCTGATCTGGCCGGCCCGCTGCTGTTCCTCGCGTCGCGCGCGTCCGACTTCCACACCGGGCACACCGTGTATGCCGACGGCGGCTACACGGCCGGATAGAGCGCGGCCGTACCGATGAACGACAAGCAGCAAATCGCCGTGATCGGCGCAGGCCTCATGGGCCACGGCATCGCGCAGGTGTTCGCATTGGCCGGCCACCTCGTCACCGTGTACGACCCGAGCGCCGACGCGCTGATGTCGCTGCGCGACCGGGTGCGGCGCAACCTCGTCGATCTGGGCCAGGATGCCTCGGCCGCCGACCGCGTGCACCCGGTCGAAGCGATGCGCGACGCGGTGGCCAGCGTCGACGTGGTGTTCGAAGCCGGCCCCGAGAACCTGGCGTTCAAACAGCAACTGTTCGCCGAGCTCGAAACGCTGGTGCCGGCGCACTGCACATTGGCAAGCAACACGTCTGTGATCCCGATCACCGACATCATGCGTGGGCTGGCCACGGGCCGCCGGGCACTCGGTACGCACTGGTGGAACCCGCCGTTTCTCGTGCCGCTGGTCGAGGTCATCAAGACGGCCGAGACTGACCCCACCGTGGCGCAAGACATGTTCAACCTGCTCGCGGCGGTGGGCAAGACGCCGGCGATGGTCGAGAAAGACGTGCCCGGCTTCATCGGCAACCGCCTGCAGCACGCGCTGTGGCGCGAGGCCGTTGCGCTGGTGGCCGAAGGCGTGTGCAGCGCCGAGACCGTCGACACGGTGGTGAAGGCCAGCTTCGGCCGCCGCCTGCCGGTGCTCGGGCCGCTGGAGAACGCCGACCTGGTGGGCATCGACCTCACGCTTGCGATCCACGAAACCGTGCTGCCCGCGATCGACAGCACGCCCGGCCCGTCGCCCTACCTCGCGCAGTTGATCGGTGAAGGGCGCCTCGGGATGAAGAGCGGGCGCGGCTTCAGAAGCTGGACGCCGGAACAACAAGCCGAATTGCGCGCCCGCGTGCTCGCGCACCTGAAGGCCATGAACGCGGCCGAAGGCCGCTAGGCCGCAACAACCCAACCCATCGACACACGGCAACCGACGAGGCTCAGCCCATGGCACGCAAACCCAACAAGGTCATCATCACCTGCGCCGTCACCGGCGCCATCCACACGCCGACGATGTCGCAATACCTGCCGCTCACCCCGGCCGACATCGCGAAGCAGGCCATCGACGCAGCGCATGCCGGCGCCGCCATCCTGCACCTGCACGCACGCGACCCGAAAGACGGCCGCCCGAGCGCCGACTGCGAGGTGTTCGCCGAGTTCCTTGCACCCATCAAGGCCGCGACCGACGCCGTGATCAACATCACCAGCGGCGGCAGCACCAAGATGACGCTGGCCGACCGGCTCGCGCCGCCACTGCGCTTCAAGCCCGAGATGGCCTCGCTCAATATGGGCTCGATGAACTTCAGCATCCACCCGGTCGCGGCCAAGATCAAGGACTGGAAGTACGACTGGGAACAGGCCTACGTGGAAGGCACAGAAGACATCATCTTCCGCAACACCTTCCGCGACATCCGCCACATCCTCAAAGACCTGGGCGAGGGCTGCGGCACGCGCTTCGAGTTCGAGTGCTACGACGTGGGCCACCTCTACAACCTGGCGCACTTCGTCGATGCCGGCCTCGTCAAGCCGCCGTTCTTCGTGCAGACGATCTTCGGCATCCTCGGCGGCATCGGGCCCGACCCGCAGAATGTGACCTTCATGCGCGAGACGGCGAACCGGCTGTTCGGAGCCGACTACCACTGGTCGGTGCTCGGCGCCGGCCGGCACCAGATGAGCCTGCTGACCTACGCCGCGGTGATGGGCGCGAACGTGCGCGTCGGCTTGGAGGACAGCGTCTACCTCGGCCGCGGCCAGATGGCCGAAAGCAACGCGGCCCAGGTGACCAAGATCCGCCGCATCGTCGAAGAGCTCGGCTTCGAGATCGCCACACCGGCCGAGGCGCGCGAGATGCTCGCGCTCAAAGGTGGCGACCAGGTCGCGTTCTAGCGCCGAACTGCCCGAGGGCTGCTCGGCGGCAGGCTCTTGCACATCGACCGCGACGCCCGTTTCGCTTTGGCTGCGCGCTCGCTAGCATTCGGCATGACTCTTTGCCCCCTGCTCCGCCCCATGCGCCACCGCTCGTGCGCCGCGCGCTCATGAACCAACCCATCCCACCCGCGCGGCTCCTCGGCGACATCGGCGGCACGAACGCGCGCTTCGGCTGGCAGGCGGACCGCACTGCGCCCATCGAGCAGGTGCGCACGCTGCACTGCGCCGACTTCGCCACGCTGGAAGACGCGATCCGTGCGTACCTGCAGGGCGCAGCGCTCGGCGTGCCACCGACCTGCGGCATCGGCATCGCCACGCCGATCACCGGTGACGCGGTGCACATGACGAACCACCACTGGACCTTCTCCCAGCGCGCATTGCGCGAGCGCCTGGGTCTGGATCGCCTGCTCGTCATCAACGACTTCACAGCCCTGGCCCTCGCCGTGCCGGTGCTCGACGCGGGCGCGCTGCGCCAGGTGGGCAGCGGCTCGGCGGTGACCGGCTCGGCCATCGGCGTGCTCGGGCCGGGCACCGGGCTCGGCGTGTCGGGGCTGGTGCCTCGCGGTGACGACGCCGATGCGTGGTACCGCATGCGCGACGACGACGGGGATGTCGGCAACTTTGGCGATGGCAATGCCAACCCGCCCATCTATCTGCCCCTGCAAGGCGAGGGCGGCCACGTGACGCTCGCGGCGGAAACGGCGCGCGAGTTCGCTGCGCTTGAGGTGCTGCGCCGGCGCTATGGCCACGCCTCGGCCGAGCGTGTCGTCAGCGGACAAGGCCTGCTCGACCTGTGCCTGGCCCTGTGCGAGGTTGACGGCATCACGCCCAGCCCGGCCGCCACGCCCGCCGACGTGACGCGGCAGGCCCTCGATGCGAGCAGCCCGATTTGCCTGGAGGCATTGCAGATGTTCTGCGGCTTTCTGGGCAGCGTGGCCGGCAACCTGGCGCTCACGCTCGGCGCGCAGGGCGGTGTGTACATCGGTGGCGGCATCGTGCCGCGCCTGGGCGCGTGGTTCGACACCTCGCCGTTCCGCGCCCGCTTCGAAGCCAAGGGGCGCTTTCGCGACTACCTGGCTTCGATACCCACCTTCGTGATCGACGCCAACGTGGCGCCGTCGCTCGCCGGCGCGGCGCGTGCGCTCGATTCGATGCCGGGCGGATCAGCCACCTGAGCGTCAACCGTTCGGCAGCCGCAGCAACTCGAACGGCCCGCGCCCGCTGGCGGCGGTGATCAACCCGAGCACCCGCGCGGGCTCGGCGCCGACCATCGGCCAGTCGAAGCGCCAGCCCCAGTTGCCGATGCCGGTGCCGGGCAGGTTCATGCGGTGCGCGCCGTTCAGGCCGAGCACGTCCTGCATCGGGAAGATCGCCATCTGCGCCACCGAGTTGCAGGCCGCGCGGATGAAGGCCCAGTGGATGTCTTGCTCGGTCGCGTCCAGGTAGGCGGCGGCGAACTCGCGCTCGCGCGGGGTGGCGGCATGCCACCAGCCGAGCGTGGTGTCGTTGTCGTGCGTGCCGGTGTAGGCGACCGTGTTCGCGGCGTAGCTGTGGGGCAGGTAGCCGTGCGCGGCGTCGCCACCGAAGGCGAACTGCAGCACGCGCATGCCGGGGAAGCCGCAGCCGTCGCGCAGCGCGGTCACATCGGGGGTGATGATCCCCAGGTCTTCGGCCACGATGGGCAGCGGCCCGAGCGTGGCCGCGAGCGCATCGAAGAAGGCCTGCCCGGGCCCTGGCACCCAGCGCCCGACCATCGCCGTGGGGCTGCTGGCCGGCACCTCCCAGTAGGCCGCGAAGCCGCGGAAGTGGTCGATGCGGAACAGGTCGGCCTGCACCAGCGCGCGCTGCACGCGCTTGGCCCACCAGGCGTAGTGCTCGGCGGCCATGCGGTCCCAACGGTACAGCGGGTTGCCCCAGCGCTGGCCCTCGGCAGTGAACGCATCGGGCGGCACACCGGCCACGGCCGTGGGCTGGAATGCGGCGTCGAGTTCGTACAGGTCGGGTCGGGCCCAGCAGTCGGCGCTGTGCTGGGCGATGAAGATTGGCAGGTCGCCCATCAGCGCCACGCCTTGCGCATTGGCATGCGCTTTCAGCGCGGCCCACTGCGTGTCGAAGCACCACTGCACGAACTGCCACAGGCTGATCTCGGCGGCGTGCTCGGCGCGCGCGGCACTCAGCGCCTGCGGCTCGCGGGTGCACAACGGCGCCGGCCAGTCCCACCACGACGCGCCGCCATGGGCGGCTTCCAGCGCCATAAAGAGCGTGTAGTCGTCCAGCCATTCGGCCTGCGCGGCGCACCACGCGGTGTAGGCGGCGCGCTCGTCGGGCGTGGCGCGTTCGAAGAAGCCGAGTGCCGCCGCGTGCAGTTGCGCCAGCCGCCATGGCGCGACACGCTCGAAGTCGACCCGCGCGTTGTCGAACCCGCCGTCGGGCAGGGCCTTTGGTTCAAGCCAACCGTGTTCGACCAGCGGCTCCAGCGCCACCATCAGCGGGCTGCCGGCGAACGCCGAGACGCTCTGGTACGGCGAGTTGCCGGGGCCGATGGGCGTGGTTGGCAGCACCTGCCAGACGCGTTGGCCGGCGCTCGCGAGCCAGTCGATGAAATGGTAGGCCGCCGGGCCAAGGTCGCCCACGCCATGCGGGCCGGGCAACGAGGTGATGTGCAGCAGCACGCCGGCGCTGCGGGGGGTCGGGGTCATGGGCGGGGCGGTGGAAGGGTGGAGGGTCGGGCTGCGAGCACGGAGTGTGCCGGACAGTGTTTGGCGCAGCCTTCTCCAGCACGTTCTCCGGCACGTTCTCCCGCGCCTTCTCCCGCATCTCGCCCCCGTCGCCGCCCTCAGCGCTCTGCAGCCGCCGACCCCGGGAGACCGGCCGGCATCAGGCCGCGCGCGAGTGCTGCGCCATCTTCGCCAGCGCAATGCTCAACGCCGCGCTGCCCAGCGTCTTCACGAGCGTGGGGTGCTCGGCGTAGAAGCTGCTCAACGTGTCGACGATGCCCGGGTTGTGCTGCTCGGCATGCGCTGCGATCACCTGCACCTGGTCGGGCGTGAGCGTCGATGCCTGGGCCGGTGACACGCTGGCGTTGCTACCGCCGCCCGTCAGTTGGCCGAGGATCGCGCCGAGGCCGCTGCCGCCGCCAGCGCCGCCGATCAACGACGCCAGCACGCCCGGGCCCATGCCTGCGATCAACTGGTTCAGCATGCCGGCCTGCTGGGTCGGGTTCGACTGACCGAACAGTTGCCCTGCCAGCTGGCCGAAGGGCGGCGTCTCGCTTGAGCGGAACAGTGCCGACAGGCCCTGGCTCAGCAGGTCGGGCGAGGCGTTCTGTGCCGCCGCGTCGAAGTGATCATTGACGTTGCCGGGGGGCGAACCGGCGCCGCCAATGTATTGCTGCAAGAGGTTGCCGAGGTCGAAGCTCATGGGGTGTCCTTGGGGTGGGGTGGTGAAGCGAGCGCCGCTTACTTCTTCGCGACGAAGTGGTAGCCGATGAGCAGCAGCGCAGCGCCGACCACCGCGCCGATGAAGCCGGCCGACTGGCCCGCGCTGTACAGCCCGGCGAACCGCCCGAGGTAGGTGGCGGCAAGAGACCCGCCGATGCCCAGCGCGGCGGTCAGGAAGAAGCCCGCTGGCCCGTTGCCGGGCGTGAGCATCTTGGCCACCAGGCCGGCGATGAAGCCGATGAGAACGGTCCAGATCAAGTCCATGGGTGTTGTCTCCGAGACTGAGTTGAGCGGCTGGCCAGCCGTTGACCACCAGTGCATTCTGCAGTCTCGGGGAGAAGCCGCGGTCACGCAGCAGCTATCGGCTGCGTTCCGGTGCTTTGCGGCGATTGCCGCGCGCTCCGTAGGCGCCGCAGCCACAGCCGCGTGACGCGCTGCCGCCCGGCCGGAGCCGGCGGCACGCGCCGTCAGGCGAGGTAGCGGTCGCGCAGCGCCTGGGTGCCGGCGCGGAACACGCCGAGGTCGCTGCCCACGGCCACGAACGTGGCGCCCATCGCCATGTAGCGCCGCGCGTCGGCCTCGACCGGCGCGAGGATGCCGATCGCCTTGCCGGCCGCCATGGCGGCGTCGAACACCTGGGTCATCGCGGCTTGAACGTCGGGGTGGTTCGCGTTGCCGAGGTGGCCGAGGCCGGCAGCCAGGTCGGAGGGGCCGATGAAGAGGCCGTCGACACCATCGACTGCGGCGATCGCCGCGGCCGCGTCGACGCCTTTCAGGCTCTCGATCTGCACCATCACGCAGATCTGCGCGTTGATGCCCTCGAAGTAGCCCGCCACCGTGCCGTAGCGGTTGCCGCGCTGGGCGACCGACACGCCGCGCACGCCCTGCGGCGGGTAGCGCGTGGCAGCCACCGCGCGCTGCGCTTCTTCGGCCGTTTGAACGAACGGGATCAGGAAGTTGCAGAAGCCGCTGTCGAGCAGGCGCTTGATCTCGACCGTGTCGTTCCACGACGGCCGCGCCACCGGCGCGCTGGCGCTGTCTTTGAGCGCCATCAGCTGAGGCACGAGCGTGGTGATGTCGTTGGGCGCGTGTTCACCGTCGAGCAGCAGCCAGTCGAAGCCGGCCACGCCGAGCACCTCGGTGCTGATCGGGTTGGCCAGCGAGCACCAGCAGCCGATAAGCAGCTTGCGCGCACGCAGGTCGGCGCGAAAGCCGTTGGGGAAGGCACGGTAGGGGGTGGGCAGGGTCATGGTGTGTCGGTGCCTTCAGCGGGTTGCGGCGCGCGGGCTGTGCGCTCAACGAAGCAGGCAGGGCCGCTTCGGGTCGAACGCCCAGTTCGGGATCAGGTGCTGCATCGCAACCGCATCGTCGCGCGCGCCCAGGCCGTGTTGCAGGTAGAGCTGGTGGGCCTTGTCGACCTCGGCCATGTCGAGCTCCACGCCCAGGCCGGCCGCCGTGGGCACCTTGACCTTGCCGCC
>JANXWV010000150.1 GCA_025350965.1 Rhizobacter sp.
TACTCGTTGCCGCCGAACCAGACGCCCAGCGTCTTGCCCTTGAAGTCTTTCGCGGTCGTCACGCCGCTGGCTTTCTTGCACGTGAGCATCATTCCGGAGCGGTTGTAGATTTGCGCGATGTTGACCATCGGCACGCCGGCTTCGCGCGCGGCCAGGGCGCTCGGCATCCAGTCGACCGTCACGTCGGCGCCCTTGGCGGCGAGCACCTGCGCGGGCGCGATGTCGGGGCCGCCGGGCTTGATGGTCACGTCGAGATCGGCATCCTTGTAGAAGCCCTTGGCGGCGGCCACGTAGTAGCCGGCGAACTGGGCCTGGGGCAGCCACTTGAGCTGCACCGTGACCTTGTCGGCGGCACCGGCGGTGCCGGCCAAGCCGGCGAGGGCCAGCGCGAGCAGGAGAGAGGTTTTACGCATCAGAAAGCTCCGGAGGTTGTGCCTTGCGGCGTGGGGAAAGACAAGTCTGCCAGCATCAACGGCTGCCGCGCATCGAGGGATGCCAGAACGTGGCGCGGCGCTCGACCCAGCCGAGCAACCCGTACAGCAAGGAGCCTGCCACCGCCGCCACCACGATGGCGGCCCACACCAGGCCCATGTTGAGGCGCGCTGCTTCCGTCGAGATGCGAAAGCCCAGGCCGGCGACCGGCGAGCCGAAGAACTCGGCCACGATGGCGCCGATCATCGCCAGCGTGGAGTTGACCTTCAGCGCGTTGAACACGAACGGCAGCGCCACCGGGATGCGCAGCGCGACCAGCGTGCGCCAGTAGCCCGCGCCGTACGAGCGCATCAGGTCGCGCTCCATCGCGCCCGATTCGGCCAGGCCGGCGAGCGTGTTCACGAGCATCGGGAAGAACGTCATGAGCACGACGACCGCGGCCTTCGAGTGCCAGTCGAAGCCGAACCACATCACCATGATCGGCGCGATGCCCACCAGCGGCACGCTGCTCGCCAGTGCGGCGAGCGGCAACAGGCCGCGCTGCAGGAACGGGCTGCGATCGATCAGCACGCCGGTCGCGAAGCCGAGCGCGCAGCCCGCCACCAGGCCGATCAGGGCCGAGTGCAGCACCGTCTGCACGAAGTCGCCGGCGAGCACGCCGCTGCCGTTCGCAAGCGACTGCGCGATGAGGCTCGGCGCAGGCAGCAGCACGCGCGGCACGTCGAAGGCCCACGTGAGCGCCTCCCAGAACGCGAGCACCCAGGCACCGAACAGCAGCGGCGTGCCGAGCCGGCCGATGGCGTTGCGTTCATCCACAGCCGCGAGCCGGCGCACGCTCAGCACCGCCACGAGCAGCGACAGCGCGAACGCTGTAACGAGGGCCGCCGTGCTCACCGCCGTCCCCCCGGCGTGAGGCTGCGCTCGGCCAGTGCCACGCACGCGGTGAGTGCCAGCCCGAGCAGCGCCGACATGACGAGCGCCGACCAGATTTGCACCGTGTTGCCGTAGTACGAGCCGGTGAGCAGCCGCGCGCCCAGGCCGGCCTGCGCACCGGTGGGCAGTTCGCCGACGATGGCCCCCACCAGCCCCGCCGCAATGCCCACCCGCAGCGCAGGGAAGAGGAACGGCAGCGAGGCCGGCACACGCAGCATCCAGAACGTGTGCGCCTTCGACGCCGCATAGGTGTGCAGCAGCTCCAGCTCCAGCACGCCCGGCGAGCGCAGGCCCTTGACGAGCGCCACGGTGACCGGGAAGAAGCAAAGGTACATCGAGATGATCGCCTTCGGGAACGTGCCCGTCATCCCCATGCTGCCGAGGATCACGATGACGATCGGCGCGATCGCGAGCACGGGGATCGTCTGCGACGCGATGACCCACGGAAACAGGCTGCGCTCCAGCGTGCGCGAGTGCACGATGGCCACCGCAAGCAGCGCGCCGAGTGCGCTGCCCAGCGCGAAGCCGAGCAGCGTGGCCGCGCTCGTCACGCCTGCATGGAACAGCAGGTTGCGCGGCGAATCGAGCGGCCAGCCGAAGACCGAGTCGAACAGGTCGAGCGCGATCTGGTGCGGCGCGGGCAGCACCGGGCGGTCCATCGAGAGCGTGAGGCGGGCGAGGTCGAGCGCGCCCCAGCCGGGCTGCGAAGACAGCGTGCGCTCGATCACCTGCGGCGCGTTC
>JANXWV010000151.1 GCA_025350965.1 Rhizobacter sp.
TCATGTTGAACAGGCTGTCGAGGTTGGTGCGCATCACGGCGTCCCAGTTGACCTTGTCCATCTTCTTGAAGGTCATGTCGCGGGTGATGCCGGCGTTGTTGACCAGCACGTCGACCGTGCCCAATTTGGCGACCACGGCGGCCACGGCCGTGGCGCAGGAATCGATGTCGGCCACGTCGCAGGGCACGGCCGTGATGTCGTGTCCTTGCGCCTTCATGCCGGCCACCCATTCGGCGTGCTTGGTGTTGCCCGGCGAGTACGTCACCGCCACCCGGTACCCGGCGGCGGCCATCTTGGTCGAGATGACTTCACCCAGGCCGCCCATGCCACCGGTCACCAGAACCACACGTGTGTTGCTCATGTCTTGTCTCCTTGATCGAGGGTTGAAAAGTGTTGAGTGGGCTAGCGCTCGATCGCCAGCGCCACGCCCATGCCGCCGCCAATGCACAGTGAAGCCAGGCCGCGCTTGGCATCGCGGCGGATCATTTCGTGGATCAGCGTGACCAGGATGCGCGCGCCCGACGCGCCGATCGGGTGACCAATGGCGATCGCGCCGCCGTTGACGTTGATCTTGCTGGTGTCCCAGCTCATCTCCTTGTTCACCGCGCAGGCCTGGGCGGCGAAGGCCTCGTTGATTTCCATCAGGTCGAGGTCCCGGGCAGCCCAGCCGGCCTTCTTCAGGCACAGCTGCGAGGCCGGCACCGGGCCCATGCCCATGATCGTAGGGTCGAGGCCGGCCGACGCATACGCCTTGATGCGCGCCAGCGGCTTCAGGCCGAGCGATGCGGCCTTCTCGGCCGACATCATCAACACCGCCGCGGCACCATCGTTCAGCCCCGAAGCATTGCCGGCCGTTACCGTGCCGGCCTTGTCAAAGGCCGGCCGCAAGCCGGCAAGCGAATCGACCGTCGTGCCGGCCTTGATGAACTCGTCGCTGTCGAAGGTGACCGTGCCCTTCTTCGAGACGATCTCGACCGGGACGATCTCGTCCTTGAACTTGCCGGCCTTTTGCGCGGCCTCGGCCTTGTTCTGCGACGCGGCGGCGAACTCGTCTTGCTGTTCGCGCGAAATGTCGTACTTCTTGGCCACGTTCTCGGCCGTGGTGCCCATGTGGTACAGGTTGTAGGCATCCCACAGGCCATCGGTGATCATCGAATCGACCATCTTCCAGTCGCCCATGCGCTGGCCGTCGCGCGAGTTCAGCAGCACATGCGGCGAGGCGCTCATGTTCTCCTGGCCGCCGGCGATGATCACGTCGGCATCGCCGCACAGGATGGCTTGCGCCGCCAGGTGCGTGGCCTTCAGGCCCGAGCCGCAGACCTTGCCGACGACGAAGGCCGGCACGCCATGGGGCAGCCCCGATTTGATGACCGACTGGCGGGCCGGGTTCTGCCCGCTGCCGGCCGTGAGCACCTGGCCGAGGATGACCTCGTCGACCATGTCGCCGGTGATGCCGGCGCGCGCCAGCAACGCCTTGATGACGATGGCACCCAGATCGGGTGCCGCCACCTTGGCGATGCTGCCGCCGAATTTGCCGACGGCGGTACGGGCGGCGGCGACGATGACGACTTCTTTCATGGACTTTCTCCTTGAGGGCAGGGTGAGGGTGATGTTTGCAGCGCGTCAAGGCGCCTTGGCCTTGACGTAGCGCCCGGGGGCGGGTTCTGTCGCGGTGTGCAGGGCATTGCCAGCGGCTTTGGGGGCGGCGACCATCGCGCCGGCATGCAACTTGAGCCAACGGTCCCAGGCCGGCCACCAGCTGCCAGGCTCGCTGCGGGCGTTCGCGAGCCAGGCCTCGGCATCGGGTGCGATCTCGCCGACCCAGTGGTTGCGCTTGTTCTTCGCCGGTGGGTTGATCACGCCGGCAATGTGGCCACTCGCGCCGAGCACGAAGGTCAAGTCCCCGCCCAGCAATTCGGTGCTCTTGTAGGCGGTCTGCCAGGGCACGATGTGGTCTTCGCGCGAGGCATAGATGAAGGTCGGCAACTCGAGCGCACCCAGGTCCACCGGTTCGCCGCATTGCACGGTGGCGCCGGGCTCACGCAGCTTGTTTTCGAGGTAGGTGTTGCGCAGATACCAGCAGTACATCGGCCCCGGCAGGTTGGTGTCGTCTCCGTTCCAGAACAGCAGGTCGAACGCGGGCGGCGCCTGGCCCTTGAGGTAGCCGTTGACCACGTAGGGCCAGATCAGGTCGTTGGCACGCAGCGCAGCGAACACCTGCGCCAGCTCGCGGCCCTTGAGCAGGCCGCCCTTGGCGAGGGCCCGCTCGCGCTTCGTGACAGAGGCCTCGTCCACCATCAGGCCGAGTTCGCCGGTGTCCGAGAAATCGAGCATCGCGGTCAGCAGCGTCAGGCTGGCAACCCGGTCCTCGCCGCGTGCGGCCAGCACCGCCAGCGCACTGGCCAAAAGCGTGCCGCCGACGCAGAAGCCGAGCGTGTTGACCCGGTCGGCGCGGCTGATGGCCTGCGCGACCTCGACCGCCTTCATCACGCCCTGCTCGAGGTAGTCGTCCCACGTGAGCCGACCCTGCTCGGGCCCGGCGTTGCGCCACGACACCAGGAACACGGTGTGCCCCTGCGCCACCGCGTGGCCGACGAATGAGTTGTCGGCCTGCAGATCGAGGATGTAGAACTTGTTGATGCACGGCGGCACGATGACCAGTGGGCGCTTGTGCACCTTGGCCGTCGTCGGTGCGTACTGCACGAGCTGCATCAACTCGTTCTCGAACACCACACTGCCGGGGCTGGTGGCCACGTTGCGGCCGACCTCGAAGGCCTGGTCGTCGGTCATCGAGATCCGGCCCTTGGCGATGTCCTGCATGAAGAGTTGCAGGCCTTGCATCAGGCTCGCGCCGCCCGATTCGACAGCTGCCTGCATCGCCTCGGGGTTGGTGGCCAGACAGTTGGCGGGGCTCGCCGCATCGACCAGCAGGCGCAGCAAAAAGCCCCACTGCGCCTTGGCGCGTTCATCGAGCGGCGCGGCAGCGAGCGCGTTGCGCAGCTGCTCCGAGCTATGCAGGTAACTGCGGGTCAGCGCTTCGAAGCGCGGATCCTTGCGCCAGGCGTCGGCCGCGAAGCGGCGGTCGGGCGCCGACGCGCTTCCTGGTGCGCTACCGCCCACAGCCAGGCTCGGCATGGCCGCCGACCAGAGCGACGCCATTTGTTGAGTCATCTGCTGCGTCGTCTGCTGCTGCCATTCGGTCATGGCGTCGACGGCGGGCTGCCATGGCATGCCGGTCGGCACGACCGGCGCGGAGCCCGGCGTCGAGTGAGGCGCCGAATGAGGCGCAAGAGGCGAGGCCAGCGACACCGCAAACTTCTGCTGCGCTGCCATCAGGTCGGTGAGCCAGCGGGTCGGATCGGGGGTGGAAGGGGGCATGTCGATTCCTCGATGAACGGGGCTGCGTCAGTGCAGCTTCACGTGCGGCTCGGTGCGGCGCACGATGAGACGCGCCAAGGTGTCGAGCGAGACCTTGGCCAGGCCATGCAGCGCCAGCTCGTGCATCTTGTAGAGCGAGAGGTACATCATTCGCGCGACCCAGCCTTCGACCAGCAGGCCACCGCCAGCGGCCCCGCCCATCATGTTGCCGACGGTGCTGAACCCGCCCAGCGAGACGAGCGATCCGAAGTCGCGGTAGCGGTAGTCCTTCAACGGCTTTCCGGCCAGACTTCGCTTGATCTGGGCCAGGGTGTGCGAGGCCTGCTGGTGTGCGGCCTGTGCGCGCGGTGGCACGAAGCCGCCCTGGCCCTGGTTGGCCTCGGGCCAGGCGCAGGCAGCGCAGTCGCCGAGCGCGAAGATGTTGTCGTCGCGCGTGGTCTGGAGTGTTGGCCGCACCACCAGCTGGTTGATGCGGTTGCTCTCCAGCCCGCCGATGCCCGCCAGCACATCGGGCGCCTTGACGCCGGCGGCCCAGACGATCAACTCGGCGGGCAGCACCCGACCGTCGTGCAGATGCACGCTGCCGGCTTGCACCTCGGCGACTTTGGCACCGGTGTGTACCTCGACCCCGAGCTTGCGCAACAGCGCTTCGGTGGCTGTCGACAGCCGCTCCGGCAGTGCGGGCAGCACACGCGGCGCCGCCTCGATGAGGCTGACGCGGATGTCCTTGGCGGCATCGACCCGGTCGAGCCCGTACGCGACCATCTCGCGCGTCGTGCGGTGCAATTCGGCCGCCAGTTCAACGCCCGTGGCACCGGCACCGATGATGGCCACGTGCAGTTGTTCGGGCCGCAGCGGCGTTGACTGCGCATGAGCCCGGATGCAGGCGTTGACGACGCGGGCATGGAAGCGCAGGGCGTCGTCCGAGGTCTCGAGCTTGGTGGCGTGCTCGGCCACGCCCGGCGTGCCGAAATCGTTGCTCTGGCTGCCGATGGCGATGACCAGGGTGTCATAGCCGAACTCGCGTTTCGGCGTCACCTGTCGGCCCTCGTCGTCGAGGTAGGGCGCCACCTGCACCTCGCGCCGCTGGCGGTCCAGCCCGGTCATGGCGCCGACCCGGTAGCGGAAGTGGTGCCAGTGCGACTGCGCCAGATAGCTGACCTCGTGGTCGTTCATGTCCATGCTGCCGGCAGCGATCTCGTGCAACTTGGGCTTCCAGACATGGCTGCGCTTGCAGTCGATCAGCGTGATGTCGGCCTGGCGCCGGCGGCCGAGCGTGTCGCCCAGGCGTGTCGCCAGCTCGAGGCCACCCGCACCGCCACCCACGATGACCACTCGGTGGGGCGGGGCTGAGCGCTCAGCACCCTGCTTCATCCTGCACGCGCCGCATCGACCTGCTCGTCGGCTCGGTAGCTGGAGCGCACCAGCGGTCCGCAGGCGGCGTTCATGAAGCCCATGTCGCGGGCCGCCTGCGCGAAAGCGGCGAACTGGTCCGGCGCCACGTAGCGCCGCACCGGCAGATTGCCGGGTCGCGGCTGCAGGTACTGGCCGATCGTCAACATGTCCACCTGGTGGCGGCGCAGATCGTGCATGACGTCGATCACTTCGGGATCGGTTTCGCCCAAGCCCAGCATCAGGCCGGATTTGCAGAGCACCTGGGGGCAGCGCTGCTTGAAGGCCTGCAACAGCTGCAGCGAATGGCTGTACTCGGCCCCTGGCCGGGCCTCGCGGTACAGGCGAGGGACGGTCTCCAGGTTGTGGTTCATCACGTCCGGCGGCGCTGCCGCCAGGATGTCGAGCGCCACGTCGAGCCGGCCGCGAAAGTCCGGCGTCAGGATCTCGATCCGGGTGCGCGGTGACTGCTCGCGCACGGCGCGGATGCAGTCGGCGAAGTGGCCTGCGCCGCCATCGCGCAGATCGTCGCGGTCCACGCTGGTGATGACGACGTAGGCCAGCCCCAGTTGCGCGACCGTCTGCGCGAGCTTGTGCGGTTCCTGCGGGTCGGGCGGCACAGGTCTGCCATGGGCCACGTCGCAGAACGGGCAGCGGCGCGTGCACAGGTCGCCCAGCACCATGAAGGTGGCCGTGCCTTTGCTGAAACACTCACCGATGTTCGGGCACGAGGCTTCCTCGCACACCGTGTGCAGGCCCTGCTCGCGCAGCACGCCTTTGACGGCGCGAAACGTCGCGCTGTTCGGCAGTGGCACACGCAGCCACTGAGGCTTGGCCAGGGCGGGTGCTGCGACCACTTTGATGGGGATACGCGCCGTTTTGGTCATGCCGCGCTGGGCGGTCGAGAAGTCGCTCATGGGCTCACGGCACGAGGCGTTTTCAGTAGCCCCAGTGCTGCCACGAACTCGGTTCGCCGATCGGCATGGACCCAATGGCCGGCGCCCTCGATCTGCACGGTTTGTGCCTTGGGAAAGTGTTCGACGAATGCCGCGCGGTCGGCGGGGCTCACGTAGTCGGACAACGATCCCGTGATGAGTGTCGTGGGCCCATTGAACCGGCGCGCGGCCAGTTCGGGCGGAAAGCCGCAGAGCGTGGGGACCGCGGCGCCGATAGCAAGCAGGTTGAGTTGCCAATCGAAGTGATCGTTCCGAACCCTCAGGTTCTGCATCAGGAAGGCAACCACCGCCGCATCAGAAATGTTCCGCTGGGCGAAATGGCGCATGGCCTCGCCGGGATCGGCGGCCGCGCGCGGCTCGAGGCTGAGCATCGCCTCCACATAGGGCGTGAGACGGTCGCCGTACGACACCGGTGCAACGTCGACCACGATGAGGCGGCCGACCGATTCAGGGCTTTCCAGAGCGAGCGTCATGGCCGTTTTGCCGCCCATGCTGTGCCCGATCACCACAGGGCGATCAAGCCTTTCGCTTCGGATCAGCGCGAGCACGTCGGCTGCCATGTCGTGGTACGACATCGAATCGATCCACGGCGATTTGCCGTGGTTGCGAAGGTCGACGCACAGGACCCGGTGCCGAGCTGCCAGGGCACCGGCCACGCCGCGCCAGTTGCGGCCAGAGCCGAACAGCCCGTGCAGCACCACCACCGGCGGGCCCTCACCCAGTTCTTCGAAGGCGAGTTGCAGCGGCATCGCGTTCACTTCTTCTTCTGCGGAGGCAGGTCGGTGCAATGGCCTTCGAAGACTTCGGCGGCCATGCCGATCGATTCGCCAAGTGTCGGATGCGGGTGAATCGTCTTGCCGATGTCGGTCGGCTCGCAGCCCATCTCGATGGCCAGGCAGACCTCGCTGATCAGGTCGCCGGCATGCGTGCCGACGATGCCGCCACCGATCACGCGATGCGTCGCCTCGTCGAAGATGAGCTTCGTGAAGCCCTCGTCCCGGCCGTTGGCGATGGCGCGACCCGACGCGGCCCACGGGAATACCGCCTTGCCGATCTTGATGCCCTCGGCCTTGCACTGTTCTTCGGTCTTGCCGGCCCAGGCGACCTCGGGGTCGGTGTAGGCCACCGACGGAATCTGCCGCGCGTCGAAGAACGAGGCTTCGCCATGCGCGACTTCGGCCGCCACATGGGCCTCGTGCACCGCCTTGTGCGCCAGCATCGGCTGGCCGACGATGTCGCCGATGGCGAAGATGTGCGGCACGTTGGTGCGCATCTGGTTGTCGACCTCGATGAAGCCGCGGTCGGTGACGGCCACGCCGGCCTTCTCGGCACCGATCTTCTTGCCGTTCGGGCTGCGGCCCACCGCGACCAGCACCAGGTCGTAGACCTGCGGGCCGGCGGGTGCCTTCTCGCCCTCGAACATGACTTCGATACCGGCCTGGGTGGCCTTGGCGCCGACCGTCTTGGTCTTCAGCATGACCTTGTCGAAGCGCGGCGCGTTGAGCTTCTCCCAGACCTTGACGAGATCGCGGTCGGCGCCCTGCATCAGGCCGTCGAGCATCTCGACCACGTCGATGCGCGTGCCGAGCGTGGAGTACACCGTCGCCATCTCCAGGCCGATGATGCCGCCGCCGACGACGAGCATGCGTTTCGGAATGCCCTTCAACAGCAGCGCGCCGGTGCTGTCGACCACGCGCTCGTCTTCAGGCATGAAGGGCAGCTTCACGGACTGGCTGCCAGCGGCGATGATGGCCTTGGCGAACTTCACCACCTTCTTGCTGCCGTCGGCCGCGACCACCTCGAGGTGGTGCGCGTCGAGGAAGCTACCGACCCCCGTCAGCACCTCGACCTTGCGCGCCTTGGCCATGCCGGCCAGGCCGCCGGTGAGCTTCTTGATGACACCGTCCTTGAAGCCGCGCAACTTGTCGATGTCGATCTTCGGCGGGCCGTAGCTGATGCCGTGATCGGGCAGGTGCTTGACCTCCTCCATCACGCTGGCTGTGTGCAGCAACGCCTTGCTCGGAATGCAGCCTACGTTCAGACAGACACCACCGAGAGTCGCATAGCGCTCAACCAGCACGGTCTTCATGCCGAGGTCGGCGCTGCGGAAGGCGGCCGAGTACCCGCCGGGTCCGGCGCCAAGGACGACCACCTCGCACTCAAGGTCGGCCTTGCCGCTGTATGCGGCAGCGCCGGGGATCGGCGCTGGTGCTGCTGCTGGTGCGGCGGCGGCAGGTGCGGCAGCCGCCGACGGAGCGGCTGGCCCCGGTGCAGGCGCGCCTGCCACCGCACCCGCGGCCTCGATCAACAGGATCACCGAACCTTCGCTGACCTTGTCGTTGACCTTGACCTTGATCTCCTTGACCACGCCGGCATGCGTGGACGGGATCTCCATCGAGGCCTTGTCCGACTCGACCATCATCAGCCCGGTTTCGACGGCGATGGTCTCGCCGACCTTGACCATCAGCTCGATGACCGCGACGTCCTTGAAGTCGCCGATGTCGGGAACCTTCACTTCCATGAGTTGAGCCATGACTTCAGATCCCTCAGAACATGATGCGCCGCATGTCGGCGAGCAGATTGGCGAAGTGCACGTTGAAGCGTGCGGCAGCGGCCCCGTCGATGACGCGGTGGTCCCAGGACAGTGACAGCGGCAGCGTCAGGCGCCAGGCCGAGGTCTTGCCGTCACTCGAGTGCTGCTTCCAGTAGCTCTTGCAGACACCCATGATCGCGACCTCGGGCGCATTGATGATCGGCGTGAAGTAGATGCCGCCGATGCCGCCGAGCGAGCTGATCGTGAAGGTGCCGCCCGACATCTGGTCGGGCTTCAACTTGCCGTCGCGCGCCAGCTTGGCCAGGTCGCCCATTTCCTTGGTGATCTCGACGATGTTCTTCTGGTCGCAATCGCGGACCACCGGCACCATCAGCCCGTTCGGCGTGTCCGCCGCGAAGCCGATGTGCCAGTAGTTTTTCAGCACCAGGCTGTCGCCCTCCAGGCTGGCATTGAACTCGGGGAACTTTTTCAGCGTCGCGACGGCCGCCTTCATCATGAACGGCAGCATGCTGACCTTGACGCCGGACTTCTCGAGCTCCTTGTTCATCGTCACGCGGAACTGCTCGAGGTCTGTGATGTCAGCCTCGTCGTGGGTGGTCACGTGCGGGATGACGACCCAGTTGCGGTGCAGGTTCGCGGCCGAGATCTTCTTGATGCGCGACAGCTCCTTGCGCTCGATCGGGCCGAACTTGGCGAAGTCGACCTTCGGCCATGGCAGCAGGTCCAGGCCGCCTCCGCCGGAGGCGGGTGCAGCCGCGGCTTTCGGAGCGGCTGCCGGAGAAGTTGCGCCACCGCCCGCCGCAAAGGCTTCGACGTCGCTGCGCACGATGCGGCCGTGCTCGCCCGAGCCCTTCACCTTGCCGAGATCGACGCCCGTCTCGCGGGCCAGTTTGCGGACTGCCGGGCCGGCGTAGGCGAGCGCGAACGCGGCCTCGTCGATGGCGTCGGCTGCGGCTGCTGGGGCCACCGCCGGAGCGGCGGCACCTGCGGCTGCCGCAGGTGCTGCGAGCGCTGCTGCCGGCGCCGCAGGTGCTGCGGGCGCCGCGGCTGCAGTCGCGCTGCCGGCACTGCCTGTCGCCAGGGACATGATGATGCTGCCCTCGTTGACCTTGTCGCCGACCTTGATGCGGATCTCTTTCACCACACCACCCAGCGGCGCGGGCACGTCCATCGTCGCCTTGTCGGATTCGAGCGAGACGAGCGGGTCCTCGGCCCTCACCGTGTCGCCGACCTTGACGAAGATCTCGATGACGGGAACGTCTTTGAAGTCGCCGATGTCGGGCACGCGCACTTCGGCCAGTCCGGCCGGCGCGCTCACCGGTGAGGGCGGCACGATCACAGCCGGCTTGACAGCCACGGCCGGTGCGGCGGCGGCGCTGTCGGCGGCGGCAACGTCAGCGTCAGCGGCAAACTGCATGATCAGGCTGCCTTCGCTGACCTTGTCGCCAACGGCGATGGCGATGGCTTCCACCACGCCGCCGCGCGGCGACGGCACGTCCATCGTGGCCTTGTCGGATTCGAGCGAACACAGCGGGTCTTCGGCCTTCACCGTGTCGCCGACCTTGACGAAAATCTCGATCACCGGCACGTCCTTGAAGTCGCCGATGTCGGGTACTTTGATGTCGATGCTCATGGGGTGCCTTCTCAAACGGTCCAAGACGCGCCGCGCTCGGTGTCCAGCTTGTATTTGCTGATCGCGTCGGCCACGACGCTGGCCTTGATCGCGCCATCGTCGGCCAGCGCCTTCAGCGCGGCGACCACCACGTAGTGGCGGTCGACCTCGAAGAACTCGCGCAGCTTGACGCGGTAGTCGCTGCGGCCGAAGCCGTCGGTGCCGAGCACGACGTAGCGGCGGCCGGCGGCCTGCACGTACTCGCGCACCTGGTCGGCGTAGCTGCGCATGTAGTCGGTCGAGGCGATGACCGGGCCTTCATGGCCTTCGAGGCAGGTCTCGACCCAGCTCTTGCGTCGCGCCTCGGTCGGGTGCAGCATGTTCCAGCGCTCGGCGGCCATGCCGTCGCGGCGCAACTCGTTGAAGCTGGTGGCGCTCCAGAGGTCGGCGGTGACACCGAAGTCGGTCTTCAGCAGGTCGGCCGCAGCCATCACCTCGCGCAGGATGGTGCCGCTGCCCATCAGTTGCACGCGCAGGCCCTTGGCTTTGCTCTTGTCCTTGGCCTTGTCGTTGCCCTTGTCGTTGCCAGATGGGGCGCTCTTGCCGCCGTCCTTCAGCAGGTACAAGCCCTTCAGGATGCCGACTTCCGCTCCCTCGCCCGCATCTGCCAGACCGGGGTGCGGGTAGTTCTCGTTCATCAGGGTGATGTAGTAGTACACGTCCTCCTGGTCTTCGTACATGCGGCGCATGCCGTCACGGATGATCGTCACCACCTCATAAGCAAAGGTCGGGTCGTAGGAGATGCAGTTCGGTATGGTCGCCGCGATGAGGTGGCTGTGGCCGTCTTCGTGCTGGAGGCCTTCGCCGTTCAACGTCGTGCGCCCGGCGGTGCCGCCGAGCAGGAAGCCACGGGCGCGGATGTCGCCGGCCAGCCAGGCCAGGTCGCCCACGCGCTGCAGCCCGAACATCGAGTAGTAGATGTAAAACGGGATCATTGGCACGTTGTTCGTGCTGTAGGAGGTGGCAGCGACGATCCAGCTCGACATCGCGCCGCCTTCGTTGATGCCTTCCTGCAGCACCTGGCCATCCTTGCTTTCGCGGTAGTACATCAGCTGGTCGGCATCTTGCGGCTTGTAGAGCTGGCCGACCGACGAGTAGATGCCGAGCTGGCGGAACATGCCTTCCATGCCGAAGGTGCGCGACTCGTCGGGCACGATCGGCACGACGTGCTTGCCGATCACCTTGTCGCGCGCCAGCGTGCCGAGCATCTGCACGAACGCCATCGTCGTGCTGATCTCGCGCTCGCCGCTGCTGTCGAGCAGGCGCTGAAAGGTCGACAGGGGCGGGATCGCGAGCGCGGTCGACTTGCGCCTGCGCTGCGGCAGATACCCGCCGAGTGCTGCACGGCGTGCGTGCAGGTACTTCATCTCGGGGCTGTCCTCAGGCAGCTTGATGAAAGGGACGGTGTCCAGTTCGGCGTCCGACACCGGGATCTGGAAGCGATCGCGAAAACCGCGCAGTGCGTCCGCGGTCATCTTCTTGGCCTGGTGCGAAATCATCTGGCCCTCGCCCGATTCGCCCATGCCGTAACCCTTCACGGTCTTGGGCAGGATCAGCGTCGGCTGGCCGGTGTGCTTGACGGCGGCCGCATAGGCCGCGAACACTTTCTCGGGGTCGTGGCCACCGCGTGTCAGGCCCCAGATCTCGTCGTCGCTCATGTCGGCGACCATCGCCTTCAGCTCGTCGTACTTGCCGAAGAAGTGCTCGCGCACATAGGCGCCGCTCTTGCTCTTGAAGTCCTGGTACTCGCCGTCGACGCACTCTTCCATGCGCTTGAGCAGGATGCCGGTCGTGTCCTTGGCGAGCAGCTTGTCCCAGCCGCCGCCCCACAGTACCTTGATGACGTTCCAGCCGGCGCCGCGGAACAGCGACTCCAGTTCCTGCACGATCTTGCCGTTGCCGCGCACCGGGCCGTCCAGGCGCTGCAGGTTGCAGTTGATGACGAAGATCAGGTTGTCGAGGTTCTCGCGGCCGGCGAGCGAGATCGCGCCGAGCGACTCGGGCTCGTCCATTTCGCCGTCGCCCATGAAGGCCCAGACCTTGCGGTTGGCGGTCTCGGCCAGGCCACGGCCCTGCAGGTACTTCAGGAAGCGCGCTTGGTAGATCGCCATCAGCGGGCCCAGGCCCATCGAGACGGTTGGGAACTGCCAGAAGTCTGGCATCAGCCAAGGGTGCGGGTACGACGGCAGGCCCTTGCCGCCGGTCTCTTGCCGGTAGCCGAGCAACTGCTCTTCGGTCAGCCGGCCCTCGAGGAAGGCACGGGCATAGATGCCTGGAGAGCAGTGGCCCTGGATGAAGAGCAGGTCGCCGCCATGCTGCTCGGTCGGCGCATGCCAAAAGTGGCCGAAGCCGATGTCGTACAGCGTGGACGCCGACTGGAAGCTGGCGATATGGCCGCCGAGCTCCGAACTGTCTTTGTTGGCGCGCAGGATGATCGCCATCGCGTTCCAGCGAATGATCGAGCGCAGCTTGTGCTCGAGGTCGCGGTCACCGGGCGACTTTTCTTCCTGCTCAGGGGCGATCGTGTTCCGGTAAGCCGTCGTCAGAGAGCTCGGCACGTACACGGCTGCGCGCCGGGCCTCGTCAACCAACCGATTGACGATGTAGTTGCTGCGTGCCGCTCCCCGGTGCATCTGCACGGCGGCGAGGGCATCGAGCCACTCAGTGGTTTCGCCAAGGTCGATGTCGTCGTCAAGGTTCATGGGTGTCTCCGATTTGTTCTTGAGCGAATCAGTCGCCGAACTGGCGCCAACACACAGTCGGCGCCATCTGGGGTCATGCTGGATACGTGGTAAGACCGGTCAGACCAAGACCTGATGCTATGGCTACGCTTTTCGGGTCGCTATGCGGGTCAATACCGATGCCATCCACGATCAGGTGGGCAAAACAACACTTGAGGAAGACAAGCACGTCGCGGGCGTAGAGCGCGCTCGCGTCGGCCGTCGCCAGCGCGCACAGGTTGGTCTCGCTGATCAGCGTCGGCGCAGCGCGACCGGGGATCGGCGCGGAGGTGATGACGATGTCGGCGAGCGCGACACTGCACTTTGATCGTGTGCCGCGGCGCTTTCGGCTTCTTGGCCACTTCGGTCGTGACGGACACACGTGGCTCCCCGGCCGCCGTCTCGATCGGTACCCCGATGAGCATGCGTTTTTCCTCTGATGTATGACGCCGTGGTCTCATTGACCACCCGTCGCGGCATTGGTGTCCGTCGCAGCCACAGCGCGCCGACGCCCCGCTCAAGCGCTCAACAGCAGCGGGGCCCGCGGCCACCACCGTCGCCGTAGCGCGCCGCTTGCCGCTCGCGGAAGAACGCCTCGTACGACATCGGCGGCACACCCGGGTGGGTGGCTTCCATGTGAGCGACGTAGTTGCCGTAGTCGGGCAGGCCCACCATCAGGCGCATGCTCTGAGCAAGGTAGCGACCCATGCGATCCACTTCGCCCGCCGCGACGTCGAGCCTTTGCAACACAGCGCGCATGCCGCTCATTTCGCCACTGCCGGCATGGCCTCGAACGGCGTCTCTCGCGTGGTCGGTCGGTTGGCCGCGCGTGCCGCGAGTGACGTGCGCACGCTGTAGAACAACACGCTCAAAACGACGAAGATGAACACGGCGCACAGCGCGGCATCGAGCCTGTCGTTGAAGACGATTCGCGCCATGGCCTCCGGTGTCTTCGCAGGCGCTATCAGCACGCCCTGCGCCAACGCATCAGAATACTTCGCGGCGTGCGCCAAGAAACCGACCTTGGGGTCCTCGGAGAATATCTTCAGCCAACCCGCCGTCAACGTGCAGGCCAGCAACCAGGCGGCCGGTACCATGGCCACCCAGGCATAGCGCTCGCGCTTCATGCGGAACAGAACCACGGTACCCAGCATCAGCGCCACTGCGGCCAGCATCTGATTGGAGATGCCGAACAGCGGCCACAGCGTGTTGATGCCGCCGAGTGGATCGACCACACCCTGGAACAGAAAGTAGCCCCAGGCCGCGACCGTGAGCGCGGTGGCAACGAGGTTGGCTGGCCACGAGTCGGTACGCGCCAGCGCTGGCACGAAGCTGCCCAGCAGGTCTTGAAGCATGAAGCGCCCGGCGCGTGTGCCGGCATCAACGGCAGTCAGGATGAAAAGCGCCTCGAACAGAATCGCGAAGTGGTACCAGAAAGCCATCATCCCCGGCCCACCCAGGACCTGATGCAGGATGTGCGCCATACCGACCGCCAGGGTCGGGGCGCCGCCGGCACGGCCGAGGATGGTGGTCTCGCCCACCTCCTTGGCCGTTTGCATGAGCATTTCGGGCGTTACCGCAAAACCCCAACTTGAAATGGTCTGCGCCACCGCGGCCGGCGTCGAGCCGACCAGCGCGGCCGGGCTGTTCATGGCGAAGTAGATGCCGGGTTCGATGCATGAGGCTGCGACAAGCGCCATCACTGCGACGAAGGACTCGGCCAGCATGCCGCCGTAGCCGATCAGGCGCATGTGGCCTTCGTTGTCGATCATCTTGGGCGTGGTACCTGACGAGATGAGCGCATGGAAGCCCGACACGGCGCCGCAGGCGATGGTGATGAACAAGAAGGGGAAGAGGCTGCCCGACCACACCGGACCGCCGCCCTGCGCGAACTGCGTTATCGCCGGCATCTGCAGCTGCGGCGCGACGAATACGATACCGATCGCCAGCGCGAGGATGGTGCCGATCTTCAGGAACGTCGACAGGTAGTCGCGCGGCGCCAGTAGCAGCCACACCGGCAGCGTGGCGGCGATGAACCCGTAGCCGATCAGCATCCAGGTGAGCGTCTTGCCGTCGAAGGTGAACAGCGGCGCCCAAGTCTCGCTGTGGCTTACCGCCTGGCCGCCGAAGATGGCCAGCATCAAGAGTGCGAAGCCGATCACCGAAATCTCGCCGATGCGTCCGGGCCGGATGTAGCGCAGGTACACGCCCATGAAGACCGCAACCGGAATGGTCGCGCCCACGGTGAAGGTGCCCCAAGGCGACTCGGCCAGTGCCTTCACGACGATCAGCGCAAGCACCGCCAGAATGATGATCATGATCATGAAGGTGCCGAACAGCGCAATCAGCCCGGGCACCATGCCCATCTCCTGCTTGATCAGGTCGCCCAGCGAGCGTCCGTCGCGCCGGGTCGAGATGAACAGGATGATGAAGTCCTGCACGGCACCGGCGAACACCACGCCGGCCAGAATCCACAGCAGCCCTGGCAGGTAGCCCATCTGCGCTGCCAGCACCGGGCCAACCAGAGGGCCAGCCCCGGCAATCGCCGCGAAGTGGTGACCGAACAGCACGTTCTTGTCGGTCGGCACGTAGTCCAGGCCATCGTTGTGGCGATGCGCCGGCGTCTTGCGGCTCGGGTCCAGCCCGAGCACCGTGTTTGCGATGAACAGGCTGTAGTAGCGGTATGCGATCAGGTAGACGCAGACCGCCGCCACCACGATCCACAGGGCGTTGATGGCCTCGCCGCGCGCCAGTGCAACTGTACCGAGTGCGAATGCACCGAGCACGGCGACGGCGAGCCAGATGAGGTGCCGACCGATGTTCGACATGAGAGTCTCCTGATGATTCGGATCTGACCGCTTGTGTACCGCGGCTCACCTTCGAATTTTGGAGACTGATGCTCACCCGCGCATTCGCGGCACTACGCGTTCGACCGCGTGGCTTTGCCTAAGGGTCAACCCCGGGGCAGATGTTTATTCGGCGCCGTGCCTGCGTGTGTGTTCAACGGCGTACTTGATCAGTTCGGCCTGCCCATCAAGGTCAAGCTTTCGCTTGATACTCTGCCGGTGCGCCTCGACCGTACGCACGCTGAGGCCGAGCGCGCGGGCGACTTGCTTGCTGGACTCGCCACGGCCCAGGGCGCTGAGAATCTCGCTCTCGCGGGGTGACAGCATCGGGCGTTGGGCCTGACCGCGAACCAGGCGTTTCGAAACTCCGTTGCTGAGGTACGTCCCTCCTTGCATCACGACATCAATTGCGACAAGGAGTTCGGCCGTCGGCGAGTCTTTGAGCACATAGCCGCTCGCGCCGGCTTGCATCGCGCTTTGGACGTAGTCGGGGTTGTCATAGACGCTGAACATCAACACCTTGAGCATCGGGTACCGCTCCAGCAGCATGGCCGCCAGTTCAATTCCAGTGGCGCCCTTGAGTCCAACGTCCATCAGCACCACGCTCGGCCGACATGCGGCAACCTGCTCAATGGCTTCGCCGGCTCCACCCGCCTCACCGACCACGTCGATGTGCGGAGTAGATCCAAACCGTGCCCTTAACCCTTCGCGCACGATCGGGTGGTCATCGACAATCAGAAGGCGGGCGGGCGTCATGTTCATGTCGAGACCTCCCCCGCCGGCGCCGCCGAAGGCGACGACAACGCGATACCTGCTGACACGGTTTCTAGGCTCAGCAGGCGCATCAGCGTGGCGCTCTTGAGGCGTGCCTGGACTTGGGTGCCGTGCGCCGGACGCGACTCGATCTGCAGCGTACCGCCGATGCCGTCGATTCGCTCGCGCATGCTCCGCAACCCCAATCCGCGGCGCGGATCCTGCTGCACCGACACGACATCGAAGCCGGTGCCATCGTCGGTGACCAGGAGCGCGACATCGCCGTTGGACTCGAATTCGAGCGCGACCTCAATTCGCCTCGCACGTGCGTGCTTGACAATATTCGTGAGCGCCTCTTGGGCGATGCGGAAGAACGCCGTGTTGACGACGTCTGGCAACTGTCTCGACTGGCCTTGAGTTGGCGTCGTGATGTCGATACCGCTCGCCTGCGCGACCTCGCCGCCCAGATGCTGCAACGCGGACGCCAACCCGCGCGTGTCGAGTAACGCGGGGCGCAACCGGTGTGAAATGCCCCGCACCTCGTTGAGCGTGTCGTTCAGGCGCGCAAGCGCATTCTTCAGAAGATCCTGCGGAGAACCTCCCGCGCGCGCGTGTTCCACAGCTGACTCGATCAGCAGTTTGGTCGCCACCAGCTTCTGGCTGGTACCGTCGTGCAAATCGCGCGCCAGGTGCGCTCTCTCGTCCTCCTGGGACTGCACGATCTGACGCGCCAGCAAGCGCAGCTTGGCGTCAGCGACGCGATACTCGCTGACATTCAGCGTCAGTCCGCCGGCGCTGATCAACACAATACCCAGCAGCGCGATGCCGGCCACCCACGCGATCGTCGTGCCGATGTTGCGCCGTGCACCCGCGTCGACGCGGGCGAGCGTGTCGCGGATATCGTCGAGGTACAGCCCTGTGCCGACCATCCAGTTCCAGCGTTCGAGCGCAACCACGTATCCAAGCTTGCCGGCCATCTGCCCATTCGACGGCTTGCGCCACTGGTAGTTCACGAAACCCCCGCCCGCACGCGCTCGCTCGATCAGTTGCTGCACAGTCGGCTGGTTGGCGCCGTCGCGCAGATTCCAAAGGTTGCGGCCTACCAGTTCGGGTTCCCGCGAATGCATCAGAACGGTCCCGGACAGGTCGTAAACAAAGAAGTACCCGTCTGCGCCATAGTCCAGCGAGCGCAGCAACCGCAGCGCCTCTTCGCGCTTGTGCGGACCCGACTGCGCGTCGTCGTACAGCGGCCCGACGTTGCTGAGCGCTAGCTCAACATAGTGCTGCAGTTCGGCACGCCGGGCATCCATGTAGGCACGTTCGACCAACTCGTGCTCGCGGCGCGCCAAGTCGCTCTCCTCAACCGTGATAACCACCGCGATGAGCGCCAGTGCCGTGACCAGAGGCAAGACGGCAAGCAGAATAACCTTGGTTCGCAACCGCATAGTGGCACCATGATGACCCATTTTGGTCACAACCAGCCAGAGTGTCAGCCCCTTCGGTGCGACCTGAATCCACGTGCCGCTGTCCATCGGCGACGTGACGCTGGGCGAGTATCTCCGCATCAGCACCGCGCAACCCTAGCCAGAGCCATGGCTCGCGGGAACGAGCCACGTGATGCCCGGTGAAATCGGACTTCAACGGCTGTCGGTCGCGTCCGGAATTTGTCTTCAGACGAGACCGAGGCGCCGGATGTCGAGCGCGAAGGTTCCCGCTTGTCTCGCTGCGATCATCAGTCCGATCTGGCGGATGCATGCGGGGTCGAGCGCTGGGGCGCTCGGCACGTCGCGTCCGCGGAAGCTGGCGCCGAATGCCGCGAGCGGCAGACGGATCGTCTGCCAGTCGTCACCTTCGGGCGCGAAGCTGGTCTGGTAGTTCACGCTGTCGAACCCGTCGTCGGTGAGGAGGCTGAGCTTGAACTGCTTGCCGCCGCCGCCGCGCACTTCGATCACGCAGGCTGCCGCGTGTGGCTTGCCTCGTGTGCTCGGGCTGGATCGCATGGAGGCGAAGCCACCGTTGCGCTCCAGCGAGACTGTGCCTTCGAAGACGGCATGTCCCGCCGAGTCGTGTCGCATCCTGCTGCGCGAGATGCCGCCCATCACGCGATCGTCGATGGCGGCCCAGTCGTTTGCGGTGGCCGGGTCGCTGAAGTCGAAGAGCAGCAGGGTGTCGTCGGGCTGGATCACCGCGTGATTGTCCGGCTGCGCGTGCATGCGGCGTTGGTCGGTGCTGGCAAGATGGGTGGAGATCAAGAATGAGGGAGACCCCAGGATGAACCTCTCCGAGTTGCAGGCCGACCTGCGCCACTTTGCTGCTGAGCGCGACTGGCAGCCGTTCCATACGCCCAAGAACCTGTCGACGGCCCTGATGGTCGAGGCGGCGGCGCTGGCAGAGAACTTCCAGTGGATGACACCGGAGGCTTCGCAGCTTGCGCACCACGATGCTGGTTCGAAGCAGCGCATTGGCGAGGAGGTCGCTGACGTGTTGCTCTACCTGCTGCAGGTCGCCGACCACAGCGAGATCGACATCGCGCAAGCGGTCCGGGACAAACTGGCGCGGAATGCTGTGAAGTACCCGGCGAGGCGGGCTGTCGCGCGTGCGTCGCCGGTACGTGCTGCGAAGCCGGGTACACACGTGCTGCTCGACTACGAGAACGTCCAGCCGACCGAGGCGGAGCTCCGAGCCTTGGTGCCCGACGCGAGCCGGGTGTGGGTGTTCCATGGCCCGCATCAGCGGCAGATCGAACGGCGCTTCGCGTCGTTCGGCGCCGATGTGACGGCGGTGCCGATCAGCAAGACCGGGAAGAACGCTTTGGACTTCCTCCTGTCGTTCTACACGGGCTACATCGCGTCGAAGAATCAGGCGTCGGCCATCGTCGTCGTTGCAAACGACAAGGGCTACGAGCCGATGCTCGAACACGCGAAGGCCATGGGCTTCGCCGTCCGTCAGCAGGGACATGGCAAGGTCAAGGCCGGCACCGTGGTGAAGCCAGCGCCGGCGGCGAAGGCCAGCGCCCCCACCAAGCCTGCCGCCAAAAAGGTGGCGGCGAAGAAGACGGTAGCCAAGAAGGCGGCTGCCAAGCGGCCAGTGGCGAAGCCTGTGCCGGCGAAGAAGACTGCGGCGAAGAAAACTGCCGGCGCCGCGCCGCCAGCGAAAAAGGCGCCAACAAAGACGGCCACACCGGTGAAGCAGGTGGCGGTCAAGTCGGCTACCGTGATCGCGATGAAGACGGTCGCTGTCTCTCGGCCCGCCGGCGCCTCCGCGCTGCCAGCCGCTCCGCCGGCATCGTCGGCGCCACCGAGTCCCCCAGCGGTATCTGCGGATTTGC
>JANXWV010000098.1 GCA_025350965.1 Rhizobacter sp.
GTCTTGCCCACGCCGGCGCCGCCGAACAGGCCGACCTTGCCGCCCTTGGCGAACGGGCACACCAGGTCGATCACCTTGATGCCTGTCTCGAGCAGGTCTTGCGACGGGCTCAGCTCGTCGTAGCTCGGCGGCTTGCGGTGGATCGATGCGGTGAGCTCCTGGCTCACCGGGCCGCGCTCGTCAATGGGCGCGCCGAGCACGTCCATGATGCGGCCGAGCGTGGCGCGGCCGACCGGCACCGAGATCGGCTTGCCGGTGTTCGTGACCATCAGCCCGCGGCGCAGGCCGTCGGAGGAGCCGAGCGCAATGGTGCGCACGATGCCGTCGCCGAGTTGCTGCTGCACTTCGAGCGTCAGCTGGCCGCCTTCCATCTTCAGGGCGTCGTAGATCTTGGGCATGGCATTGCGGGGGAACTCGACGTCCACCACCGCGCCAATGCACTGAACGATCTTGCCTTCGGTCATCACTGCAGACATGTTCGTATCCTCTTCAATTCAGGTTCGGGTGTTCGTCAAACCGCTGCCGCACCGGCAACGATTTCCGAGAGTTCTTTGGTGATTGCGGCCTGGCGCGTGCGGTTGTAAATCAGCTTCAACTCGCCGATCAGGTTGCCCGCGTTGTCGGTGGCCGCCTTCATGGCCACCATGCGCGCCGAGTGCTCGGAGGCCATGTTCTCGGCCAGCGCCTGAAACACCAGTGCTTCGGTGTAGCGCACGAGCAGCTCGTCGATCACGGTGTTGGCGTCGGGCTCGTAGAGGTAGTCCCAGCTGTGGGCCTGGCCATCGGGTGCCTTGTCGGCCACCATGCTCTCGGGCGAGAGCGGCAACAGCTGCATCACCACCGGCTCCTGCTTGATGGTATTGATGAAGCGCGTGTAGCACAGGTACACCGCCGAGAGCTTGCCTTCGGCGTAGGCGTCGAGCAGCACCTTCACGGGGCCGATGAGCTTGTCGAGCGTGGGCTTGTCACCCAGGTGCGTGGCGTGCGAGACCACCTTCGCGCCGATGCGGTTCAGGAAGCCCAGGCCCTTGTTGCCAATGGCCACCGCTTCGCTCTTCTGGCCCGATGCTTCCACTTCCTTCAGCTTGCTCGTGACGGCGCGCAGCACGTTCGTGTTCAAGCCGCCGCACAAGCCCTTGTCGGTGGTGACGAGGATGAAGCCTGCGGTCTTCGCGGCTTCGTTCTTTACCATGAACGGGTGCTTGTACTCGGGCGTTGCCTTGGCCAGGTTGGCCGCGAGGTTGCGGATCTTGTCGGCGTAGGGGCGTGCCGCGCGCATGCGCTCTTGCGCCTTGCGCATCTTGGCGACCGAGACCATTTCCATGGCCTTGGTGATCTTCCGCGTGTTCTCGAAGCTTTTGATCTTGCCGCGAATTTCTTTGCCTGCTGCCATGACGAATGTCCTTGTTCGAGGTCGTCAGGGTTCAGGCAAATGACTTCTTGAACGCGGTGATCGCGGTCGTCAATTCGGCCTCGGCGTCCTTGTCGAGCGCCTTGGTGTCTTCGATCTTCGCCAGCATCGCGGCGTGGCTCGTCTTCAGGTGCGTGTGCAGCCCGTGCTCGAACGCCAGGATCTTCTTGACATCGACGTCGTCCATGAAGCCCTTGTTCACCGCGAACAGCGTCGCACCCATCAGGCTGATCGGCTGCGGCGAATACTGCGTCTGCTTCAGCAGTTCGGTCACGCGTGCGCCCCGGTCGAGCTGCTTGCGGGTGGCTTCATCCAGGTCGGACGCGAACTGCGCGAACGCGGCCAGTTCACGGTACTGCGCCAGGTCGGTACGAATACCGCCCGACTGGCCCTTGATGATCTTGGTCTGCGCGGATGAGCCCACGCGCGACACCGAGATGCCGGCGTTGATGGCGGGGCGGATGCCGGCATTGAAGAGCGAGGTCTCCAGGAAGATCTGCCCGTCGGTGATCGAGATCACGTTGGTCGGAACGAACGCCGACACGTCACCCGCCTGCGTCTCGATGATCGGCAGCGCGGTCAGCGAACCGGTCTTGCCCTTGACGGCGCCCTTGGTGAACGCTTCGACATAGTCGGCGTTGACTCGCGCGGCGCGCTCCAGCAAGCGGCTGTGAAGATAGAACACGTCGCCGGGGTACGCTTCGCGGCCCGGCGGGCGGCGCAGCAGCAACGAGACCTGGCGGTACGCAACAGCCTGCTTCGACAGGTCGTCATACACGATCAGCGCGTCTTCGCCGCGATCACGGAAGTATTCGCCCATCGTGCAGCCCGAATAGGCCGATACGTACTGCATCGCGGCCGACTCGGCTGCCGACGCGGCCACGACGATGGTGTACTCCATCGCGCCGTGGGCTTCGAGCGAGCGCACCACGTTCTTGATCGACGACGCCTTCTGGCCGATGGCGACGTAGATGCAGGTCATGTTCTGACCCTTCTGGTTGATGATCGCGTCGATCGCCACGGCGGTCTTGCCGGTCTGGCGGTCGCCGATGATCAGCTCGCGCTGGCCACGGCCGATCGGCACCATCGAGTCGATCGACTTCAGGCCGGTCTGCATCGGCTGGTCGACCGACTTGCGGGCGATCACGCCCGGGGCGATC
>JANXWV010000003.1 GCA_025350965.1 Rhizobacter sp.
GGTGCGGCCCCCAAGGCTGCGGCCACCGCAGCGCCGAGTGCACGGCGCGGGCGGGCCGCCAAGACGAGCCTGCGCGTGGTCACGTCAGAGCCCGAGCCCCGGAACAGCGCAGTCACTGCCGCGACCAAACGAGCACGCTGACCTTGCCGCTGGCGCGGCTCACCCGAGGCACGATCCGCGCCGTGTTTGAGAGCCCATGAACTACCAACCCCGCCCTGAGGATGCGCGCTTGTCTGGGCATCGCCGAGGGCGCCTGCCGCGCGGTGGCGGCTGCGCCTGACGGGCAGTCAGGCGGCATGCCCGCAGAAGCCGGCCGTCAGACGAACACGTCCGACACGTAGCGCCCGGTATCACGTTCGATCGCGTCGACCCAGCGCTCGGCGCCGTCCGCCGTGGCACCCACGGCTTCGCGGTAGATGCGCACGAAGGTCTCGCGCACGGCGGGCGCCATACGGCGGCCATCGCCGCACACGTACACATGCGCGCCTTTGCGGAACAGGTCGGACACGTCGGCCCGGTCTTGCCACAGGCGGTGCTGGACGAACATCACCTCGCCTTCCGGCGCTTCGGAATATGCCGCGCGCACGCTGACGACGCCGGCCGCCTCCCACTCGCGGAATTCGTCGGCGTAGAGCAGGTCGACATCGGGGTGGTCGCAGCCGAAGAACAGCAGCGCCGGGCCGACCGCCTGACCGCTGGCGGCTTGCACCGCGCGCTCTTGAAGGAAGCCGCGGAACGGGGCCAGCCCGGTGCCGGCGCAGACCATGATGATCGGCGTGAGCGCCGACGACGGTGGGTGGAAGTGCGTGTTCGACGGCCGCACCGCAACCGCGATGCGTGTGCCTGCCCCGCACGCCGCGAGCAGCGACGAGGCCATGCCCTTGTACTGGCCTTGGCCCGACAGGGCCGGGGCATCGACCACGGCCACCGTCAACGTGCACCGCTGCGGGTTCCAGAGCGGCGACGACGAGATCGAGTACTGGCGCGCGCGGATCGGCGGCAGCATCTCGAGGAAGGTGGCGAACGGCAGCTCGCACGAGGCAAAGCGCTCGAGCAGGTCGAGCAGGCTGGTGCGCCGCCCCAGCACCTGGCGGTTGTAGGTCTCTTCCTGCGCCAGGGCTTCCAGCTCGGCCTTCTCGGGCGGGCACTTGGTTGCAGCGCCGAGTGCGGTGACCTGCGCCCGCGTGGCCGGTTGCGCCAGCTCGACGTAGTGGAACAGCATCTCGCCCACGCTCACCGGGTAGCCGACCGGCAGCGAGGTGATGCTGCCTTCGGCCTGGTGCAGCACCACGTGGCTGTCGGCCGCGAAGTTGAAGCGGCGCAGCGCGCGCATCACGTTGCCCGGCGGGTTCGTCGGCAGCACCGCGAGGTAGTCGCCGGCGCGGTAGGTCATGCCCGCCGGCAGCGCGATGTCGATGTGGCGTTTCGAGCGGGCGAGGGCCGAGCTCATGTTGACCAGCTCGCGGTTCTCGACCACTTCGCCGTGCTGCAGGTCGCCCTGGCGCAGGATCGCCGAGCGCCCGGTCTTCACGACCTCCACCTGCAGCCGCGCGCCCGACGGGGCCTCCTGCAGTTCCTTGCCCAGGGCACGCGCCAGGTCGCTCCAGAGGCTGGCCGACCATTCGTCGAAGGCGCCGAAGAAGTCGCCGCTGGCGTCGGTTTCGCCCCGCGGCTTGATGCGCGTGGCGCCGGCCGCTTCGAGCGCGGCGTCCATGCGCTTGGGCACCTGCTGGTAAGTACGCGCCCATTGCCGGTTGCCGCAGCCGAACACCGTGTAGCGCACGCCGGCCAGTGCGCCGGGTGCCAGCGCGTCGAGCCAGGCCATGAACTGCCGCGCGTTGTCGGGCGGCTGGCCTTCGTAGGACGCCACGACGATGGCCACGACGCCGTCGGTGGGCAAGCGGCCGGTGTGCTCATCGAGCGTGGCGGCCTGCGCTGCGTAGCCCTGGGGCGCAGCGTCGCTGGCAATGCGTTGGGCGAAGGCCTCGGACGAACCGGTGTTCGAGCCGTACAGCACCAGCAGCGGGGTGGCCACTTCACCCGCCTTGCGCGGTGTCGGCGCCGCCGCCCGTGCCGCCAATGGGGCGGCCTGCGGGGCCGCCGCGCTGCGCGCCTTGAACGACGAGCTGCCGCGCCGCTTGACGCGGATCTGGAAGCCGTTGGGCTTCAGCGTGAGTGTTTCTGACACCGAGAGCTGGTACGTCGGGTCGTGCTCGATCAGGTCGAAGCGCTGCAGGATCATCGCGACCAGCAGCACCGCCTCTTGCATGGCGAACGGCCGGCCGATGCACGCCCGTGCGCCATTGCCGAACGGCTTCCAGGCGTTGGGCGGCAGCTTCTCCAGCGCCTCGGGCGCGAAGCGCTCGGGATCGAAGGCCTCGACATCGCCGCCCCAGACCGCCGGGTCGCGGTGCAGCATCGGGATCAGCACGGCCACCGTGTCGCTGCGCTTGATCGCGTAGCGCCCGCCGATCACGGTGTCTTCGTTCGCGCGCAGCGTGAACACCGGCGCGGTGGGCCAGATGCGCAGCGTCTCCATCAACACCTGCTCGATGTAGCGAAGCTTGCCGATGTGATCGATGCGCGGCGCCTCGTCGCCCATCACCGCATCGACCTCGGCGCGCGCCTTGGCCAGCACCTGCGGGTTCTTGATGAGGTAGTAGGTCACGAACGACAGCATCCCGCTGGTCGTCTCGTGGCCGGCCACGAGGAAGGTGATGAGCTGGAAGCGGATGTTCTCGTCCGACAGGCCCTCGCCGGTGACCGGGTCGCGCCCTTGCAGCATCAGGCCGAGCAGGTCTTTCTTCTGCGCGCCGTCGGGGTCGCGCCGGCGCTCCTGGATCAGATCGTCGGCCACCGAGCGCATCAGCTCGACGTCGTCTTCATACGCGCGGCGGGTGCGCAGCAGCAGCTTGCTGGCGATTTCCGGGCGGCGGGTTCGGGCACCGGCTTCGGCCAGGGCGTCGACCATCGAGCCGACGAACGGGTGCATCTCGCGCTGGTAGAAGCTGTTGAAGCGGTAGTCGAATGCGCACAGAGCAATGGTGTCGAGGGTCATGCGGGTCATGTCTTCGGTGACCTCGATCACGTTGTCGGAGCCGAAGCGCTCCCAGCGCGTGACCAGCTGGTCGGCGATGTCGACCATGCGATCAAACATGCCGCGCATGCCGATCGGGCCGAACGCCGGCATCAGCAGCCGGTGCGCCTTGGCCCAGTTCGGCTCGTGGGTGCGGGCGGTGAACAGGCCGTCGCCCGCGAAGTCGCGGATGTTGTTCAGCGCGCCGGACAGGCGCTTGCCGAAGCGGCTCTCGTCGCACAGTTCGTTGATCAGCTCCTGCGAGCTGACGACCACGAGTGCGCTGCCGGCGAAGTCGAGCTGGAATATCGGGCCGTGAATGCGCGCCAGGCGCATGAAGCCCTGGACGGGTGCGTCGCCATCGACGGTGCGCATGTTGCCGATGAACGGGTCGCCCTTGGGCTGCGGGATTCGTTCGGTGGGGGACATCGTGGCTCCGGGTGTTCGAGTTGGGGTGGGGCAATCGGTTGAACTGGCCGAGCCTAAGCGGCCCGCACCCGGGCGACAACGGTAGAGGCCCTAGGCGTTCGCGCCGGCCTTCGCCATATGCTCCGCCACCACGACACGACGAGAGGTTAGACATGGCGGCGAATTACGGCTTGCATTCGTCTCAAGGCGCGGTGCCACGCGCGCGCCGGGCCGCCCCCAGGGCGCATAGCACAGTGCGCAGCACGAAGGCACTCCAATGAGCGCGCCGATCACCGAGCACGTATTGCGCAGTGCGCGGCACGAAACCTTCTACCTCGCCTGCGGCCCCGCCGATGGCGTGCCGATCATCTTCGTGCACGGCTGGCCCGAGCTGTCCATCAGCTGGCGCCATCAGCTCAGTTGCTTCGGCGCGCTGGGCTTTCGCGCCATCGCCCCCGACATGCGCGGCTACGGGCGGTCCAGCCTGTACCGCGAACACGCCGACTACGCGCTCGAACACTGCGTGGCCGACATGATCGAATTGCTCGATGCGCAGGGCGCTGAGGCGGCCGTGTGGGTCGGCCACGACCTGGGCGCGCCGGTGGTGTGGGGCCTGGCATCGCAGCACCCGCAGCGTTGCCTGGGCGTTGCTGCACTGTGCGTGCCCTATGTGCCGAAGGGCATGGCCTGGCAGAACCTGATCGAGTTGATCGACCGCGATCTTTACCCGGCCGATGCGTTCCCGGTCGGTCCGTGGGACTACCAGCTGCACTACGAGGAGCACTTCGAGCGTGCCTGCGCCGAGCTGGATGCGAACCCACGCAACACCGTCAAGGCGCTGTTCCGCCGTGGTGACCCTGCGGCGGTCAACAAGCCTTCACCGACGGCGGCACTGCGCAGGCGCGGTGGCTGGTTCGGCAAGGCCGGGCAGGCGCCGGATGTACCGCTCGACCCGATGGTCATGGGCGAAGACGAGTTGCAGCAGTACGCCAGCGCGCTCGCGCGCAATGGGTTCTTCGGGCCGAACGCCTGGTACATGAACGCGCAGCGCAACATCGACTACGCGGCGCGCGCCGCCAGCGGCGGGCGGCTCGCCATGCCGGTGCTGTTTTTCCATGCGCAGTACGACCCCATCTGCGAGACGCTGCGCTCGCCGCTGGCCGGGCCGATGCGTGCCCACTGCGACCACTTGAGCGAACTCACGGTCGCGTCCGGCCACTGGATGGCGCAGGAGCAGCCGGAGCGCGTGAACGCTGGCCTGGCGCGCTGGCTAGCGCAGCGGTGGCCCGAGCGCTGGCGTGTCTGAATCAGCCCGGCTGCCGCGTTGGCCGCCCATGAACGGCAGCACGGTGACGGCGGCTGGCGCCACGCGGCTTTGCTTTGACGGGAGCGTCGGCCGCGCCGCTGCTCAGGTGCTTCAAGATGCCGCAGTCCGCGCCTGACTCGATCGAGTGGCATTGCGAGCGCAACGCGCACAGTTGTTGCTCCAGAACCAGAAGTTCCTGAACCCGACTCGTGACGTGGCCGATGTGTTCATCGAGCAGCGAATTCACGTCGCCGCAGTGGGCGCTCGGCGCGTCCTTGAACCGCAGCAGCACGCGGATTTCATCCAGCGCCATGTCGAGCGAGCGGCAGCGGCGGATGAACACCAGGCGCTGCACGTGCTCGTCGCCATAGACGCGGTAGTTGCCGTTGCTCCGGCCGGGCTCGCTGATCAGGCCCTCGCGCTCGTAGAAGCGGATGCTTTCGATGCTCGTACCGCTGGCGGTCGAGACTTCGCCGATCTTCATGGGCATGGCCTTGTTTCGTTCATGCCGCTTGACTCTACACCCGCTACAGGGTTTCAAATGCCGGCATGAACAAGATCGCCAGCGTCAACGCCAGCCCCGACACCGACACCGCCGCCGGCGCCACGCGGTATCGAATCGCCACCATGGATTGCGCGGTCGAGGAGTCCGAGATTCGGCGCGCGCTCGACCGCGTTTCGGGCATCGCGAGCCTGAGGTTCGATCTTGGCCAGCGCACCCTCACGCTGACCGCGGCCTCCGAGGTGCTCCCCGCTGCAGTGCAAGCGATGCGGCGCGCAGGGTTCGATCCGCAGCTGGCGGCGGGCTCGCCAGGTGCCGCGCCATCGGGCGCGGTGCATGCGCACGGTCACGATCACGATCACGATCACGATGCGCACGAGCACGATGCGCACGAGCACGACCACCCGCACACCGGGCTGGGCTCCGGCATCGCACGCCTGGTACTGGCCCTGGCGCTCGCCATCGGTGCCGAAGCGTTGGCCTTTCTAGCGCCGGAAACGCTTCCGTTCAAGGCCGCCGGCATGGCGCTCGCGCTGGCGGCCATTGCACTGGCCGGACTCGACACGTACAAGAAGGGGTTGAGCGCGCTGATTCATGGGCGCCTGAACATCAGCGCATTGATGACTGTTGCCGTCACCGGGGCCTTCGTGATCGGCCAGTGGCCGGAGGCGGCGATGGTCATGGCACTCTATGCCCTTGCCGAGTTGATCGAGGCGCGTTCTGTCGAGCGCGCGCGCAACGCCATTCAAGGCGTGCTGGCCCTGGCGCCCGAGCAGGCCGAAGTGAAGCAGAGCGACGGCACCTGGGCCCAGGTGACGGCCAGCGACGTGGCGATCGAGGCCATCGTGCGCATCCGCCCCGGCGAACGCGTTCCGCTCGACGGCATGGTCACGGCCGGCAGTAGCGCCATCAACCAGGCGCCCGTCACGGGCGAGAGCATTCCGGCCGACAAGACGGTTGGCGACCCCGTGTTCGCCGGCACCATCAACGAGACGGCCGCGCTGGAGTTTCGGGTGACGGCGCTGGCATCGAACAGCACGCTCGCGCGCATCATCCACGCCGTCGAGGAAGCGCAGGGCGCGCGCGCACCGACGCAGCGTTTCGTGGACCGTTTCGCGGCGGTCTACACGCCGGCCGTGTTCGTGCTGGCGCTCGCGGTGGCCTTGCTCACGCCGTGGGCAATGGGCTGGACCTGGTTTGACGCCGCCTACAAGGCACTCGTGCTGCTGGTGATCGCCTGCCCCTGCGCACTCATCATCTCGACGCCGGTCACGGTGGTCAGTGCGCTCGCTGCGGCCGCGCGGCGCGGCATCTTGATCAAGGGTGGCATTCACCTCGAGGAAGCACGCAACCTGAAGGCCATCGCCTTCGACAAGACCGGTACCGTCACCGAGGGCAAGCCGACGCTGGTGGCGTTCGTTGCTGTCGATTCGGTGGCCGGCAAAAGCCGATTGGCGGGCCTCGCGGCGAGCCTGGCTGGCCGCTCCGACCATCCCGTGTCCAAGGCGATTGCCGCTGGTCTTCGTGGCGAGGTGATTGACACCGAGGCGCAGGAGGTGGACGAGTTCGTGGCCCTGCCGGGCCGTGGCGTGCAAGGGCGCATCAACGGGCAGGTGCTCGTGCTTGGCAACCACCGGCTCGTGGAAGAGCGCAAGCAATGCAGCCCGGCCCTCGAGGCGCAACTGCGCGCCTTCGAGGCGGCCGGGCGCACGGTCACCTTGTTGGCGGGCGAAGCCGGCATGCTGGCGCTGTTCGCGGTGGCCGACACCATCCGGCCGTCGGCGCGCTGTGCGGTGGCCGAGCTGAAAGCCTTGGGCGTGACGCCGGTGATGCTGACCGGCGACAACGAAGCGACCGCCCAGGCCATCGCCAAGGAAGCCGGAATCGACGAGGCCAGTGGCAACCTGCTGCCCGAAGACAAGCTGGCTGCGATCAAGGGCTTGCAAGCCCGCCACGGCGCGACAGCGATGACCGGCGACGGCATCAACGATGCACCCGCTCTGGCGCAAGCCGACATCGGGTTCGCGATGGGTGGCGCTGGCACGCACACGGCGATGGAGGCGGCTGATGTCGTCATCATGAACGACAACCTGAGTCGCATTCCCGAGACGATCCGGCTGTCGCGCAGAACCCACGCGGTGCTGTGGCAGAACATCAGCCTCGCGCTCGGCATCAAGGTCGTGTTCTTGGTGCTCGCCGTGTTCGGGTACGCAAGCATGTGGATGGCGGTCTTTGCCGACATGGGCGCGAGCCTGCTGGTGGTCGCGAACGGTCTTCGGCTGCTGCGCACCACCGCAGGCTGAGGCCGATCAACGGGCCAGGCATTGCCCTGGCGCGCCACCGACCTGGGCATGGCGATGGCGTTCGTACAGAACATCGGGGCAACGGTCTTTGCTTGTCTGGCCGTTCGTGAATTTGATCGCGACGAAGCCACGCCTTTCGTAGAAGCGCTCCGAACGGCACGCGTGCGGACTTGTGGCCTGAGAAGCTGTGAACCAATCAACTTTTCCCGACGTTGATCGGTCGGCCAGGCACGAAGGTGGTTTGCGGTCGGGCGAGTTCGAGCGCGCGGTTGTCGAAGGCGTGTGGGGCGTCGGCGCTGTCCTGGGCGGCGTGAGGCTGGCGAGGCGAGCGACGCACAGCACCGCACTACTTCGCTCAGGCTTGGAACGCCATCTTCAGACTCGCCATTCGCATCAGGTTATGGGCAAGCGTGTGCCAGAGCAGCACCGCGCGGGTCTTGGCCAGCCGCGCACGTTGAACTGGTACAGGCCACGCCGTCGCAGCTCGCATTGGCGCACTCCACCGTCGCCCCGCGCTGGCGGTACAGGGCCCGGCCCTCGGCGCTGGCCATGCACGCTCGCCACTGCGCCAGATGAGGGCTGTCGGTTGTCTTCGGCGCCAGCCGGTCGATGTCCGGGTTGCGGCTCATCGGGGGCGGCAGCACCGGCTGTGTGCCTCGCGCCGAGACCTGCTCGATCACCTGCAGCTTGGTGAAGCCGCCGTCGGCCAGCCAGTGCTCGGGCGTGTGGGCGTAGCGCTGCGCGATCTGCGCGTGCACCGGCACCATCTCGTTCATGTCGCTGCCGGTGTTGACCACCGCGACGGCGGCGATGAGCTGCGTGGCCGCGTCCACCGCGAGTTGCGCATTGAACGCCGGGAGGAAGCCCCCGTCGGCCATCTTCATCACGCGGGCCTCGGGATCGGTCGTGCTGACCCGTGGTTCGGGCTGCGGCTTGGGTTCAGCCTTGACAGGCTCCTTGCCCTCGGACGAGCCACC
>JANXWV010000095.1 GCA_025350965.1 Rhizobacter sp.
GCTCAAGTTCATCGCCTTCGCCAGCACGCCGGATGCGCAGGCCGAGTACGCGAAGAACATCGCCTACGGCCCGACCAACACCAAGGCGCTCGCCAAGCTCGACGCCAAGGTGCTGGGCAACCTGCCCACCTCGCCCGCCAACTCGGCCGACGCACTCCAGTTCGACCTGAAGTTCTGGGCCGATCAGGGCGAGCAGCTGGAGAAGCGCTTCGCCGCCTGGGCTGCGCAGTAACGCGGTCCTCCCTCTCCCTTGCGGGAGGGGGCACACGAAACATAAGCGGCCCGTCCATCCCCCATGAGTGCCACCCTCTCAGCCTCGTCGCTCGACCCGCGCGCTCTGCAGCACGCGCTCGCGCGCGCCGACAGGCAACGCAAGCTGCGCGCGTTTTCGCTCACCTTGCCGCTGCTGCTGTTCTTGGCACTCACGTTCCTGGTGCCGATCGTCGTGCTGCTCAAGCGCGCGGTCGAGAACCCCGAGGTCGCGAATGCGCTGCCGCGAACCGCCGCCGCACTCGACGGCTGGAACCGTGAAGGCACGCCGCCCGCCGAGGCCTACGCCGCTCTGACACGCGACCTGGCGAGCCTGCCCGACAGCGCCGATGCCGGCGCCCTGGCGCGCCGCCTGAACAGCGAAGTTCCCGGCGCGCGCTCACTCGTGATGGCCACTTACAAGGCCTTGCCGCTGCCGCAGACCACCGCAACCACGAGCGCCGCCGACCTGAAGGCCGCAGTGCTGGCGCTCGATGCGCGCTGGGGCGAGCCGACCTACTGGCAGGCCATTGCCAAGAACGGCTCGCGCTGGACGCCCGACTACCTGCTCACCTCGGTCGACCTGCGGCGCGATGCGAAGGGCGCCGTCGAGCAAGTCGAACCCGAGCAGCGCGCGTTCGGCCGCATTCTCGTGCGCACCTTCGAGATCAGCCTCGTGGTGACGCTGTGGTGCCTGGTGCTCGCCTACCCGCTCGCCTACTGGCTCAGCACCCTGCCCGCGCGCACGGCCAACGTGCTGATGATCCTGGTGCTGGTGCCGTTCTGGACCTCGATCCTGGTGCGCGTGGCCGCGTGGATCGTGCTGCTGCAGTCCGAGGGCCTGGTGAACCACGCGCTCATCGGCCTGCATGTCATCAACCAGCCGCTCGCCCTGCTGTTCAACCGCACCGGCGTGGTGATCGCGATGGTGCACATCCTGCTGCCGTTCATGATCTTGCCGCTCTACAGCGTGATGAAGAGCGTGCCGCCGACCTACCTGCGCGCGGCAGTTTCGCTGGGCAGTGCGCCGCTGGCGGCCTTCTTCCGCGTGTATGTGCCGCAGACCTATCCCGGCATCGGCGCGGGGGCGCTGCTGGTGTTCATCCTGAGCATCGGGTACTACGTGACGCCGGCCCTGCTGGGCGGCCCCGACGACCAGATGCTGAGCTACTACATCGCGCAGTACACCAACGTGACCGTCAACTGGGGCATGGCCTGCGCACTGGGCGCTCTGCTGCTGGCGGCCACGCTGGTGCTGTACGCGGTGTACCGGCGCGTGACGAACAGTGAACTGAGCCTCGGCTGAGGACGACACGATGACCACGCTCACCCGGTTCCTGCCGCAGTTTCCGGCCTACACCACGGCGCTCGACAGGCTCGGCTGGTACGCCCTGCGCGCGGTCTGCATCGGCGTGCTCGGCTTCCTGCTGATGCCCATCCTCGTGATCATTCCGCTCTCGTTCAGCGACAGCTCGTTCCTCGTCTACCCGATCCCGGCGTGGTCGCTCAAGTGGTATCACAACCTGTTCTCGTCGGCCGAATGGGGCCGCGCCGCGAAGAACAGCTTCATCGTCGCACCGCTTGCCACGCTCATCGCCACCGTGCTGGGCACGATGGCCGCGGTGGGGCTGGCGCGCACGAACTTCCGCTTCAAGGGCCTGCTGATGAGCGTGCTCATCGCGCCGATGGTGGTGCCCATCGTCGTGGTCGGCGTCGGCACCTACCTGTTCTTCGCCAACATCGGCCTGGGCGACACCTACACCGCGCTGATCCTGGTTCACGCGGCGCTCGGCGCGCCGTTCGTGCTGACCACCGTGCTCGCCACGCTGCAGGGCTTCAACCACAACCTCGTGCGCGCCAGCCTGAGCCTGGGCGCGAGCCCGCTCGAGACCTTCTTCCGCATCACGCTGCCGGTGATCGCACCGGGTGTGATCTCGGGCGCGCTGTTCGCCTTTGCGACCTCGTTCGACGAAGTGGTGGTCGCCCTTTTCCTGGCCGGCCCCGAGCAGATGACGCTGCCACGCCAGATGTTCAACGGCATCCGCGAGAACATCTCGCCCACCATCGCGGCCGTGGCCACACTGCTGATCCTGTTCACGACCGGCCTGCTGCTGGTGCTGGAATGGCTGCGCGGCCGCAAGCGTTGAGGTCGAAGCCGTGAGCCACGAGAACCAGGCGAAAAACCAGCCGCTCGGCGGCAACACGATGCCGCGCTTCGCCGGCCCCGGCACCATGATGCGGCTGCCGGCCGCTGCATCGCCCGTCGGCCTGGACGCCGCCTTCATCGGCGTGCCGCTGGACATCGGCGCCTCCAACCGCGCCGGTGCGCGCTTCGGGCCACGCCAGATCCGCGCCGAGTCGGCCTTGCTGCGGCCCTACAACATGGCCACCGGGGCTGCGCCCTTCGACGCGTTGCAGGTGGCCGACCTGGGCGACGTGCCGATCAACACCTACAACATCGACAAGTCGGTGGCCATCATCAGCGCGTTCTACGACACCGTGCTGGCCGCGAACTGCAAGCCGCTCACGATGGGTGGCGACCACACCATCGCGCTGCCCATCCTGCGCGCGCTCGCCCGGCGCCATGGCCCGGTGGCGCTGGTGCACGTGGACGCCCATGCCGATGTGAACGACGAGATGTTCGGCGAGCCCATCGCCCACGGCACGCCATTTCGCCGCGCGGTCGAAGAAGGCTTGCTGATCGCCGACAAGGTCTGGCAGATCGGCCTGCGCGGCACCGGCTATGCGGCCGATGACTTCGATTGGCCGCGCCGCCAGGGCTTCACCATCGTGCCGGCGCACGAGGTCTGGTTCCAGTCGCTCGCGCCGCTGATGGCGCAGGTACGCGCGGCGATCGGCGCGACCACGCCGGTCTACATCAGCTTCGACATCGACGGCCTCGACCCGGCGTTCGCCGGCGGCACGGGCACGCCCGAGATCGGCGGCCTGACCGTGCCGCAAGGGCTCGAGATCATCCGCGGCTGCCGGGGCCTGAACGTGGTCGGCGCTGACCTGGTCGAGGTTTCGCCGCCCTACGATCCGTCGGGCAACACCGCCTTGCTCGGCGCGAACCTGCTTTATGAAATGCTGTGCGTGCTACCCGGCGTGCCGGTGCGCTGAGCCCCCCTTTCCAGGAGAACCCGATGGACATGAAAACCTCCCCACTCGCCACGTTGAACGACCCCACGCTGCTCAAGACCGACGCACTCATCAACGGCGAGTGGGTCAGCGGCAGCGCCCGCTTCGACGTGGTCGACCCGGCCACCGGCATGAAGCTCGTCGACGTGGCCGACCTGGGCGTGGCCGAGACGCAGGACGCCATCGATGCCGCGAATCGCGCCCTGCCCGCGTGGCGTGGCAGAACCGCGAAGGAACGCAGCGCGATCCTGATGAAGTGGTTCCAGCTGATGAATCAGCATGCCGACGACTTGGCCCGCATCATGACGGCCGAGCAAGGCAAGCCGCTCGCCGAGGCCAAGGGGGAAGTGGCCTACGGCGCGAGCTTCATCGAGTGGTTCGCCGAAGAAGGCAAGCGCGTGTACGGCGAAACCGTGCCCACCACCGACAACAACAAGCGCTATCTCGTCATCAAGCAGGCGATGGGCGTGTGCGCGGCGATCACGCCTTGGAACTTCCCCATCGCGATGATCACCCGCAAGGTCGGCCCGGCGCTCGCCGCTGGGTGCCCGGTGATCGTGAAGCCCGCCGGGCAAACGCCGCTGTCGGCCCTCGCGGTTGCCGAACTCGGCCAGCGCGCGGGCTTGCCGCCGGGGGTGCTGAACATCATCACGGCCAAGAAGTCGGCCGAGATCGGGCAGTTGCTGTGCGAGAGCACCGTCGTGCGCCACCTGTCGTTCACCGGCTCCACCGAAGTGGGCCGCATCCTCGCGAAGCAGTGCGCGCCCACCATCAAGAAGCTCTCGCTCGAACTCGGCGGCAATGCGCCCTTCATCGTGTTCGACGACGCCGATCTCGACAGCGCAGCCGACGGTGCCCTGGCCAGCAAGTACCGCAACGCCGGCCAGACCTGCGTGTGCGCGAACCGCCTGTACGTGCAGGACAGTGTCTACGACGCCTTCGTCGAGAAGCTCACCGCCAGGGTGAAGGCCATCAAGGTCGGCAACGGCTTCGAGGCCGGCATCAATCAGGGCCCGATGATCGACGACAACGCCGTCGCCAAGATTGAAAGCCACGTGGCCGACGCGCTGGCCAAGGGCGCGAAGCTGGTGGCCGGAGGCAAGAAGTTCGGTGGCCGCTTCTTCGAGCCCACGGTGCTGACCGAAGCCACGAGCGACATGCTGTGCGCACGCGAAGAGACCTTCGGCCCGGTGGCGCCGGTGTTCCGCTTCAAGACCGAGGCCGAGGCCATCGCGCTGGCCAACGACACCGAGTTCGGCCTGGCGGCGTACTTCTACAGCCGTGACATCGGGCGCATCTTCCGTGTCGGCGAAGCCATCGAATCCGGGATGGTGGGCGTGAATACCGGGATCATCTCGACCGCCGAAGTGCCGTTCGGTGGCGTCAAGCAATCGGGCCTCGGGCGCGAAGGCTCGCACCACGGCATCGACGACTATGTCGAGATCAAGTACCTGTGCTTGGGCGACATCATGAAGTAGCGTCGTCGTTCGCCGCCTTCGGCGCGGCGCCCGCTTCAACGAAGTTCGCCATGCCCTCGCGGCCCTGCGCTTGCGATGCCGCGGCCAAGCCGAGCGCACGCTGCAACAGCGGCTCGGGTTGGGTGCCGTCCTGCGGGTACTGGGCGATGCCCAATGCGGCGGCCACCACGGCCGGCTCACCCATCACCTGGCTGGGTTTGAGCAGCGCAACGAGCAACTTGGCGCCAACACGGTGGGCGTCATCGGCGCTGAGGAGCGAGCCCAGCAGCACCGCGAAGGTGTCGGCGCCGATGGCCGCCACCACGTCGCTGGCGCGCACACCTGCGCGCAGGCGCACGGCGAGGCGCCGGCGCAGCACGTTCGCAGCTTCGCGCCCGAGCCGCGCTTCGGTGGTCGCCAGGCCCTCGATGCGAAGCGCCACCACTGCCATCGGTGAGGGCTCGCGTTCGCGCAGCGCAAGCAAGTGGCTCATGTGCTCGATCAGTTGCTGCTGGTGCGGCAGGCCGGTGGACAGGTCGGTTGCGTAGGCGGTGCGCGCCTCACGCTCGCGGCGCTTGATTTGGATGGCCACGCGAATGCGCCGCGCGAGCGACGGGTCGCCCAATTCGTCGCGGTGAAGTACGTCGTGAGCGCCGGCGTTGAGCAAGGTCAACACGGCCGGCGCGGACAGGTCGGTGGCGACGAAGAGCAGCGCCACCTCTCGCGAGTTCACGGCGTGATGTTCGTCAAGGCCCGCAGACACATCGAGCAACAGCGCGTCGCATGCGGCGTTGTCGATGCGCGCCTGAACCGCCGCCATATCTGCCACGACCTCGAACCCGAACGGGCCGAACTGCGAGGCTTCGAGCGCCGCAACGCAATCGGGCAGCAGGGCTGCGAGCGACACGATTTTCAAAACATCGGTGGGCATGGAAGCGGGCAAAGTGGCAAGACTCGGGCTGGGCAAATCAAACGCAGACCCAGTTGCCGGGCGCGCTGGATCATAGCCGCGCCACGCGCCTTTCCAAGTCGCGGCAAACACGGGGCTGGGGCGCCCGGAGAATCGAATTTAGAATCCAACTTTTCCTTGACTCATTGAACCCATCGCGCCATGCCAAACATTGCATCGATCTTCAAAGACGAAATTACCCGCGTGGCTCGCAAAGAGATCCGCAGCGAAGTGGCAAACCTCAAGAAGGCGGTCACGGCCCATCGCAGCGAAATCGCCGCGCTGAAGCGGCGGGCTCAAGACCTCGAGAAAGAGATTCGTGGGCTGCTCAAGTCAAAGCACAAGGCCATGCCGCAGGTCGCGGCTGACGCCCCTCAGAAGCCGATTCGGTTCAGTGCGAATGGTCTTGCCTCGCAACGCAAGCGCCTCGCTCTGTCGGCTCACGAATGTGGCCTGTTGGTGGGTGCATCCGGGCAATCCATCTACAACTGGGAAGCCGGCACGGCGCGGCCACGGGCCGTGCACCTGGCCGCCATCGCTGCGCTCAAGGACCTGGGCAAGAAGACCGCCACGGCCCGGCTGAACGAGTTGCGAGAGACCGCAGACAAACCGGCACCGGCGCAGCCGGCGCCCAAGAAGACGTGAAAACCTTGGACGAGATGCGCCAGCGCAGCCTCTTGACCGATGCTCAACATGCCGAGATCCGCGCCTGGGTCGCCGAGGTCAGAACGCCCGAAGCGATCATGCGAATGCCCGCGCACCTTTGGCGGGCGCTGACGCTGGGCAGCGCCCTGATGAGCGTCGATGCCGACCTGGTTCAGGAGCCCGCGCTCGACGATCTGTAGCCGGGTTTCCGGCGTATCGCCTTCGACCGCAAAGTCTCGTTCGAGCGGCGGGCAATTCGGCCTTCGATCCAGCGCTGCGTCGGCGTTTGGTGGTGCGCGCGGTGTGCGGCCCGCTGACGACTGCAGAATGGAAAGTCAGGCCGCCGCCCGCACTTTGGAGCCGGGCTTGTGATCCGTACCGGGCATGCCGACAGGATTGAGCGCCAGCAGCATGTCGCGGAAGGTGGCGGCTGCGGCCGACAGCCGATGTTGAGCCCGGTGCGCCACATACCAGTGGCGCACGATCGGAAAGCCCGTGACGGCCAGCAGAACGAGGCAGCCTGTCTGCAGTTCGAGCTCGATCGTCTGCGCCGACACGACGGCCACGCCCAGACCGGCCCGCACGGCCTGCTTGATGGCCTCATTGGTGCTGAACTCGCCACCCGCACGGATCGTCAGCCCATGCGCGGCGAAGTGGCGCTCCACTGCGGCGCGCGTGCCCGACCCTGGCTCGCGCATGACCAGAACCTCCTCGGCCACGCGGGCCATGCTCACGTGCGCCTGCCCGGCCAGCGCATGCCGTGGCGATGCGATGACCACCAACGGGTTGTCCATGAAGCCGTGCGCGATCACGTCGACGCCGTCTGGAGGCCGGCCGGTAATGGCCAGGTCGGTGCTGCTGTCGAACAGGGACGACAGCACGAACTCCCGGTTGCCCACTTGCAGGCTGATGTGCACCCCTGGATGACGTGCGTTGAACTCCGCAATCAGCGCCGGCAGAAAATAGTTCGCGGTCGACACCACCGCCAGGCGCAGCAGGCCCCGCTCGAGCCCGCGAAACTGCACCATCGACGCGCTGAGGTTCGTCATCCGATCGGCAATGTCGCGGGCGTGAACACGCAGAGTCTGGCCCGCCTCGGTCAGGCAGATCCGCCGGCCGATGTGCTCTAGCAGCGGCAGGCCGATCTGCTCTTCGAGCTGCTTCATCTGCATCGACACCGCAGGCTGCGTCAGGTGCAGTTCGCCGGCGGCACGTGAGATCGAGCCGTGACGGGCGACGGCTTCAAAGATGCGCAAGTGACGCAGGGTGATGTGCATGCCGAATCGCGAAGGTGGTTGGGCCCGGGCGGCATCGTAGCAGCGGCACCTCGGCCCCTGTGGAATTGTCAGCCCTCCATGCCCAGCACGTCGGCCTGGTCGCGGCCGAGGAGCGCCTTCAACAGCGGCGGCGCGAAGTGGCGCTTGACCGTGATGGCATAGAACGTCTCCACCAGATCAGGCACGACACAGTACTCCACCAGCTGACGGCTCTGCAACTCATCGCGCACGACCACGGTGGGCACCAGCGCCACCGCGCCGGAATCGCGAGCCAGCAGGCGCAGCATTGCCATGTCGTCGACCTCGGCAAGCACATGACAGCGCAAGCCATGCTGTTCGCACAGCAGGTCGAAGCGGGCGCGGACATCGCTGTCGCGACCGGGCAGCAGCAAGGGCACCTCCGCCAACTCTTCGGGAAAGCGAAAGGCGCGTCTCTTGGGTCTCGGCTTGCCGACCAGGCTGACCGGTTGGCGTGCGATGCTGCGCGAACGCCACGGGTGGTCGGCATCGGCATGCACGCGGCGGTTCGACAGCACCAAATCGAGCGTGTGCACACGCAGCCGCGCAAGCAGGTCTTCCAGATTTCCCGACTGCAGCACCAGCTCGATGTCGTTTCGCGACAGCAAGGGCTTGATGAAATTTTCCTGGAAGTTGCGCGACAGTGTGGCGACGGCGCCGATGCGCAGCACCTGCCTGTGTTGTCGCACGCCGTCGCGCAGCAGCGCCACCAGCTCGTTGCCGGAAGTGAAGATGTCTTCCGCGTAGCTCAGCGCCAGGCGCCCGGCTTCGGTCAGCTGCAGCGTGCGACCGCTGCGCGTGAACAGCGCCTGGCCCAGCTCGTCCTCGAGCCGTTTGATCTGTGTGGACAGGGCTGACTGCGACACGTGCAAGTGAGCGGCAGCGCGCGTCAGGTGGCCTTCACGGGCGACAGCCCAGAAGTAGTGCAGGTGGTGGTAGTTCAGGCGGGCCATGTCTATTTGTTCTGTTTGAAAGAACGTATGGTGTAGATCAATGAATTTTACGTGGAGCTTGATCAGCGGCACAGTCGCGCTCAACCAAACCTGAGGAGCCCAGTCAATGGAGTCCCTGCTTCCCGACCTGCCGTCCGTGCGGACCGCGTTGCTGGTCGCCGTTCCCGCTCTTTACCTGCTGGCCGCCGCGCGGGCACGCTTGCTGACCGGTGCCGACGAGAAACGCTGGTCGTGGGCACGACACTGTTCCACGCTGGCCGTCGGCGCCGCCTTGGCGTCGCTGCTCTGGCTGGTGGCGGGCGGTGCCGGGCTGATGCGTGGCCCGGCGCTGCTGACGCTGGGCGACTCCGGCGCGCTGCACCTGAGCTTGCGCAGCGACGCCCTGGGCGGCGTGATGCTGCTGCTGGTCGCCGCCCTCGGTTGGGTCATCGTTCGCTATTCGCAGCCCTATCTCGACGGCGCGCGCGGCCAACCGCGTTACTTGCGCGGCCTGATGCTGACACTGGCCGCAGTGGCCCTGCTGGTCGTGAGCAACAACCTGCTGGTGCTGGCCGCCGCCTGGATCGCCACCAGCCTGGCGCTGCACGGCCTGTTGACCTTCTTCGACCAACGGCCGCAGGCGCTGATCGCCGCGCACAAGAAGTTCATCGCCAGTCGGGTCGCAGACGTGTGCCTGCTCGGTGCCATCCTGCTGGTGGGGCGGCAACTCGGCACGCTGGAGATCGACCAGGCAGTGGCTGCGGCTGCCGCACTGCCGGCCATGCCGGGCGCGCTGCAGGTGGCGGCGCTGCTCTTCGTCGCCAGCGCCCTGCTGAAATGCGCTCAGCTTCCGGTGCACGGCTGGTTGATCCAGGTGATGGAGGCACCGACACCGGTGTCAGCGCTGCTGCATGCCGGCGTAGTGAACCTCGGTGGCTTCCTGCTGATCCGCCTGGGCACGCTGGTGGCCGATGTGCCGGCGGCGCAGGCCGTGCTGGTGGTGCTCGGCAGCTTCACGGCCGTGGTGGCGGCGCTGGTGATGATGACGCGCATCAGCATCAAGGTCTCGCTGGCCTGGTCGACCTGCGCACAGATGGGTTTCATGTTGATGCAGTGCGGTCTGGGCCTGCACGACCTGGCGCTGCTGCACCTGGTGGCGCACTCGCTGTACAAGGCCCATGCCTTCCTGGGCGCCGGGTGCGCAGTCGAGCAGAACCGGCTGCGCCAGATGACCCCGCCGCTGCCGCCGCTGGCTGCCGGGGTATGGCTGCTGGCAGCGCTGGGCGGTGGACTGCTGGTGGCCGCGGCGGCGCTGGCGTGGGGCTACAGCGCGGCGCAGTCGCCAGCGCTTCTGGCGCTGGGCGGCATCGTCGCGCTGGCCTTGGTTCCGCTGCTGACCGGCCCGGTCGCACGCGCCGGCATGCGCTGGATGCTCTTGGCTGCAGCGGCTGCATTCAGCGTGGCGTTCGCCTACTTCGGGCTGCATGCCGGCTTCGCACGCTGGCTCGGTGAATCCCAGATCGGCGCTGCGCCTGGGGCGGGGCTGGTGGCGTGGGTGCTCGGCTGCTTCGGCCTGCTGTTCTTGCTGCAGGGCGCTGTGCGCACCCGGCCCGACGGCGGCATCGCCCGAGCGCTCTACCCCTGGCTGTTCTCGGGCCTGTACCTCGACGACCTGTTCACCCGACTGACCTTCCGCCTCTGGCCCGCCCGGCTGCCGGCCGCCCCCACAACGGCACCTGCCAAGGCCCCGGCGCCTCCCGCCACCACGCCAACC
>JANXWV010000026.1 GCA_025350965.1 Rhizobacter sp.
CTCGTAGCCACGGGTGAGTTGTGGTTTGGTCATCTCAATAACCTGCCGGCTTGGCGCTGTGCCAGTCGGTCGCTTGCTGGAAGGCATGCGCCGCATGCAGCAATGTGCCTTCGTCGAAGTAGTTGCCGATGAGCTGCAAGCGACCGACTGGCACAGCGCCAAGCCGGCAGGTTATTGAGATGACCAAACCACAACTCACCCGTGGCTACGAGGTCGTGATCGGCCTGGAAACGCACGCGCAACTGTCCACCCTGAGCAAGATCTTCAGCGGCTCGTCCACGGCCTTCGGCGCGGCGCCGAACACGCAGGCCTCGCCAGTCGACCTGGCCTTGCCGGGCACGCTGCCGGTGATGAACATCGGCGCCGTGGAGCGCGCCATTCGGTTCGGCCTGGCGGTGGGTTCCACGATCGCGCCGTTGTCGATCTTCGCGCGCAAGAACTACTTCTACCCCGACCTGCCCAAGGGCTACCAAATCAGCCAGTACGAGACGCCGGTGGTGCAGGGCGGGCGCGTTGAGTTCCTGGTCGATACCGTGACGCACAGCGTGAACCTGACCCGCGCCCACCTCGAAGAAGACGCGGGCAAGTCGCTGCACGAAGACTATCAAGGCCAAACCGGCATCGACCTGAACCGCGCCGGCACGCCCTTGCTCGAAATCGTGACCGAGCCCGACATGCGCAGCAGCGCCGAAGCGGTGGAGTACGCGAAGACGCTGCACCGGCTCGTCACCTGGATCGGCATTTGCGACGGCAACATGCAGGAAGGCTCGTTCCGTTGCGACGCCAACGTGTCGGTGCGGCGCCCGGGCGCACCGTTCGGCACGCGGCGCGAGATCAAGAATCTGAACAGCTTCAAGTTCATGCAGCAGGCCATCGACTTCGAGGTGCAGTGGCAGATCGACCTGATTGAGGACGGCGGCACAGTGCAACAAGCCACCGTGCTGTTCGACCCCGACAGCGGCGAAACGCGCGCCATGCGCAGCAAGGAAGACGCGCACGACTACCGCTACTTCCCCGACCCCGACCTGCCCCCGCTGGCGATTGCGGCCGACTGGATCGACCGCGTGCGCGCCGACATGCCGGAGCTGCCTGCCGCCATGGCCGCTCGCTTCCAGGCCGACTACGCACTGCCACCGATCGACGCTGCGCTGATGACGCAGAGCAAGCAATTCGCGGCTTACTTCGAGGCGGCTGCCAAGACCAGCGGAAGCCCCAAGCTGGTCGCGAACTGGCTGATGGGCGAGGTGTCGCGCCGGCTGAATGCACAGGGCGCGGGCATCGAGGCCTGCCCGGTCGACGCGGGCACGCTTGCGCTGTTGATCGGTCGCATCACCGATGGCACGGTCTCGAACAACGGCGCGCGCCAGGTGTTCGATGCGTTGTGGGCCGCTGAAGGGTCCGACGTCGACGTGCTGATCGAGGCCAAGGGCCTCAAGCAGATGAGCGATTCAGGCGAGCTCGAACGCCTGATCGACGCCGTGCTGGCCGCCAACCCCAAGTCGGTGGAAGAGTTCCGCGCTGGCAAGGAGAAGGCGTTCAACGCCCTCGTCGGTCAGGCCATGAAAGCGACCCGGGGCAAGGGCAACCCGACCGAGGTCAACGAGATGCTGCGGCGGAAGCTGGCTTGACGCCGGCCGCTGAGGCGCCGCGCGGCGTTGAAGCCGCAGTTAGCGCGGCGGCGGGTTTCGCGATCACGCCCATCGAGCCCGGCTGCGCACCGCTCCAGAGCTTCTTCACGCGCTCGAGCTCGGCGTCATAGAGCCTGTTGATGCGCACCACTTCGAGTTGCTGGTTCTGCACCAGCGCGCGTTGCGCTTCGAGCGACGCGTCGTTCGCGTCGATCTGACCCCTGAGCTTGCGCGGCATCGAGGTGCCGGCATAGAACTCGGCCTCGTCCATCAGCGGCTTGCGCTCAGCCTGCAGCGCGGCAACGCGCGCCTCGGACAGGCGCAGCGACTTGCGCACGTCGTCGAGCGCCGATTCGCGCGCCTTGCGGTGGGCCGCTTCGTCGGGGAAGCGCAGCATCAGGTTGCGGTCACGGCGAATCGCGTCCTGCCGGGCCGCACGCTCGGCCATCGCATCGCGTTCGCGGGCTTCGGCGTCGGCGCGTTCATCGGCAGTGAGTGTGGGCGGCAGCACGCGCTTGACCGAGCCATCGGCATTCAGCACGCGCTGTTCGCGGGCGTTGCACTCGGCAATCGGGCGATCCGACGTGAGCCGCTTGCCGGCGGCATCGACACAGCTGTAGATCAACGGGGCCGGGGCATCGGCTGCGAGCGCCGGGCTGGCCTGGCCCAATGCCAGCGCCATCACCACCGGCCCCAGCAACGCCCGCGCCGACGCAATGGCAAGCCGGCTGCGGTGCAGTGCACGATCAGGCGCATGGTCAGTCGGGCCCCGGCTCGTCATTCAAACTCCATATCGTTCACGGTAAGCCGCCACGCTGGCAAAGTGGGCGTACAGCGCCGGGTCGGCCGCAGTTTGCAAGTAACGCAACAGGTCGGCCAGCGTGGCGATGGCCACGACCGGCAAGCCCAGTTGCTGCTCAACATGCTGCACCGCCGACCACGGCGCGTCGGTGACGCCGTCGCTCGCCTTCTCCTGGCGGTCGAGTGCGATGGCCACGCCACACGGCACGCCGCCCGCAGCCTGGATCATGGTGATCGATTCGCGCACCGAGGTGCCTGCGGAAATCACGTCGTCGATGACAAGAACGCGCCCGGCAACCTTTGCGCCGACCAGGAGGCCCCCTTCGCCGTGATCTTTCGCTTCCTTGCGGTTGAAGGCGAAGGGCACGTTCCGGCCGAGACGGGCGAGTTCGATCACCACTGCGGCCGCCAGCGTGATGCCCTTGTAGGCCGGGCCGAACACCATGTCGAACTGCAAGCCAGCCTCGGCCTGCGAGAGCAGCAAACGCCGCGCATAGAATTCCGCGAGGCGGCCGAGCTTGGTGCCGTCGTCGAACAGGCCCGCGTTGAAGAAGTACGGCGACAGCCGGCCGGCCTTGGTCTTGAACTCACCGAAACGCAGCACCCCGGCGTCGACCGCGAACTTCACGAAGTCTTGCGCGAGGGCGTCGGCCGAAGCGGCTGTGCTCATCAGGAAATCCCGTCTTGTTCCGTCTTGTCTCTTTGAACCTGAACGGCATTCGTTCAGCTGCGACCAAGGGCTTCGAGGCCTGGGCCGAAAGCGTGGCCGCCGATTGTATGGGTGTGCAGGAGATCAAGGCGCAGGCCGATACGGTGGTCGGTCGCTTCGATAAATCGGGCGCATTGACGGGGCATTTTCACTACGCCGAGAAGAAGGGTTACTCGGGTGTCGGCCTGTATTCGCGCACCGCGCCGAGCGATGTGATCGTGGGCATGGGTGACGCAGCGTTCGACGCCGAGGGCCGTTACATCGAGGCCCGCTTCGACAACCCGAAGCGCGCGCGTTTCAAGAAGCTCAGCGTCATCAGCTGCTACTTCCCGAGCGGCTCGAGCGGCGAGGAGCGGCAGCTGGCGAAGTTCCGCTTCCTGGCGCTGATGGCGCCGTACCTGCACCGATTGGCCGGCGAGCGCGAGTTCATTCTGGTGGGTGACATCAACATCGCCCACAAGGAAATCGACCTGAAGAATTGGCGCGGCAACCAGAAGAACAGCGGCTTCCTGCCCGAAGAGCGCGCCTGGATGACGCACCTGCTCGACACCCTTGGCGTGGTCGACGTGTTTCGCACGCTCAACCCGCACCCCGAGCAATACACGTGGTGGAGCAACCGTGGTCAAGCCTATGCGAAGAACGTCGGCTGGCGGCTCGACTACCACCTGGCCACGCCCGGCGTTGCGGCGCTGGCGCGGCGCGAGCACATCTACCTCGAACAGCGCTTCAGCGACCACGCGCCGCTGGTGATCGACTACGACTTCACGCTGTGAAGCCTTCTTCAAACTTCGCCCGGAAGACCCCGCCATGCCTCTTGAAGTGATCGAATTCGAAACCGCCCCGAACCCGGTGGCCAGCGTCATCATCCTGCACGGGCTGGGTGCCGACGGCAACGACTTCGTGCCCATCGCGCAAGAGCTCGACCTGTCGGCCATCGGCCCGGTGCGTTTCGTGTTCCCGAGCGCGCCAGCGCGGCCCGTCACGCTCAACGGCGGCTACGTGATGCGCGCCTGGTACGACATTCTCGGCAGCGACCTCGTGCGCCGCGAAGACGAAGCCGGGCTGCGCGAATCGCAAGCGCAGGTGAGCGCTTTGATCGACCGCGAACGCACGCGCGGCGTGGCCGCGAACCGGATCGTGCTCGGCGGGTTCTCGCAAGGCTGCGCGATGACGTTCATGGCCGGCCTTCGCTACCCCGAACGCCTGGCCGGGCTGCTGGGCATGTCGGGCTACCTGCCGCTGGCCGCCACGACCGCAGCCGAGCGCAGCGCGGCGAACGCCGTCGTGCCGATCTTCCAGGCCCACGGCAGCGCCGACCCGATGATCCAGATCGACCGCGCAACGGCCTCGCGAGACGCGCTGGTGGCGCTCGGCTACCCGGTCGAATGGCACGCCTACCCGATGCCGCACTCGGTGTGCGCGGAAGAGGTGGCCGACATGAACCGCTGGCTGCTGCGGGTGCTCGGCTGAACTTGCCGACACCGCGCCGATGTGAATAAGTCACAGCCGCCGCCGGGCTTTTTCACCACCTGCGGGTTGCTGCGCTGCATACCCTTCGTTACCCCATCGCGCCCTGTGGCCGGCGGGCCCAACGAGGAGAAATGCGATGTTCGATTCGATGAAACTGGCGCGGCCCCAGCAGCCGCCCCCGCACCCGGCGGCAGCGGAACATGCCCACACGTACTGCGGCCCCGAGCGCCGCACCGGGCGCGCCTGGCTCGCCGCCTCGCTCGACGAGGTCGACTTCGGCATGCTGCTGTTGACCGACACCGACCACGTGGTCCACGCGAATCACGCAGCCCGCATCGAGCTCGATGGCGAGCACCCGCTGCAGATGTTCGGGCAGGTGCTGCGGGCACGCCACAGCCATGACGTGCCTGCGCTCCACGGCGCGCTGCACAACGCCGCCCACCGCGCGCTGCGCAAGCTCGTGACGCTTGGCGAGGGCGCGCGCCGGGTGAGCGTGTCGGTCGTGCCCATCGGCGACGCCCAGCGCCCCGGCGATGGCGCGACCTTGCTCATGATGAGCAAGCGCAAGACCTGCGAGTCGCTGGCGGTCCAGGGCTACGCGCGCAGCCACGGCCTGACCGGTGCCGAGACGCGGGTGCTGATGCTGTTGTGCCAAGGTATGCCGCCAGCCTGCGTGGCGACCGAGCTGGGCGTGGGCATCGCCACGGTGCGCACGCAGATCGGCAGCATCCGGCTCAAGACCGGCACCGACAGCATCCGCGCGCTGGTGCAGCAGGTGCTGGAGCTGCCCCCGTTGATGAGCGTGTTGCGGCTGGCCCTGCCGTGCCATGCGTTGGCCGAGTCGGCCGATGCGCGCCTGGCCGTGATGGCCTGAACCTGCGTGCGGCGGTGCGCGGCCGCCGCACGCTGGCCCCAATTCGAGCCGAGCGCTGGCATCATGTGCGGGGTTGCCCACCGCCGGGCCGCCCCCGCCCACGATGCCGTCTTCCGCCCCGCCGCGCACCAGCGCCTCGCTGATCCCGCAACTCCCCGAAGCCCTGCGCCCACTGGCGCAACGCGGCGAGTTGCGGCGTTATGCGAAGGGCGTGCGGCTGATCCACGAGGGTGAGCAGGGCGACACGCTGTTCATCATCCTGAGGGGCCGGCTGCGTGCGTTCGGCACCGGCAGCAACGGCCGCGAGATCACCTACGGCACCTACGGCGCAGGCGAGTACCTGGGCGAGATGAGCCTCGACGGCGGCCCGCGCTCGGCGAGCGTCAGCGCGCTGGAGGCGACCGACTGCAGCGTCATCACGCGCCACACGATCCGCCTGCACATCGCCGACCACCCCGAGTTCGCGTTCGACCTGCTGGCCAAGGTGATCCGCCGGGCGCGCACCGCCACTCACACGGCCAAGGAACTGGCGCTGAACGATGTGTATGGCCGGCTGGTGATGCTGCTGAACGCGCTGGCAGTGCCGCAACTCAACGGCACGCGCGTCATCTCGGAACGGCTCACGCACCAGGAGATGGCGAACCGCATGGGTTGTTCGCGCGAGATGGTGAGCCGGTTGATGAAAGACCTGGAGCGCGGTGGGTACGTGGCCGTGGGGCCGAACACCATCACCCTGCTGAAGCCCCTGCCGCCGCGTTGGTAGGCCCAGCGCGGCGGCCTGCGGCGGCGGCTCGTACCGCCGCCCCGAGGTAATTTCAACGCGGCATCTGCGACGCCATCAGCATGGCCATGACCTGGCTGCTCGGTGTCACGGCCTTCGAGGCAGCGGCGCGCACGGTGCCGGCGGCGTCGGCGATGTTGTCGGCGAATACGCTGATGTTCAACCCGATCGACAACACCACCACGGCGGCGACGAGCAGGCCGTTCAGGTGGTCGTCAAGGCGGTTTTTCGAGTTCATGGTGGGCTCCTCTGGGGTCCGGTTCACAGCGTTGATGAAGGCCATCAACGCAGAGCCAGTGTCTTTCCCACGGCCTTGTCGTCGCCATGACACAGTGCACACCGCCGATGTGACTTCTTCACACTCCGTGCCGCGCCGGGCCGGGCGCCACGCCGGCCGCAGTCACCAGGCCGCAGGCGGCTTCTTGAGGATGCTGATGCGCCCGCCCTGGGTGCTGATGTAGCCGCCGGTCACCAGTTCCTTGAAGATGCGGCTGACCATCTCGCGCGAGGCGCCCACGCGGTCGGCAATGTCCTGCTGGGTCAGGCGTTCGTGCACCACCAGCACGCCGCCCTCGGGTGTGGCCAGGCGGCGCAGCAGCTGGGTGATGCGGCCGTACACGTCGTGCAGGGCCAGGCCCTTGACGTTTTCTGTCGACTGGCGCAGCCGCCAGATCAGGTTGTGGATCAGGTGGAGCGCGAAGTCGGGGTGGTTCGCGAGGAAGCCGCGCAGGCTCTCGCCGGTCACGACCGAGCAGGTGGTCGCCTCCAGCGTCATCACCGAGGCACTGCGGGCGCCGCCGTCGAGCGCCACCTCGCCCACGTACTCGCCGGCACCATGGGTGTTGAGCACGACTTCCTTGCCGGCCTCGTTCGCCGCGTACACCTTCACGCGCCCACTGAGGATGATGTAGAGCGAATCGGCCGCCTCGCCCTCGTTGATGATCACGACTTGGGCCGGGTAGCGCTTCACGCCGCCCGAGGCGGCGATGGCGGTCAGCACCTCGGCCGCCAGCGCCGCCGGCTGCGGGCGCGCCGGCAGGTTCATTCTTCCTGCACCGAGGCCGGCCGGGCCGCAGCACGCGGCGGCGGCGCGAAACGCTGCGCCGGGCGTTCGGCGCGCTGGTACAGGCCTTCCACCTTGGGAATGTTGGATTCGAGGTCGCGAATTCGCGTCGGCCCCGACGGGTGCGTGCTCATCCACTGCGGTGGCGCGCCCTTGTTGGCGGCGGCCATCTTCTGCCACAGCGTCACGCCGGCGCGCGGGTCGTAGCCCGCGCGGGCGGCCAGCTCCAGGCCGACGAGGTCGGCCTCGCTCTCGTCTTCGCGGCCGAACTTGAGTGTCAGCAGCTGCCCGCCCATGTCGGCAAGGTAGCGCCCGCCGTTGCCCAGGCCGAACAGCGCCGCGCCGATCTCGATGGCGCCGCGCGTGGCCGCCGTCTTGCCCATGCGCTCGCGGGCGTGCTCGCGCAACGCGTGCGTCATCTCGTGGCCCATGATCATCGCGACTTCGTCGTCATTGAGCTGCAGCTGTTCGAGGATGCCGTAGTAGAAGGCGATCTTGCCTCCCGGCATGCAGAACGCGTTGATCTGCTTGCTGCCGATCACGTTCACCTCCCAGCGCCATTGGCGCGCGCGCTCGTTCCACTCGTAGGTGTACGGGATGATGCGTTTGGCGATGGCCCGCAAGCGCAGCACCTGCGGGTTGCCGTCGGGCGCAAGCGCGCCCTTCTGCGCCGCCTGCTGCCGCAGTTGCGCGTACTGCTGGGTGGCCGCCTGCTCGATCTGGTCGGCCGACACGAGCCGGCTGAAGCTCGACGGCGGGCCCACGTCCACACCGTCGCGCGCCCATGTCGGCCACGCGGCGGCAGCGCCACCGGCCAGCAACGCCGTGCCGAACAGGCGGCGTGACGGCCGGCCGCCCAGGCCGGTACAGCCGCAGCCGGCACACCAGCGAACGAGTGGCAGCCGCGAGTCGTGATCAGTGTTCATGGCAGGCTTGGAGCCGGTTTGCAGCGCCGGGTTCGGTTGAGTTGAGTGGCCGACCGCGCCTCAACGCGCATCGGCCGCAGCAAGCATACGACGCACCTGCGGCAGCAGCGCGTACGCCGGGAAGCTGAGCCAGAAGGTCAGGAAGAAGTACGCCGCGTAACCCATCTCCTGCGCGCCGATGCCGCCAGCCCAGCCCGCCACCGCGCGGCTGAAGGCGAAGATGCTGGAGAGAATCGCATATTCGGTCGTTGCCTTGGCGCGGCTCGTGATTGCCATCAGGAACGCGAGGAACGCGCCCGTGCCCAGGCCACCGGTGAAGCTCTCGACCGCGCTGGCCACGTAGACGAAGGCCTGGTTCGCAAGCGCGATATCGGCGCCTTGCGCCGCATGCGGAACCACGTAGGCGGCGCCGGCGTAGACCAGGTTCGACAGCGCCTGCCAAATGCCCAGCACCCAAAGGCCCTTGTAGATGCCGCGCGTGTCCACGTACCAGCCGCCGAGCAGGCCGCCGGCGATCGACAACGCCAGGCCAAGCTGCACGCTGACCAGGCCGATCTGCTGGTTGCTGAACCCCGAGTCGACCCAGAACGGCTTGACCATGAAGCCCATCGACGCATCACCGAGCTTGAAGAGCAGGATGAAAACGAGGATCGCGATCATCCCCGGCCGCGACAACAACTCGACCCAGGCGCCGAACACCGGCCCCTCGCGCATCAACTGCGCGCGCGGGTGGTTGGCGGCGACCACCATCAGCGCCGCGCCGAGGAACATCAGGCCGACCGGCACGGCGCCCTTGAACCACCACGTCGGCGCCCACTGCGCCACCACCTGCCAGCCCGCCACCTTGGCGACGGGCGCGAGCGCCGGCCACAGCAGGCCGATGAACACCAGGCCGAGTGCGACCACCCAAAGCGGCTGGTCACGCAGCAGGCGAAGCTCGGTGCCGAGCGAGGTGTTCGTCGACACGCGGTGCGCCTCGGGCGGCGCGAACAGCGCGATCACCGCGTTGCACGCGAACACCGCACCGCCCACGAGGTAGGCCACGCTCCAGCCGAGCCAGCCCGACATGATCAGCACCACGCCCGCGAAGATCATGCCCACACGGTAGAAGCCGATGCGAAAGCCGTTCGCCATGCCGTACTCGCGCCGGTCGAGCAGCTCGATGGTGTAGCCGTCGGTCGCGATGTCGTTGGTGGCCGACAGCACCGTGAACATGCCGATGGCGACCCACACCCACGGGCCGAACACCGCTGCGGTGCCCGAGGCGGCGAAGAACAACATCACGAGCGCCATGCCGGCGTTCGCTGCGCTGATCCACCAGCGGTGGTGGCGTGCCCAGTCGATGGCCGGCGCCCACAGGAACTTCACAGTCCAGGCCAGGCCGAGCAGGCTGAGCAGGCCGATGTCGGCCAGGTTCACGCCCTGCTGGCGGAAGTAGACCGGGAAGATGTCGAAGAACACGCCGAGCGGCAGGCCCTCGCTGAAGTACAGCAGCGCGACCCAGAAGAGTTTGCGTTTGTAGACCGGGGTGGAGTCAGGCGCACCGGGCACACCGGGCACAACAGGCCCGGAAGAGGGAGAAGTCATGCACCGATTCTAGGGACGCCTGTTCGGCGCATCTCGCCGTTCGAGGCCGACGTTCGGGGCCGGCGTGCGCGGCCGGCGAATCGGGCGGCGCCGCCGCTGCGGCCGATCCCGGACAATCTGCAGATGACTCTGCCGCTTCAAGCCCTCGCCCCCAGCTTTTCCACCCCCGACTTCCGCGCCGCGCTGGGCATGTTCGCCACCGGCGTGACCATCGTGACCGCGCGCGGTGCAAACGGGGCACTGGTGGGCCTCACGGCGAACTCGTTCAACTCGGTCTCGCTGACGCCGCCGCTGGTGTTGTGGAGCCTGGCGCGCAGTGCCGCGTCGATGCCGGCGTTCGAGCAGGGCTCGCACTACACCATCAACATTCTCGCGGCCGAGCAGCACGCGCTCGCGGCCCGCTTTGCAAGCAAAGTCAGCGACCGCTTCGACGGCGTGCTGTTCCACGAAGGCGCGGGCGGCGCGCCGGTGCTCGACGGCGCAGCCGCCGTGTTCGAGTGCTTCAACCGCAGCCGCTACGAAGAGGGCGACCACGTGATCTTCGTCGGCGAGGTGGAGCGCTGCTCGGCACGTACCGGTGCTGCGCCGCTGATCTTCCACGGCGGGCGCTACTTCACCGAG
>JANXWV010000128.1 GCA_025350965.1 Rhizobacter sp.
TCTTCTCGGGACGTATGCGCTCGTTGTCGCGGCTGATGCTCTTCACGCCGTAGGCGCCACCGATGCCATACAAAACCTGAGCCGCCGCCTCAGCGAGCGTGTGAATGGAAACCGGATCCTGCTCCTGAAAGAAAAGTTGGAGAGCCTGCGTAAGCTGACGCTCGGCAACATCGAACTTGGAGAGATGCAAGGCTGGAGCAGACGGTTTCTTCATGACGCCTAACGTTTGACATGAGAGGCGACAGAAAGTATGGCCCGGCAAGGCGGAAAATAGACAAGAGAGCCTTGCCGGGCCATGCTTTTGGGCGTCCTCTCGATGGAGGGGTTAGGCGTTACTTCGCTGGGCCCTTTTTCTTGTTTACTTTCTTTGCTAGTGCTGCCAGTTTCTTCTTCTTCGGGGCGTAGACCTCGCCAAGAACATGCTCCATAAGTTCGTAGGAATCCATCACATCATCCATGGTGATACCTTCTCACCAACAGTGCCATGACTTCCTGCATTTCCTAGCCACTTGATCGCCAGGATAAGGTCCCTTAAATCTTCGTACTTGGCCGGAACCAAGGCTATTCGAGCATGGAGACTTATGAATCGACGTTTGCCTTGTTTGAGATCGAAACGTCTGACTTTCAATTCCGTAAGGAGTTCTTCGACTGCGCTTCTGACGCAGTTTGACGCCGCGCTCGGACTCGAGAAAAACAGACGAAATGACTCCTTCATAGGAATCGCGATTGATTGTGGGCAAGCCTCCGGTAGCGACAGGATTTGCAAGGGTGGTTCGAAGTACTTTGGCCTGAAGAAATCCTCGTACTCTTGGACAGGCTGCCCATCTTCATCTTCGCCGTAGTCCTGCTCAACCGACCCGACGCCGGAACAAGCGACGATCTCTTTGCATTGGTCGTTCGTGCAAAGCAGGAGACAGGAGTAAACATACTCTATCCACTCAGGCTCCCACTCGTCATACGAATGATGTCGCGAACTCCTGATCTCTTCCTTGAAGAAGGTGTCTTTTCTTATTCGAAGGAAGCCTTTCATGCATGAGGGGCACGTCCATTCGGGGTGGCTGCCCTCACGAAAGGGAAGTTTGAGTGATTTTCGATCCACGGTAATCTCTCCTAGTGACGCCTAACGTGTTATCGACAACCCGAGCCATAGCCACCGATCGCCACAACTTGGCTTCTCTGGTCGGAAATGGCTCGCGCTGCGTTCCATAGATGGGTTGGTTTTACACGATGCGGTCGAGCAGGTCGAGCGCGGCGGCTGTTTGACGTGCCACGTACCAGACCCTGGCCTGGGGATCCCACACCGCACCATGTTCCATGACGCGCTGGCGCAGCGCGGTGTTGGTGCCGGGCAGCCTGATCGCGACGATCTGAATCCGTTCCGGCTTGCGGGTCGGGCGGTTGCGGCGGTGCGCCACGGGCGCGCTGTCGACGACGAGTTCGACGGTGGTGTACCGCGTCTGCCCAGTCGCGTCGTGCCGGTAGCGCACGCACACCAGCGCAGGCCCATATCGCAGCGCATGCTTGAGCGCGCCGGCCTGTTGCGGGCTCAGGCGCTTGACCACGCGTGTGATGGGTGGGGGGTTTTCAGGCTGCATGGCGGGTAGGGGGTTGTGCAGGTCGGCCAAGCAAATATACTGGATAAATAACCAGCTATGTCATCAGCCCCGGAGCACTGCCATGAATGATGTCCACGATGCCCAGGGCGATGTCGATGCCGCCGGCCCCACGGGCGCGCCCGCGCCGCCAATTGCCGCGCGCCTGCTCGATCAGGTGCGCGAGCGCATTCGCTACCTGCACTACAGCATCCGCACCGAGCACGCTTACGTGCAATGGGTTCGTGCGTTCATTCGCTTTCACGGCCTGCGCCACCCGGTGGAAATGGGGGCACGCGAGGTGGAGGCGTTTCTCTCCTGGCTGGCCAACGAACGCCAGGTTGCGGTGGCCACGCACAAGCAGGCGTTGTCGGCCTTGATCTTTCTGTACCAGCAGGTGCTCGGGCTGGACCTGCCTTGGTTGAGCGAAATCGGGCGTCCGAAAAGCCGGGTGCGGCTGCCGGCGGTGCTCACGCACGATGAGGTGGCGCACCTGCTCCAGGCCATCCAGCCCCCGCACCGATTGATGGCGCAGCTGCTCTACGGCACCGGCATGCGCATTCTCGAAGCCGCGCGGCTGCGCGTGAAAGACGTCGACTTTGAGCGCCAGGCGCTCGTCGTGCGCGAAGGCAAAGGCGCGAAAGACCGTGTGGTGATGTTGCCAGCTTCGCTGGCCCCAGCACTGCGTGAGCAGGTGCACGCGGCGCATGTGGTGTGGTCGGGCGACGTGCGCTCGGGCACGGCGGGCGTGCACATGCCCAATGCACTCGACCGCAAATACCCGCGCGCCGGTGCGTCGTGGGCATGGTTCTGGGTGTTTCCACGGCTCGAACTCTCGACCGACCCGCGCACCGGCGTGTGGCGCCGCCACCATGTGCTGGAGCAGACGTTCCAGCGTGTCTTCAAACGCGCGCTCGATGCCTCGGGTATCGCCAAGCCGGCCACGCCGCACACACTGCGCCATTCGTTCGCAACCCACCTGCTGCAAAGCGGCTACGACATCCGCACCGTGCAAGAGCTGCTCGGCCATGCCGACGTGAGCACGACCATGATCTACACCCACGTGCTCAAGCTCGGCGGTGGCGCGGTGCGCAGCCCGCTGGATGCGCTTCATGCCGGCACGCCAGCCCACGGCGCAGGCTTTGGCGTCGGGCCGCCGGCTGTGCGCGGCCTGACTCACTATGCGTTGCCAGCGCCCGCCAAGCCGCCGCGCGTGCGCATGCCGCATGCGGCGTACGGCGCGCGGGCCATGACACCGGTCTCCACTTTCGCCCTTTTCGCTACCAGCACCAGCACCAGAACTGGCACTGGCACTGGCACTGGCACTGGCACTGGCACTGGCACTGGCACCTCCGCTCTTTTTCATGCTCCCACCTGCGTCAACCCCGTCACGCAAGTCGGGCTGGCCTGAACGTCACTGGCTGGGCGGCTGAGCCCACACGTGGCTCTCTTCGACACCCCGCTTCACCATGCGCCCGCGCCCCTTGCTCCCCGGCTACGCCGAACTCCACTGTCGCAGCCAGTTTGACTTCCTGCGCGGCGCGTCGCACCCGGCGGAGTTGATCCAGCGCGCGGCGCGCTTGCGCTACACCGCACTGGCGCTGACCGACGAGTGTTCGCTGGCCGGCGTCGTGCGCGCGCACGAAGCCGTCGCTGCGCTGGGTACAGGCATGGGGGGCGACGCTGCACACACATCCACATCCACATCCACATCCACATCCACATCCACATCTGCACCTGCACCTGCACCTGCACATGCACATGCACATGCACATGCACATGCACATGCACATGCGCCTTCATCTGAACCCCCGCCGGCACTCGGCCTGATCATCGGCGCCGAAATGCGCCTGACCCTGCCGCCCGGGGCCATCAAGCCGCCCGCCGTGGCGGCCATGCCTGCCGGCGCAACACCGCACGCGCGGCTCGTGCTCCTCGCGCAAACCCGCCGTGGCTACGGCAACCTCTCGCACTGGATCACCGTGGCGCGGCGGCGGGCGCCGAAGGGGCAGTACCTTGCCCACCCGGGTGACGTGGAGGGCAAGGTGCCGAACGCGCCGTCGCTGGCCGGCCTGCCCGATTGCATCGCGTTGTTGGTGCCCGATGCAGCTCAGCCGTTCGAGACCGTGTTCGCGCACGCGGTGTGGCTCAAGACCTGGTTCCAGGACCGCGCCTACATCGCCATCGAACTGCTGCACCGCCCCAACGATGCCGAGCTGCGCGCCACCGTGAAGCGCGTCGCCGAACTCGTCAGCCTGCCCATCGTGGCGGCCGGCGGCGTGCTGATGCATGTTCGCTCGCGCAAGCCCCTGCAAGACGTGCTCACCGCCACGCGCCTGAAGCGGCCGGTGGCCGAGTGCGGCACCGCGCTCGAACCGAATGCCGAGGCGCACCTGCGCTCGCGCGCGCGGCTCGCCGCGCTGTACGAGCCCGAGTGGCTGGCCAACACGCTGGTGGTCGCCGGGCGCTGCGCGTTCTCGCTCGCCGAGCTGAAGTACGAGTACCCGCGCGAGATCGTGCCCGACCATGAAACGCCCACCACCTGGCTGCGCAAGCTCGCGCTCGTTGGTGCGGCCGAGCGCTTCCCGCCCGAGCGCTGCAGCGTTGAAGCGCGGGCCGGCTACCTGGCGCAGGTCGAGCGTGAACTCGCCTTGATCCAGCAGCTCGGCTACGAGGCCTACTTCCTGACCGTGGCCGACATCGTGCGCTGGGCCCGCTCGCAACGCATCCTGTGCCAGGGCCGGGGCAGTGCGGCCAACTCGGTGGTGTGCTTCTGCCTGCGCATCACCGAGGTCGACCCGTCCACTGCCACGATGCTGTTCGAGCGCTTCATCAGCGCCGAGCGCAACGAGCCGCCCGACATCGATGTCGACTTCGAGCACCAGCGCCGCGAAGAGGTCATCCAGTACATCTACAACAAGTACGGTCGCCACCGCGCGGCGCTCACCGGCGTGGTGATCTGCTACCGGCCGCGCTCGGCGCTGCGCGACGCCGGCCGTGCGCTGGGCATCGACCTGCAGCGCATCGAGGCCGTGAGCAAGAGCGTGCATTGGTTCGACGGCCGCAGCATCGCCGACGAGCGCCTGCGCGAGAACGGCTTCGACCCCGCCGCGCCCGTCACACGCCTGTGGGTCGAGCTCACGCAGCAGCTGATCGGCTTCCCGCGGCACCTGAGCCAGCACCCCGGCGGCTTCGTGATCGCGCGGGATCAGATCGAGCAGCTCGTGCCGGTCGAGAACGCGAGCATGGCCAACCGCAGCGTCGTGCAGTGGGACAAGGACGACCTCGACACGCTCGGCCTGATCAAGGTCGACATCCTCGCGCTCGGCATGCTCAGTGCGCTGCGCCGCTCGCTGGACCTGATCGCGTTGAAACAGCGCGCCCCGGCCTTCGAACTGCAAGACGTGCCCGAGGCCGACGCACCCACCTACGACATGATCTGCCGCGCCGACACCGTGGGCGTGTTCCAGATCGAGAGCCGCGCGCAGATGAGCATGCTGCCGCGCCTGCGCCCGCGCGTGTTCTACGACCTGGTGGTCGAAGTGGCCATCGTGCGGCCTGGCCCCATTCAGGGCGGCATGGTCCACCCGTACCTCAACAACCGAAACCTGCGCGACGACCAGATCGACATTCCCGCCGAGCTGCGCCCCGCGCTGCTGCGCACGAAGGGCGTGCCGATCTTCCAGGAGCAGGTGATGCAGATCGCGATGCTCGCGGCCGACTTCACCGGCGGCGAGGCCGACTCATTGCGCCGCGCCATGGCCGCGTGGAAGCGGCGCGGCGGCCTGGGCCCGTTCGAGCAGCGGCTGGTCGGCCGCATGGTCGAGAAGGGTTACGACCGCGGGTACGCCGAGCGCATCTTCAAGCAGATCGAAGGCTTCGGTGAATACGGCTTCCCCGAGAGCCACGCGGTCGGCTTCGCGATGCTGGCCTACAAGAGTTCGTGGATCAAATGCCACCACCCCGATGCCTTTCTCGCGGCCTTGCTGAACAGCCAGCCGATGGGCTTCTACGCGCCCGCGCAACTGGTGCGTGACGCGCGCGCCCACGGCGTGGAGGTGCGCGCGGTGGACGTGCGCGTCAGCGCGTGGGAGACCACGCTCGAAGCGCCTGAACAAGGGGAGGGAAGTGCGCCGGCTGCGCCGGGCGTGCCGAGCAGAGGCGCAGCCTGCGCCCTACCACTCCAACTCCACGCCGTGCGCCTCGGCCTGAACCGCATCGGCGGCCTGGCCGAAGAGGCGGCGCAGCGCATCGTTGCCGCCCGCGCGCAAGCCGCGTTCACCAACGCCGAAGACCTGGCGCGCCGCGCCGCGCTCGACGCCCACGCGCTGCAGGCATTGGCCCAGGCCGATGCACTGAAGGGCTTGACCGGCCACCGCCACCAGTCGGCCTGGGCGGTGGCCGGCATCGACACCCGCGCGAGCCCGATGCTGCGCGCCACCCGCGTCACCGAAGCACCGGCCGAACTGCAGGCGCCGGCCGAGGCGGAAGACACACTTGCCGACTACCGCGCGTTAGGTTTGACGCTCAACCGCCACCCGCTCGCGCTGCTGCGCGACGAGCTTGCGCAGCGCTTCAAGGTGCAGCCCGCGGCCGTGCTGCGCGGCTACCCCGACGGGCGCATCGCGCGCGCCAGCGGCCTGGTCACGCACCGGCAGCGGCCCGGAACCGCGAAGGGCACCGTCTTCATCACGCTCGAAGACGACACCGGCACCGTCAACGTGATCGTCTGGCCGGCAGTCGCCGAAGCGCAGCGCAAACCGATGGTCGGCGCGCGGCTGCTCACGGTGTTCGGCCAGTGGCAGCGGCAAGGCGGTGCGGGCGGCGACGATGACAGCGCGGTGATGCACCTCGTCGCGATGAAGCTGCTCGACCACACCGAACTGCTGCAAGGCCTCGTCAGCCGCAGCCGTGACTTCCGGTGAGGTGGGGAAGGGGTCATTCACCGCAGAGTCGCCCCGATAATCCGCGCCATGCTGTTCCTGCTGTCCCCCGCCAAGTCGCTCGACTACGACACGCCGCTGCCCAAGCGCGTCGCGGCGCTCGCCACCGAGCCTGCGTTTGTCGAACGCAGCGCCGCGCTGATCGCGGTGCTGCGCAAGAAGTCGCCCGTGCAAATCGCGGCGCTGATGGACTTGTCGGAGGCGCTGGCGCAGCTCAACGTGGCGCGCTACCGCGCCTGGTCGCCCGAGGCCACGCCGGCCAACAGCCGGCCTGCCGCGCTGGCCTTCAACGGCGACGTGTACGGCGGCCTGCAAGCCCCCACGCTGACTGGGGCCGACCTGCGCTGGGCCCAGCAGCACATCGCCATCCTGAGCGGCTTGTACGGCGTGCTGCGCCCGCTCGACCGGCTGCAGCCGTACCGGCTCGAGATGGGCACCCCACTTGCCACTGCCAGCGGCCGCGACCTGTATGCGTTCTGGGGCGACGCGGTGACCGAGCACCTGAACGAGCGGCTTGCGGCCGACGCGTCGCCGGTCGTCATCAACCTGGCGTCGCAGGAATACTTTCGGGCCGTGCGCCCCAAGGTGCTGCGCGCCCGCGTGATCGACTGCGTGTTCGAAGACTGGAAGAGCGGCGAGTACAAGGTCATCAGCTTCTTCGCCAAACGCGCGCGCGGCCTGATGGCGCGGCACGCCATCGCCGGCCGAGTGCGCACGCCTGCGGGCCTGAAGAAGTTCGACGCCGAAGGCTATGCATTCGACGCCGGCGCCTCGGCGCTCGACCGCTTCGTGTTCCGCCGCCGCGTGGCCTGACGCAGCGCCGCACCGGGACCCTTGCAGCCATGGCACAGCAACCCAATCACCAGCCCGCTCATCAACCGATCACCCCCGCACTGCGCTCCTGGATCGTCGAGCAGGCCAGTGCCGCCCAGGCGCCCGAGGCCATCGTGCAGGCGATGGTCGCCAGTGGCTGGGACGAAGACGTCGCGCTCATCGCGCTCGAAAGCACGCTGCGCGAGCACCTCGCTGAACGTTCGGCCGAACATTCTGCCGAGCGAGCCCGCGTGGTCGAGCTGCCGCCGGCGGTGGCCGTGCCCGAGCCGCTGCCAGCCGGCATGCGCGCTGCGGTGTGGGCACACGACCGTGAAGTGAGCGTGCTGGTGGCCTTGGCCGACCCGCGCGTCATCGTCTTCGGCAACCTGCTGTCGGGCGACGAGTGCGATGCGTTGATCGCGCTGGCCAGCGCCCGGCTCGAACGCTCCGAGACCGTACAAACCGATACCGGCGCGAGCGAAGTGAACGAATCGCGAACCAGCCAGGGCATGTTCTTCGACCGCGGCGAACATGAGGTTTGCGCGCGCATCGAAGCCCGCATGGCCGCACTGATGCAGTGGCCGCTCGAGAACGGCGAGGGCCTGCAGGTGCTTCGCTATGGCCCCGGGGCGGAATACAAGCCGCACTACGACTACTTCGACCCGGCACAGCCTGGCACGCCGGTGATCCTGCGGCGCGGCGGGCAGCGGGTGGCGTCGCTGGTGTGCTACCTGAACACGCCTGCGGGTGGTGGTGAAACGGTGTTCCCCGACGTGAACCTGGCGGTCGCACCGGTGCGCGGCAACGCGGTGTTCTTCAGCTACGACCGGCCGCACCCGATGACGCGCTCGCTGCACGGTGGCGCACCGGTGCTCGACGGTGAAAAGTGGGTGGCGACCAAGTGGTTTCGGGAAGGGCGGTTCGAGTAGCTGCACCCCCTGATCGGTGCCCACGAAGGGTCGCACGCAGGCAAGATTTCACGTATTTCCATGTCAACCGCAGGGCGACCGGGCACGTTGTGCTTTCCGAGCGTTTGGCTCTTTTATCAATTCCCTGCAGGAAAAACCATGAACAAGATTCTCGCCGCCCTGATCGCCGCCACCTTTTCCCTCGGCGCTTTCGCACAGGCTTCGGCCCCGGCTGCTGCTGCCGCCCCGGCTGCCAAGGCTGAAATGAAGGCCGAAGCCAAGCCGATGGCCAAGAAGGAAATGGCCGCCAAGAAGCACGCCAAGAAGCACGCCAAGAAGAAGGCCGCTGCCAAGGCCATGTAATTCGAGCCTGACGGCTTGATACCCCAACCCGGCGCTTGCCGGGTTGGTGGTGAAGAACCCGGCTCCGGCCGGGTTCGTCATTTGTGGTCGGGCTCGGTGGCTGCGTCAGGCGCGCAACTGCTCGTCTTCCGGCGGTGCGAACGGCCGGTTGCGCTCGATGCGCCGCCATTTGCGCTGCTCCCAGGTCTGCGGCCCCTGCAACGGCCAACGCTCGATCACGCCCGCCAACTCGGCGCGGGGCAGGCGAGCGAACACCGGGCCGGCGAGGCCCAGGAACCCGCGCCCCCGCCGCAGGCGGATCGGCAACGGCGCGCGCGCCTCGGTCACCCAATACACGCACGCACGCTCGGCCCAGAACGCCTGCCGCTCGAAGTTCACGCGCCCCGCAAAGCCGGTATCGGCCGGGAAGAACAGGAACTCCTGCGGCAACTCCACCACGGCCAGCAACAGGTCGCCCGGTGTGTTGCCAACGCCCCGGTGCACCAGCACCACGCGTTCGATCTCGATCGCATGCAGGCGGTCGATCTCGGCCTCGTTGCGGAACACCGCAATGTCTTGCCCTTGCCAGGCGGTGCGCCATGAATCCTTCATCGTCGTGCTCCTTGTGAGCGCGTACCGTAGCGCGGTCTTCAAGCCCCGCTTGTGTGCATACGCGACAAGCTGCAAGCAGCGGTGAGCGCGCCACGCCACCTGTCGTCTACAGGTTCGCGATGGCCACCGGCTCGATGTTCCCGGCCGCCGTGAAGCCGAAGATGCGCCCGTAGAAGTACAGCTCGGCCTCGAGCGCGCGTTGAATGGTCGGCGCGCGCCGGAAGCCGTGCTGTTCGCCCTCGAACATCAACAGCGCCACCGGCAGGCCCTTGGCGCGCACGGCGTCGAACATGGCCTGCGCCTGACCGGGCGGCACGGCCTTGTCTTCGAGCCCTTGCAGCAAGATCATCGGGCTCGCCAGGCGCTCGGTGAAGTTGATCGGCGAGCGCGCGTGGTAGAGCTGCCGCGCTGCGGGCCACGGGCCGATCAGGCCGTCGAGGTAGCGTGACTCGAACTTGTGCGTGTCGCGCGCCAGTGCTTCCAGGTCGCCGATGCCGTAGTGGCTGGCGCCGCATTGGAAGAAGCTGCGGAAGGTCAACGCACACAGCGTGGTGTAGCCGCCGGCACTGCCGCCGCGAATGGCGGTGCGCGCCGGGTTCACGCTGCCGCGTTCGGCGAGAAAGCGCGCCGCGTTGACCGCGTCGTCCACGTCGACCACGCCCCATTGCCCGGCCAGGCGCTGGCGGTAGGCGCGGCCGTAGCCGGTGCTGCCGCCGTAGTTCACGTCCACCACGGCGAAGCCGCGCGTCGTCCAGTACTGAATGCCCCAGCCGAAGGCTGGCGTGGTGGCCGATGTCGGCCCGCCGTGGCTCATCACGATCAGCGGCGGCAGCTCGCGCTCCGGTCCGGTGAAGCCCGGGTTCACCGGTGCGTAGAACAGCGCATGCGACGAGAGGCCGCCCTCGGTCGGGAAGGTGATGGCCTCGGCGCGCGACACGAAGGCCGCGTCGACGGTGCTGCTGCTGGCACTGCGCAGCACCTCGCATGCGTGCGTGACGAGGTCGATGCGCACGACGGCCGATGGCGCGGTGTCGCTGCCGCCGATGAACGCGGCGAAGTCGGCCCCGACCTTGAGGGCGTCGATGGTGCAGAACGGTGTCGCGATGAGCTGCAGTTGGAGCGTGACGGCATCGATGCGTGCGAGCTGCGAACGCCCGGCCTGTGTGAAGGCGCAGACGACGTTGCCACGCCCATCGAAGCCGTAGCTCGACATCCCGAACACCCACTGCGCCTGGCCGAATTCGGCGCTCATGGGGCACAGGGGCTGACCCGACGACTCGGCGCCACCCCCGGTCAGGCGGTACAGGTTCCACCAGCCGGTGCGGTCGGATGCGAAGTGCAGCACGCCACCGGGCGACCACTCGGGTTGGAAGATCGACTCGGTCGGCCCGCCGGCCACGATGCGCGCGTCGGTCAGCGTGCCGTCGGCGGCCACGTCGGCCAGCCACAGCGTGCTGCCGTCCCACGGCATGTTCGGGTGGTCCCACGTGAGCCACGCCAACTGCCGGCCGTCGGGGCGCAGGCGCGGGGAAGAGAAGAAGTCGTGGCCGCTCGCCAGCACCTGTTCCGTGCCGTCTTGCAGGCTGATCGCGACGAGCGTGGCGACCGCGTCGATGCTGCCGTGGGTGTGGTCTTCGCGCGCTGCGATGAGCCGGTTTCGCGTTGCATCGGCCACCGTGTCGGCGTAGCGCATGTTCGTGCCATGGGTCAACGCCACCGGCGCACCGACCTGGGCCGCGCGGTAGAGCTGCTGGTCGGCGCAGTGGCTGAACACCAGGGCGCCATCGGCCAGCAGCACGAACGCGCCACCGCCGTATTCGTGGGCGCGCGTGCGCACGTCGAACGGTGCGGGGTTCAGGTCGCGCAAACTGCCGTCGGCGCTGCGTTGAACGACCACATTGCGGCCCTGTTCCAGCGGCCGGCCTTCGCTCCACGCGATGGTGCTTGCGTGCAGCGCGATCTGGCCGAGGCGGACGGTCGCGCCGGCGATCAGCGCGGCGCTCACCGGCGAGGCCCAGCTGCCGAACGGCGCCGGGGTCGGGCCGATGGGCGAGCTGGGTGCGTCAGGTGGCGTTGCCATGGCGGTCTTCCTCGGTGCGGTACGGGCCTTTTCGCGCTGCATGAACAGGTACAGGCTCTCGACCTTGTCGCGCGCCCAGGGCGTCTTGCGCAGGAACTTCAGGCTCGACGGGATGCTGGGCTCCAGGTTGAAGCTGCGGATCTGGATGCGCTCGCCGAGATCGTCCCAGCCGAAGTAGGCGACGAGTTCGGTGACCATCGCCTCCAGCGTCACGCCGTGCAGCGGGTTGCGTGATTGGGAAGAGGCGGGGGACGGAGCAGCGGACTTGGGCGTCATTGGCCGAACCTCAGGCGCAGCAGCGCCATGGCGAAGGCAAAGATGAAACTGTAGGCGAAGCGATCGAGCAGCACGGTCTGGCGGTCATGGCGGCGCCGCCATGCGCCGAGTGCGCTCATGACGCCGGCGCACAGCAGTGGCGTGACCAGCACATTCGCCACCTGCAGGGCATGGGAGCGAATGAAGAGGGCCGGCATCAGCCAGAGGCTCAAACCTCCGGCAATGGCGCCGAGGGCGGCATAGCCGAGGCCGGCCACCAGCGGGTGGGCGGCGCGGCGGAACGGCGCGGTCGCGAGCGGCACGCCGAAGCGCGCGAGAAACTCGAAGGCGAGCTGAAGAAGGACTTCGCCGAACAGTTCGAACAAGACCTCGAGGATGAACTCCATCGGTGCTCAGCCGAGCGCGCCGTTGCGCGGTGCAGCCGGCGCCGCGCGGGGCCACGTTCGGTTGTCGAAGCACTGCATCGGCCCGTCCCAGGCTTCCTGGTCGCCTTCGGGCTCGGTGTAGGCGCCGTTCGTGTACTGGCCGATCACCTTGCGCCAGAAGGCCTGTGCCGGCAGGTTGAGCGGGATCTGGCCAACCTCCCACCGGCCTGGCAGCGCGTCGAAGATGGCGCGTGCCGCCCGGCCCGCCACGCCGCGCCGGCGCCAGCGCCGCATCACGAAGAACTGCGCCATCCAACGGTCGTTGGGCGGGCGGCACACGTCGTTGTTGACGAGCGCGAAGCCGGCGTACTGACCGTGGAACCTGAAGACGAACGGCACGTGCGTGGGCAGCTGCCAGTAGGCACCGAGGTCGTAGCCGAAGCGGCCGTCGGGGCCCATGTCCTCGTCCCAGAACTCCGACAGGTCGTGCAGGTACAGCTCCATCAGGTTGGCGACGACGTGCTGCTCGTCGGCGCGGGCTTGCCGTACTTCCAGGTTGTCCATCGCGTGCCGTCTGGTCAGTACATCACCACCGAACGGATCGACTCGCCGCTCTTCATCAGCTCGAAGCCCTTGTTGATGTCGTCGAGCTTGAGCTTGTGGGTGATCAGGTCGTCGATGTTGATCTTGCCGTCCATGTACCAGTCGACGATCCTCGGCACGTCGGTGCGGCCGCGCGCGCCGCCGAAGGCCGAGCCCTCCCACTTGCGGCCGGTCACCAGCTGGAACGGGCGGGTGCTGATCTCGGCACCGGCCTCCGCCACGCCGATGATGATGCTGCGGCCCCAGCCCTTGTGCGTGCACTCCAGCGCCTGGCGCATCAGCTTGGTGTTGCCCACGCACTCGAAGCTGTAGTCGGCGCCGCCATCGGTGAGTTGCACGATGGCGTCGACGACGTTTTCCGTCGTCTTCGGGTTGATGAAATGCGTCATGCCGAACTTCCGAGCCATCGCTTCGCGCTCGGGGTTCAGGTCGACGCCGATGATCTTGTCGGCGCCCACCATCTTCGCGCCCTGGATCACGTTCAGGCCGATGCCGCCGAGGCCGAACACCACCACGTTTGCGCCCGCTTCCACCTTGGCCGTGAAGAGCACCGCGCCGACGCCGGTGGTGACGCCGCAGCCGATGTAGCAGATCTTGTCGAACGGCGCATCACTGCGCACCTTCGCGACCGCAATCTCGGGCACGACGATGTAGTTGCTGAACGTGCTCGTGCCCATGTAGTGCAGGATCGGCTTGCCGTCGATGCTGAAGCGGCTGGTCGCGTCGGGCATCAGCCCCTTGCCCTGCGTGCCGCGGATCAGCTGACACAGGTTCGTCTTGCGCGACAGGCAGAACTTGCACTGCCGGCATTCGGGTGTGTAGAGCGGGATCACATGGTCGTCTTTGCGCAGCGTGGTCACGCCCGGCCCCACGTCGACCACGATGCCCGCGCCTTCGTGGCCCAGGATGGCAGGGAACAGGCCTTCCGGGTCGGCGCCCGACAGGGTGTAGTAGTCGGTGTGGCAGATGCCGGTGGCCTTCACTTCGATCAGCACCTCGCCGGCGCGCGGGCCATCGAGGTCGACGGTTTCGATGCTCAGCGGGGCGCCGGCTTTCCAGGCGACGGCGGCTCGGGTCTTCATGGGCAGATCCTTCAAATGCAGGTGGCGGGTTGTCGGCATTCTCGCCCGAGTCTTCACGCCACCAGCGTGTGCTGACTTCGGGTCATGGCGCGGAGCGATCCCTACAATCCGCGCAACTTTCACCCAACACCGCGCCCATGCAACCCGACACCTCCAGCTTCAAGGCCTATGACATTCGCGGCGTGGTGGGTCGTGCCCTCGACGAGAAGTTCGCCGAGCACCTGGGCCGAGCCTTCGGCAGCGAGGCGCTGCGCCTCGGCGAGCGCGCGGTCGCGGTCGGGCGCGACGGCCGCCTGTCGGGCCCGATGCTCGTGGCGGCGTTGATTCGCGGCCTCATGAGCACCGGCCTCGACGTGGTCGACCTCGGCCCGGTCACCACGCCGATGCTCTACTACGTAGCGGCCACACGCAAACGCCACGGCTGCCGCAGCGGCATCATGGTCACCGGCAGCCACAACCCGAAGGACTACAACGGCTTCAAGATGGTGCTGGCCGGCAAGGCCATTTATGGCGACGAGATCCAGCGCCTGCGCCAGCGCATGGAAGCCGAAGACTATGTTCGCGCCGCCAAGGGTGCCCAAGGAACAGGCCGCTCGGCGCCACTCGACATCGGTGCCGAGTACCTTCACCGCATCGTCAATGACTGCAAGCTGAAGCGACCGATGAAGGTCGTGGTCGATTCCGGTAACGGCATTCCGGGTGCGTCGGCGCCGGGCATTCTGCGGGCGCTGGGTTGCGACGTGACCGAGCTGTACTCCGAGGTCGACGGCGACTTCCCGAACCACCACCCCGACCCGAGCAAGCCCGAGAACCTGGCCGACCTGATCGCCACGGTGAAGGCCACCGGCGCCGAGCTCGGCCTGGCGTTCGACGGTGACGGCGACCGCCTCGGCGTGGTCACGGCCGACGGCAACATCATCTACCCCGACCGCCAACTGATGCTGTTCGCGAAAGACATTCTCAAACGCCAGCCCGGCGGCACCGTCATCTTCGACGTGAAGTGCACGCAGCGTCTGGCGCCACTGATCCGCAAGGCCGGTGGCAAGCCGCTGATGTGGAAGACCGGCCACTCGCTCGTGAAGGCGAAGCTGCGTGAGACCAAGGCGCCGATCGCCGGTGAGATGAGCGGCCACATCTTCTTCGCCGAGCGCTGGTACGGTTTCGACGACGCCACCTACACGGCGGCGCGGCTGCTCGAGATCCTGTCGCGCAGTGCCAACCCGAGTGCGGTGCTGAACGCACTGCCGACGAGCTTCAACACGCCCGAGCTGAACGTAGCGTGCGCCGAAGGCGAGCAGCGCGACGTGGTCGCGAAGCTGCTGGCTGCAGCAACGCTGAAGGCCTTCCCCGGCGCGACCGAGATCGTGCGCACCGACGGGCTGCGCGTCGAATACAAGGACGGCTTCGGTTTGATCCGCGCGTCGAACACCACGCCGGTGCTGGTGCTGCGTTTCGAGGGCCACACGCCGAAGGCGCTGGCACGCATCGAGGCCGGCATGATGGCCGCGCTGCGCGCCGTCAAGCCCGACGCGCACGTGGGCGCCGCCGCGCATTGAACGACGCACTGGCGCTGATGCTGCTGCGGTCGCTGCGGCTCCGGCTCCGGCTGCCGCCGCTGCGCTCGTCCGGCCTCGGCGCATGCGCATATTGATCGTCAAACTCTCGTCGCTGGGCGACGTGGTGCACACCATGCCGGTGGTGCACGACATCCTCGCGGCGCACCCGCGCGCCGTCATCGACTGGGTCGTCGAGCCCGGCTTTGCGCCGCTGCTGCGCCGCGTGCAAGGCGTGAGCACGGTGATCGAGTGCGCGCTGCGGCGCTGGTCGGGTGCGTGGTGGACGAGCGGCGTGCGCGCCGAGTGGCGAGCCTTCCGCACGCAACTGCGCAGCCACCGCTACGACGCGGTGATCGACTTCCAGGGCCTGACCAAGTCGGCGGTCGTTGCGCGCATGGCGCGGCTCAGCGAGCAGGGTGCGCGTTACGGCCTGGCGAACCGCACCATTGGCGCCAGCCACGAGCCACCCGCGCGCTGGCTGGTGGACCACGCGATCCACATCGAGCCGCGAATCCATGCGCTCGATCGCGCGCGCGAGCTGGCCGTGCGCGCGCTGGGCTACGCGGTGCAAGGCCCGCCGCACTTCGGCTTGCGCGCGGCGGCAGTGCCGTTGCACGGCGCGCCCACGCTGGTGTTCGTGCACGGCACATCGCGCGACGACAAGCTTTGGCCCGAGGCGTCGTGGGTCGAACTGGGCAAACGCGCCATCGCGCAGGGCTGGCGCGTGGCGCTGCCGCAGGCGGGTGCAGCCGAGCACGAACGTGCCGAGCGCATCGCGCTGGCGCTGGGCGCATCGGCCGAGGTGTGGCCGTCGATGAGCCTCGACGCGCTGGTCGACCGGCTCGGCGGCACGCAAGGCGTGATCGGCGTGGACAGCGGCGTGAGCCACATCGCCGTGGCGCTCGGCCTGTTGCACGTGCAGCTCTACAACTTCCCGACCGCATGGCGCACCGGGCCGCTGGTGTCGCACGGGCATGTGCATCAAACGGCGGTGCAGGCCGAGCCGACACCCGCCGTCGAGGCCGTGTGGGCCGCCTGGGCGCAGGTGCGCGAAGCCTGATGACTGGGTTGCAGCGCGCCGCCTACGCCGGCTACGCGCTGCTGCTGCGCGTGCTGCTGCCGGCCTATGCGCTGCGCCTGTGGTGGCGCGGTGCGGCCGAGCCGCTGTACCGCCACGCCATCGGCGAGCGCTTCGGCTTCTACGCAGCAAAGCCGAGCAACGGCTGGCTCTGGCTGCACGCGGTGTCGCTCGGCGAAACGCGCGCGGCGGCCGCACTCGTCGATGCGCTGCGCGCCGCCCGGCCCGGCCTGCGCCTGCTGCTGACGCACGGCACCGCCACCGGCAGGGAGGCCGGAGCGGCGCTGCTGCGCGAAGGCGACATGCAAGCCTGGCTGCCGTATGACACCCCTGGCGCCACCCGGCGCTTCCTGCGCCAGTTCCGCCCCGCCGTCGGCGTGCTGATGGAGACCGAGGTCTGGCCGCAGTTGCTGGCCGCCGCGCAGGCCGCCGGTGTGCCGGTGGTGCTCGCGAACGCGCGCCTCAGCGCGAAGAGCTTTCGGCAGGGCCAGCGCATCGCTGCGCTGATTCAACCGGCCGCGCAGAGCCTGGCCTGCGCGCTCGCGCAGACCGAGGCCGACGCGCAGCGCCTGCGCGAGTCGGGTGCGCGTGTCGTGAGCGTTTGCGGCAACCTGAAGTACGACCTGACGCCACCGGCAGGGCAACTGGCGCTGGGCCGGCAGTGGCACGCGCGCATCGACCGCCCTGTGGTGTTGGCCGCGATCACGCGCGAAGGCGAAGAGGCGCTGCTGCTGGCTGCATGGGCGCAGGCCGCTTTGACGCTGCCGGCCCCGGAGCCGCTGCTCGTGATCGTGCCGCGCCACCCGCAGCGCTTCGATGAGGTGGCCGCGCTGGTGCGCGCTGCGCCCTTCACGCTGGCGCGGCGCAGCCAGTGGCATGACGCCCCCGATGCAGATGCGCTGCAGGCCCAGGTCTGGCTCGGCGACTCGCTGCGCGAGATGGCGCTGTACTACGCCTGCGCCGACGTGGCGCTGCTCGGCGGCAGCTTCGCGCCACTCGGCGGCCACAACCTGATCGAAGCGGCGGCCTGCGGCTGCCCGCTGGTGATGGGCCCGAGCACCTTCAACTTCGCCGAGGCGGCACGGCTGTCGCTCGTTGCCGGTGCGTCGGTGCAGGTGGCCGACATGCGCGAGGGCGTGGCTGTTGCCCTGCAGCGACTGGCCATGCCCGCAGCGTTGGCAGCCATGTCGGCTGCAGGGCTGCGCTTCGCAGCCGAGCACCGGGGTGCGGCGCAGCGCATGGCGCAGCAGGTGCTGGCGCTGTGGCCGCAAGAGCCGCTGCGGCCGCGCTGAGCCGCTGTCGTCAGCCCGAACGCGTCTCGCGCCAGCGCCTGGAACAAGCTCGCCCGCGCGGTCGGCGTGCCGCAACAACCGGGGCTCGTCCACGTCGCCTGAAGGCAAGTCGGGCTGCACGGCAAGGAGACCGAAATGAAGCCATGAATCGAGCGCAGCCCGGTCGCGCTGGTCTGCCTGCTTGCCACCACTGCCGCCGCTGTGATGGTCGGCGCACAGGTTGCCGACCCGCCGGTGCCACAAATGACGGAGATCGACGTGCTGGTGCTGCGTTCGTGGTCGGGTTGGAGGCCGCTCAGCCCTTCACCAACGCCAGCCCGCGCACACCCTCGCTGCCAGGGAATACCTCGGCATCCAGCGTGCGGCTGGCGACCTGGAGGTGGTCCGAGAGCACACCCTTCAACACCGCGCGCAGGTCGGTGGTGGTGCGCAGGTCGCGGCCTTCGAAGCGCTGGCTGCGGGCCAGGCCCGGCCAGTCGGCGATGACGCGGCCGCCCCTGACCGCGCCGCCGAGAACGAAGGCCGCGCCGCCGGTGCCGTGGTCGGTGCCCAGCGTGCCGTTGACGGCCACTTCGCGGCCGAACTCGGTGGCCACCACGACGACCGTGCGGCCCCAGGTGCCGCCTGGCAGCAGCCCCTCGCGCAGCGCGGCGAGCCCCGTGTCGAGCTGGCGAAGGTTGTTTGCAAGCGGGCCGTTCGGGTTGCCCTGGTTGGCGTGCGTGTCCCAGCCGCCCAGTTCCAGCACGGCCACTTGCGGGCCGTTCGGTTGCACCAGGAACTCGGCCGCGCGCTGCGCGAGCACGATGAAGTTGCCGTAGCGCGCGCTGCCGTTGCCCTGGCCGCCGTTCATGCCGCCAGCCAGGTCGGCCGCCATCGGGGTGGCGAAGCGCAAGGCCTTGGCGCGGTCCAGCGCGGTGGCCAGTTCCTTGTCGGCGGCATACAGGCGTTCGAGGCGGGCCACCAGGTCGGCCGTCGGGTCGGGCAGGGCCGAGGGCGACCACGTGTCGACCACGCCCGGCCCACGCAGCACGAGCGGCACCGTCGTGTTGAGCGCCAGGCTCTTGCCGTTGCTGCGCACGAGTGCGCGGCCCAGCCAACCGGTGCTCAGCTCGAACGGGTGCACACCGCCGCTCTCGAGCACCTGCTGCGCATCGAAGTGCGAACGCTCGCGGTAGGGCAGCCCGACCGCATGCACCACCGCGAGTTCGCCGCGCCCGTACATCGCATGCAGTTGTGCGAGTTGCGGGTGCAGCGCGAAGGTGTTGTCGAGCACCAGCGCCGGGGTGGCGAACTGCGCCAGCGCGCCGCGCGCGGCCGCGAACGCCGGGTCGCCGACGGCCGGCACGGCGGACAGGCCGTCGAGCCCGCCGCGAAGCAGCACGAAGACGAAGCGTTGTGCTGTGCCGGATGACGCCGGCGCGTTGCCGGCCGCAAGGCACAGCGTAGCGAAGGGCGCGGCCGCAGACGCGCCCACGGCGGTTGCGAGCGTGGCGCCGAGGAAGCGGCGCCGCCCGGGTGGGGTGCGGGTGAAAGCGTTGTTCATGATCGTTCTCCGGGCCATCAGCGGCGTTGGAATTCCGGCGCCATCAGCAGCAAGGCCAAGGCCTGCGGGCCATCGGCCGCGCGCTCGACCTGCGTCTGCGTGGCGGGGCTCAGCAGCGGCCCCAGGCTTTGCGCCGCGAGCGCGCGCGCGTCGGTGCTCGGGCCCACGCGCGCAGCAGTGCGCGTGGCCCATTCGACGCGCTTCCAGACCGCGTCGGGGCCAAGCCAGTCGGCCGCCAGGTCGCTCCAGCCGGCTGGCGACGGCGCGGCCTGGAGGCGCTGGCCGAGCGCCGTGATGCCGAGCGCACTGGCAGCATCCGCTCGCTCGTAGAACTGCGGCCCGGGCTTGAGCACGCGCAGCGCCGACAGCACGAACTCTTCCGGCGTTTTCAGCTTCGCCGGTTGTGGGCTCCACGCCTGCGGGCTGCGCACCAGGTCGCGGTAAACCGGGGCCAACTCGCCGTGGTTGCGCAGGTAGGTTGCGGCAAGGCGGTCCACCAGTGCCGGCGGGGGCGCATCGGCAACGAAATGGCGTGCGAGCTTGGTGGCGATGAACCGGGCCGTGGCGGGGTGCAGCGCCAGGTCGTGCAGCACCATGCGCAGCGCGTCGGCCCCCGGCGGGTAGGACTTGCCCAGAACGACCTTGAAGCCAGGCTCGTGCCAGTTGGCGTTGAAGTGTTGCGGCGCATCGCTCGCACCAACGACATTGCCCGCGCCACCCGCGCCACCCGCTTCACGCAGATCGGCGCCTTGCAGGTCAACGCGCCAGCCGGTCAGCACGGCCGCGAACGCGGTCACGTCGGCCTGCGTGTAGGTGCCAGAACGTGCGGCCTCGGCGCCCAGCGTGTGCAGCTCCAGCACTTCGCGCGCGAGGTTCTCGTTCAGGCCGGTGATGCGCGGGGCGCGCATCTCGCCGGCTTGCCCGTCGGCCTGGCGCGCGGCGCGCCGTGCACTGCGTGACACGAGCGCCGAGTTCGGCCCGGCGGAGAGCGAGTTGTCGAGGTAGCGCAGCATCGCGGGGTGCGTGGTCGAAGCGAGCAGCAGCGCCTCGAATGGGCCGGCAATGTTCGGCCGGATGGCGTCGCGCTCGAACGCGCCGACCAGCCCGCGGGTGGCGCCCTTGGTGAGCGACACCGTGAAGTGATTCGCCCAGAACAGTTGCAGCCGCTCGGCGAACGGGCGCTTCGTGGCCAGGGCCGTGAGCACGTGCGAGCGCGCGTCGGCAAGCATGGTCGGCCGGTAGTGGCTGGACAGCACCTGGTCGGCCGTCTGCCCTGGTGGCGGGTTCTTCGCGCGCTGGCGCATCTCGCGCTCGGCCGCGACCAGCGCCAGCGCTTGCGGCGTGCTGAGCAGGCCTTCGCCGACGGCGTTGTCGGCTGGGCCGATCTGGCCCAGCAACCACGCCGTGGCGTCGGGTTGCACCACGTCGAGCGAGGCCTCGCCGAGGCCGAAGCGGTGCGCGGCGATGGCCGCGTTCAGCGCCGGGGTTGTACTGACCATGTTTGTCTCCTGCTGCGCGCCGAGCTTGACGCCGAATCGTCAAGCGCGGGTGTGCCGCAGGTCAAGAAACATTGCGCGGCCGCGCTGCGGCCTTCACCCCAACCCTCTGCCCAAAGGGGCGAGGGAGCAACACGAAGCGCTTCGCGCAGTGTTCAGCGCACCAGCAAGCGGTTCACCGTGGCCACGTCGTCGGCTGTCAGGCGGCCGGAGGCCTGGCGCAGGCGCAGGCCGGCCATCAGCACGTCGTAGCGCGCCTTCGCGAGCTGGGCCTGGGTGGTGTAGAGCTGGGCCTGCGCGTTCAGCACGTCGAGGTTCACGCGCACGCCGACCTTGTAGCCGAGCTGGGTGGCTTCGAGCGCGAGCTTGCTGGACGACTCGGCGGCTTCGAGCGCGCCGACCTGGGCGGTGCCCGAGCCCACGCTGTAGAAAAACTGGCGCGTGGCCTGCGCCACGCCGCGCCGCGCCGCTTCGAGGTCGACTTGCGACTTGTCTTCGAGCACCAGCGTTTCCTTGATGCGGTTCTGGATCGAGTAGCCGGCGAAAAGTGGCAGGTTCAGGGTGATGCCGATGTTCGCGCTCGTGGTCGGCGTGCGGCTCGCGTACGACACGCTGTTCGCGAAGCCCGTGGGCACCAGGTCGCCGGTCGTGTTGTTGCGGCCCTTGCCCACGCTGGCGTTCATTCCCACCGTGGGAAGGTTACCGGCCTTCGCCTTGGTCGTTTCCAGGCGTGCCACTTCGAGTGCGACGCGCGCCTTGCGGATCGACGGGTGCTCGGCATCCGCACGCGCGACCCAGTCGTCCACGGTCGGTGGTGCCACTGGCGGCACCGTGAACGGCAGCGCCACCGGCTTGGGCTCGACGCTCGCGCGGCCGACCAACTGGTCGAGTGCGATGCGCTTGGTGATGAGGTCGTTGTTGGCCTGGATTTCGGTCGCGCGCGCGAGGTCGTAGCGCGCCTGCGCTTCACGCGTGTCGGTGATGCTGGCGGTGCCGACTTCGAAGTTGCGCTTGGCCGAGGCCAGTTGCTCGGAGATGGCGGTCAGGTTGCCGCGCGCGGTGGCCAGGGTGTCTTGCGCAGTGAGCACGTCGAAGTAGGCCTGCGACAGGCGCAGGATCAGGTCTTGCTCGGCTGCTTCGACGTCGGCGCGGGATGCGTCGAGCGACTTCTCGGCCTGCGCGATGGTGGCGTCATTGCTGCGGTTGAAGAGTGACTGCGAGCCCGTGACGTTGGCGTTCACGGTGCTGGTGTTCGCGCTTTGAGTCGACGCATCGGGAGTGCGGCTGACGTTGTAGTTGCCTCCGACCGCCAGGCCCACGTTCGGCCGGCGCAGCGCGTAGGTCTGGTCGATGCGGTACTGGGTGGCTTGCAGCGCGGCGCGGGCTGACAGCAGCGCCGCGTCGTAGCCGCGGGCGGTGTCGTAAAGGTCTTGCAGGCTTTGCGCCTGCGCGCCGAGGCCCGCCCCGAGGCACAGGGCCAGGCCCAGTGCCGCGTTCAGCGCCACGTTCAGCGCGCGCGGTCGAAAGGGGAATGCCCGGGCCGACGGGGAAGGGAGGGTGGTCAAGGGCATGGGGCAGGCTCTCCAGCGTCAAAAATGGGGTGCGGCAGGGGCAAAAGCCGGGTCAGCGGGAAGGTTCAGTGGAAGGTGTCAATAGCGCGGCAGGTTCGGGTCGACCTGCTCCGACCAGGCGTCGGTGCCGCCGGCGAGGTTATAGGCCGCGTCGAAGCCGTGGTGCGACAGGAATGCGACGACCTGCGCGCTGCGCATGCCGTGATGGCAGATGCACACGACAGGCTGCGCGGGGTTGAGCTCGGCCAGCCGGGCGGGCACCTCGTTCATCGGCATGTGCAGCGTCTGTGTGCCGGCCAGGTGGATGGCGCCGAGGGCGAACTCCCAGGCCTCGCGCACGTCGAGCAGCAGCAGCGGCGCGGCGGCACCGGCCGCTTCGTGCATGGCGATCAGTTCCGGGCCGGTCAGTTCCCTCATCGCGTCGAGCCCGGGTTCAGAAATGGAACCGCGTCGGCTCGTCGAAGCCTTGCAGGCGTTGCGCCACGGTGTCAAACAGCACCGTGCGCGCCAGGCCCTCGTCGGCCGTGCGCGTGATGAGCACGGCGCGCATCACCGGCTCATGGCCGACGATGGCCGCGAGCCGGCCGCCGACCTTGAGCTGTGCGAGCAGCGTGGCCGGCACCTCGGCGACCGAGCCGGAGAGCAGGATCACGTCGAACGGGCCATCGTCGGGCAGCGTCTGCGAGGCGTCGGCCACGACCACGCGCGCGTTCATCACGCCGGCGCGGCGCAGGTTCACCGTGGCTTGCCTGGCGAGTTCGGGGTCGATCTCGAGCGTGGTCACGCTTTGCGCCTTGTGCGCGAGCAGCGCGGCCATGTAGCCCGAGCCCGCGCCCACCTCGAGCACACGCTCGTGCTTGTGCACCGCCAGTTCCTGCAGCAGCCGGGCCTCCACGCGCGGCGCGAGCATGCACTGCGTGCCGTGCGTGGAAGGCAGCGGCACTTCGGTGTCGACGAAAGCGAGCGCACGGTAGGCGAGCGGCACGAAGTCTTCGCGCTTGACGATGGCCAGCAGCTCCAGCACGCCGGGGTTGAGCACGTCCCACGGGCGGATCTGCTGCTCGATCATGTTGAAGCGGGCTTGTTCGATGTTCATGGTGGCGATCCGCAGGTGGCGTTCGGCAAGGTTGGGCGCGGTGGATTCTATGGGGGGGAGGCCTCTGCCACGGGCGTGTGCAGCGGCACGGCGGCGGCAGGCTGGCGGCGCCTGAAACCCCGCTTCGCCCAGGCCGACAGGTCGTCGAGGTAGCAGTAGATGACCGGCACCACCACCAGCGTCAGCAGCGACGAGGTGATCACGCCGCCGATGACCGCCTGGCCCATCGGCGCACGCTGCTCCGAGCCTTCGGAGAGCGCGAACGCGAGCGGCACCATGCCGAAGATCATGGCCAGCGTGGTCATCAGGATCGGCCGCAGCCGCACCTGCGCGGCGTGCAGCAGCGCGGCTTCACGCTCGCGCGGCGGCTCGCCGTGGTCGCCGTTGCGGGATCGAATGGCAAAGTCCACCAGCAGGATCGCGTTCTTCGTCACCAGCCCCATCAGCATCACCACGCCGATGATGCTGAACATGTTCAGCGTCGAGCGGAACATCAGCAGCGCAAGCACCACGCCGATCAGCGTGAGCGGCAGTGCGCTCATCAGCGCCAGCGGCTGCAGGAAGCTGCGGAACTGGCTCGCGAGAATCATGTAGATGAACACCACCGCCAGCGCCAGCGCACCCACGGCGTACTGGAAAGACTCGGTCATGTTCTTGGTCGAGCCGCCGAAGCTGTAGCGGTAGCCGGGCGGCCAATTGATGCTGTCGAGCGCGGTGCGGATGTCGGTGGACACGTCGCCCGAGCTGCGCCCGAGCGCGTTGGCGTCGAAGTTGATCTCGCGGTTCAGGTCGCGCCGGTTGATCTGGTTCGGGCCGGTCGACTCGCTCACATCGGCCACTTGCCCCAGGCGCACCGAGCGCGGCGAACCGTCGGCCGCCGCCGCCAGGTTGATCGGCAGCCGCTGCAGGTCACCGACCGACACGCGCGACTCGGTGGCCAGGCGCACGGTCACGTCGTAGTTCTCGCCGCCGGGCGCGCGCCAGTTGCCGACCGTGGTGCCGGCCACCAGCGTGCGCAGGCTCGTGGCCAGCATGTTCACGTTCAGGCCGACGTCGGAAGCCGCGTCACGTTTCACATTGATGGCGACGGTCGGCTTGTCGGGCTTGAGCGTGCTGTCGAGGTCGGCCATGCCGGGGATGGCTGCGAGCTTGGGCACGATCAGGCGCGACAGGCGTTCGAGTTCCGCGAGGTCGGGCCCCTGCACCGAGAACTGCAGGCTCTTGCCCCCGCCCAGGTCGGTGGTGCCGATGTTGGTGATGGTGATGCCGGGGATGCGCGCGAGCCGTGCCCGCAGCGGCACGGCCATGTCGGTGACGCTGCGGGTGCGGTCCTTGCGGTCCACCAGGCGCACGTACACCGCGCCGTAGATTTTGCCGGCGGCCTGCCCGCTGTTGATGGTGGTGACGGTGAAGCGCACTTCGGGGAACTCGCGCAGCGCCGCGTCGATCTGCTTGGCGCGCGCTTCGGTCACCTCGAGCGCCGACCCCACCGGGGTGTAGAAGTTCAGCTGCGTCTCCGAGAAGTCGGCCTTGGGCACGAACTCGGCGCCGAGCAGCGGGATGATGAAGAAGCTGCCGGCGAAGGTGGCGAACGCGATCGCGAGTGTCGCGAGCTTGTGCTTGAGCGACCAGCCGAGGATGCGCTGGTACGCGGCCGAGAGCCACTCGGTGAAGCGGTCGAAGGCGCCGGTCACGCGGCCGATGGTCTTGTCGTACAGCGTGACCGGCGGGCCTTTGTGCACACCGTGCGCCTGCGGGTCGTTCCAGATGCTCGACAGCATGGGGTCGAGCGTGAAGCTCACGAACATCGAGATCAGCACGGCGGCCACGATGGTCAGGCCGAACTCGTGGAAGAACTTGCCGACGATGCCGCCCATGAAGCCGATGGGCAGGAACACCGCCACGATGGACAGCGTGGTTGCCAGCACCGCGAGGCCGATTTCGTTGGTGCCGTCGAGCGCCGCCTGGTGCGCGCTTTTGCCCATCTGCACGTGGCGCACGATGTTCTCGCGCACCACGATCGCGTCGTCGATCAGCAGGCCCACGCACAGGCTCAGCGCCATCATCGTGATGCTGTTGATCGTGAAGCCGAAGATGTACATGAACAGGAAGGTGCCGATCAGCGCGATGGGCAAGGTCAGGCCGGTGATGACGGTCGAGCGCCACGAGTTCAGGAACAGGAAAACGATCAGGATCGTGAGCGCCGCGCCTTCGATCAGCGTGCGCTTCACGTTCGCGACCGACACCCGAATGGCGCGCGAGTTGTCGCGGTTCACCTCGAGCGTCACGCCCGGCGGCGTGAGTGCCTTGGCGTCAGTCAGCGCCTTGTACAGGCCGTCGACCACGGCGATGGTGTTCTCGCCCTGCGACTTCTGAACGCTGAGCAGCACGGTGCGCTGGCCGTTGTAGAGCGCCAGGCTGTCGATCTCCTGTGGGCCGTCGGCCACGTCGGCCACTTGCCAGAGCTTCACCGCATTGCCGCCACGCCTTGCCACGACGATGTCGCGGAAGTCTTCGGGGCGTTTGAGGCGCGCGTTGATCTGCACCACGCGCTCCTGTTCGATGGAGCGGATCGCGCCCATCGGCAGTTCCTGGTTCTCGCTCTTCACCGCAGCCACGATCTGGTCGACGCTGATGCCCAGCGCGTCGAGCGCGGCCGGTTTGACGTACAGGTTGATCTGCCGCGCCACGCCGCCCACCACGCTGACCGAGCCCACGCCACGCACGTTTTCGAGCTTCTTCTGCAGCACCTGCTGCGCCCACGTGGTCAGCTCCTGCGCGCTCTTCTTGCCGTCGGGTGAGAGCACGGCCACGTTGAAGATCGGCACGCTCTGCGGGTCGAAGCGCGAGATGCGCGGGTCTTTCACTTCGTCGCGAAGCAGCGGGCGGATCAGGCCGACCTTTTCACGCACGTCGTCGGCGGCCTTGCGGCCATCGACATCGAGGTTGAACTCGACGATCACGACGGACGTGCCCTCGTAAGAGCGCGAATACAAAGTGCTGATGCCGGCCACGGTGTTGACCGCTTCCTCGACCTTCTTGGTGACTTCGCTCTCGACGATCTCGGGCGATGCGCCGGGGTAGTCCATGGCGACCACCACGGTCGGAAAGTCGATGTTCGGGAACTGGTCGACCGACAGGCGTTGGTAACTGAACACGCCGAGCACGACGAAGGCGAGCATGACCATCACGGCCATCACCGGGTTGCCGATGGAGATGCGGGTGAACCACATGGTCAGGGCGCGGCCGAAGCCGAGGCGGCGGTGGTGGTGGTGGTGGTGGTGGGCAGTGCGAGCGCGGTGGGGCGCGCCGCTGCGGCGGGTGCGGCTGCCGTGGCCTGCACGCGCACGGCTGTGCCGTCGCGCACCGCACCGACCGATCCGCGCAGAAGCATCGCGCCGCTGGCCGCTCCGGCTTTCAGCTCGACCGCGCTTTCGCTGCGGCCGTTGAACGCCGCTTCACCACGCGCCCCGAGCTCCACGGTACGCAGCGCCACCTTGCCTGATTCCACAGCCAGCACGTACGGCTTGCCCTGGTCGACGCGCACGGTCGACAAGGGCGCAGCCAGTGCGTCGCCGCGCTGCAGTTCGATGCGCCCGCGCGCGAACAGGCCTTGGCGCAACCCGGCTTGAGGCGCGAGCGCGAGGTACACCATCACCGAGCGAGTGCCGGCCTGCGTGCTCGGGTTGATGCGCACCACCGTGGCGGTAGCGGGCTGGGGCAGGCCATCCACTTCGAGGCGCGCGACTTGCCCGACCTGCACGGCGCCGACCTCGTCGGGCGCGACAGCGGCTTCCATCTCGATGCGCGAGAGGTCGACCACTTCGATGATCTTCGCGTCGAGACCGACCCGTTCGCCAGGCTGCGCCAGGCGCTGTGAGACCACGCCGCTGATTGGTGCGGTCAGCGCCGCGTCGGTGCGCGCCTTGCGGGCCAGTTCGGTCGCGGCCGTGGCGGCCTGGTAGTTGGCCTGGGCCGAGGCTTCGTTCGACACCGACGATTCGAGCGCCGTGGGCGAGATGAACCCCTGCGCGACGAGCGCGCGGTTGTTCTCGAGCGCGCGCCTGGCAATGTCGACCTGGGCGCGGCTGGCTGCGGTCGTTTGTTCGGCCTGGCGCAGCCGCAAGTCGAACTCGGTGGTGTCGAGCTGGCCGATCAGTTGCCCGGCCTTCACCGTGTCGCCTTCACGCACGGTCAGGCTCTTCACTTCGGCTGCGACGCGTGCCTTCACGACCGCCGTGTTCACCGCCTTCAGCCCGCCGGAGATGCCCAGCGTGCGCGTCATCGGCACGGCCCGCAGCGTGACCACGTCATCGGCAACGAGTTCGAGCGCCGGCGGTGCCGACGCCGGCGCTGCGGCTGCCGCCAGTTGCTGGCTCCGCGCCTTCAATGCGCGCGCACCGAACCCACCGACCACGAGCACGGCCAGCGCCACCGCAGACCACTTCATCCAACGTTTCATTCTTTTCCTTTGCGCGCGGCACGCCGTGGTGCCGCTTGTCGCGGAGAGCGCCGGGGCGTTGGCGCAGCATTGGCCAGGCCGTTGAGAACGAGGTCGATCTGGGCCTCGATGACGGCCTTGGGGTCGAGCGGTGTCGCCGGGGCGCAGCCACCGAGCGAGTGCTTGTTCACCGCCATGAAGACGAGCGTGCCGCACATCACGCCAACCACGTTGCGGACATCGACCTTCCTGAATTCGCCGGAGTCGATGCCCCGTTGAACCATCCGGCCCATCATTGCGTTCGACGGGTCGATCACTTCATCGACGTAGAACTGCGCGATCTCGGGGAAGTTGCGGCCCTCGGCCATCATCAGCTTCAGAATGCCGGCGGCCGGCGTCTCGCCGATGCGCTCCCACCAAAGGCGCAGCATCATCGCCAGCAGGTCGGCGCTGCTGCCCTGGAACCCGCGAATGATCTCCATGCCTTCGGCGATGGGGTTGACCACATGGTGGCGAATCACCGCCTTCAGCAACTCTTCCTTGCTCGGGTAGTACAGGTACAGCGTGCCCTTGGAAACACCTGCGCGAACCGCCACGTCTTCCGACCGCGTGGTGGCGAAGCCGCGTTCGACGAACAGGCCGAGCGCCGCGTCGAGCAACTCGAGCGGCCGCGCTTCCTTGCGGCGCTGGCGGCTCGGCGCGCCCTCGTGCTGCGCGCTGTCAGGCGGGTGCGGAGCGGCAGGCGGCGTGGCAGCGGCGGGAAGGGCGAAAAGGGCTGATTTCATACTGACTGATCGGTCAGTAATGTAGCGGCGCGGCGCAGGGGGGTCAAGGCGATGTCTTGTTCCCTTTGCCGCTGGGAGAGGATAGGGTGAGGGCAGTCGTCCACGGGGTTTCGCATGCCTGAACCAATCACCACTTCACGTCGTCACGCGTGCCTGCTGGCCGGAACGCTCCTCGCCGTTGCCGCCACGGGCTGCACCACGCTCTTCGCGCCGCGCAGCATCGTGGTGCCGCAAGCGCGCATCGAGCAGTGGGTGGCAGCGCGCCTGCCCTACAGCACCCGCCTCGCCGATGTGTTCGACGTCACCGTCGCGGTGCCGCGCCTGCGCTTGCTGCCGGAGGCGAACCGCGTGGCCGCCGATGTGGCCGTGTCGCTCGACGAGCCGCTGCTGCGGCTGGCCTGGCGCGGCTCGGTCACGCTGGCGGCGGGCCTGCGCTTCGAAGTGGCCGACAACTCGGTGCGGCTCACGAACGTGCAGGTCGAGCGGCTGCAACTCAACGGCTTGCCGCCGGCGCTGAAGAGCCGTGTCGAACAGGCTGGCGCAAGGCTTGCTGACGCACTTCTGCGCGACCGCGCCGTCTACACGCTGCGCCCGCAAGACGTGCAGGCGATGCAGGCCTACGGGCAGCACCCGGGCGAGTTGCGCGTCACGGCCAGCGGCTTGCTCATCACACTGGTGCCGAACTTGCCGCCGAGCCTGCAATGAAGGCGCGTCGTTAAGATGCCGCAACTTTTTCGTCTGACCGGAGCGCTGCTTGGATCTCATTCTTCTTGTCAAGGCCGTCATCATGGGCGTGGTCGAAGGCCTGACCGAATTCCTGCCGGTGTCGAGCACCGGCCACCTCATTCTCGCGGGCTCGTTGATCGGCTTCACCGACGAGACCATCAAGTCGGCCAAGTTGTTCGACATCGTGATCCAGGCCGGTGCCATCGTGGCCGTCGTGATCGTGTACTGGCAGCGGCTGCGCGAAACCCTGGCCGGCCTGCGCGGGCAAGACCCGCGCCAGCGCCGCTTCGTGATCAACGTGCTGATCGGCTTCCTGCCCGCCGCCGTGCTCGGCGTGCTGTTCAGCAAGGCGATCAAGGCGCACCTGTTCACCCCGGCCGTGGTGGCCACGACCTTCATCGTCGGCGGCATCGTGATCCTGTGGGCGGAAAGGCGTGCGGCGACCACCGCCACCGTGCGCATCGAGAACGTCGACGACATGACGCCGCTGGATGCGCTGAAGGTCGGCCTGGCGCAAAGCCTGGCGCTGGTGCCAGGCACCAGCCGCTCGGGCGCCACCATCATCGGCGGCATGCTGTTCGGCCTGAGCCGCAAGGCCGCGACCGACTTCAGCTTCTTTCTCGCGATCCCCACGCTGATCGGCGCCAGCGTCTACAGCCTGTGGAAGGCGCGCGACACGCTCTCGGCCGCCGACGTGCCGGTGCTCATCGTCGGCACCGTGGTTTCGTTCCTGGTGGCGTGGGTGGTGGTGCGCTGGCTGCTGCGCTTCATCGCCACGCACAGCTTCGTGCCGTTCGCGTGGTACCGCATTGCATTCGGGATCGTGGTGCTGGTCACAGCGTACAGCGGGCTCGTGACCTGGGCCGCTTGATCGTGCGCTTGAGCGTGATGGCGGGCCGACCCGCGAACGTTCAAGTGCCGTTCAAACTGCCGGCGCGCGCTTCACGAACACCACATCCCACACGCCGTGGCCGAGCTTCAGGCCGCGGTTCTCGAACTTCGTCAGCGGGCGGTACGCGGGCTTCGGCGCATAGCCTTCTGCGCTGTTGCGCAGGGCCGGCTCGGCCGACAGCACCGCCAGCATCTGCTCTGCGTAGGGCTGCCAGTCGGTCGCGCAGTGCAGGTAGGCACCGGGTGCCAGGCGGCTCGTCAGAAGCCTGACGAACCCGGCTTGAATGAGGCGCCGCTTGTTGTGCTTGGTTTTGTGCCACGGGTCCGGGAAGAACACATGCACGCCGCCCAGCGTGCCGGGTGCCACCATGTGTTCGAGCACCTCGACCGCGTCGTGCTGCACGATGCGCAGGTTGGCGAGCGCGCCCTCGTCGATGCGCTGCAGCAGGGCGCCCACGCCGGGCTCGTGCACCTCGACGCCGATGAAGTCGGTGCCGGGCAGGGCGGCGGCGATCTGCGCGGTGGCGTCTCCCATGCCGAAGCCGATCTCCAGCACCACCGGCGCGGCGCGGCCGAAGGCGGCGGCGGTGTCGAGCACGGCCGGTTGGTAGGGCAGCACGAAGCGCGGCGCCAGTTCAGACAGGGCGCGGCGCTGGCCGCTGCCCATGCGGCCGGTGCGCAGCACGTAGCTGCGGATCGGGCGCGGCGGGCGCGGCGCGGCTCCCGGGGCAGCGTCGGCGGCCGGATCGGCGGCGGGTTCGGGGTCGGTCATCGTCAAGTGGGGCCGGTTCGGCGGGAGCATGTCGCGAGGCGGCATTGTGATGGCTCGCGCGCCGCCGGTTGCCGCAACACCGCGCCCCGTGACCTTGGGGTGCAAGGCGTTCGGCGTCGCTGCTAGGCTCTGCTGATGTTGACGTTCCGATCACGGGTGGCCGCCACGGTCTTGGCGCTGCTGCTCGCCGCCCACTGCATGGCCACCCCACCCGCAGGCCCACCCGCAGCGCCGGCGCGGCGTGCGCCCATCCTGCCCGGGCCGGTGGTCGATGCGATCGTCGCGACCGGCCTGCCGCTGAAGAGCTTCGGCCTGTTCGCGCAAGAGGTCGAAGGTGACCGCACCGTGGTCGCGATGAACGACGAGCTGCCGTACACCATGGCGTCGACCACCAAGATCGTCACGTCGCTCGCGGCGCTCGACCTGCTCGGGCCGTTCTACCGCTGGCGCACGTCGGCCTTCGCGCTCGGCACGCTGGCCGATGGCAAGCTCGTGGGCGACCTGCTCATCGTCGGCGGCGGCAACGCCGAGTTGACGTCGGCCGAGTTGCGCGCCTGGTTCGCACGCATGCGCGCGCAGGGCCTGAACGAGATCGACGGCGACATCGTGCTCGATCACTTCGCGTTCCAGCTGAGTGCGGCCGACCACGCGGGCACGCCGGTGCAATCGGCCGCGCAGCCGCGCCATGTGTGGCCCGATGCGCTGACGCTCGACGAGGGCCTGCTGACCGTCAACGTGCAACCCACGCGTGACAAGCGCGCCGCACTCACGCTCACCCCGGCGCTTGGTGATGTGCGCATCGACAACCAGGTGGCGATGGCCGGCGGCTGCAACGCCGATGCGCGCTGGGAGAGCGGCCGCGGCGGCCTGGCCACGGTGGTGGTGCGCGGTAGTTGGGCGGCGGCCTGCGGCACACGGGCCATCAGCTTCGTGCCGCCGGCCAACAGCGGCTATGCGGCGCGTGCACTGCCCGCCATGTGGGCCGCAGCGGGCGGCGTGCTGCGCGGGCGTGTGGTGGCGGGCAGTGCGGTGCAAGGCGTCAGCCCGATACCGCTCGGGCCTGACGGCGAGCCGCTGCCGCCCTTGTCGTTCCACCGCTCGAAGGCGCTGCCCGACGTGGTGCGCGACATGAACAAGGCCAGCGACAACGTGGCCGCACGCAACCTGATGCTGTCGCTGTCGCCGGGCTTCCCTGCGCGGCCTGCCACGCTGGCTGGCGCCAAGAAAATCATGGGCATGTGGCTGCGCGACCAGGGCCTGAACGATGGCGATGTCGAGGTCGAGAATGGCTCGGGCCTGTCGCACACCGAACGCGCGCGGCCGCGTGCGCTGGTGCAGTTGCTGCGCAAGGCCTGGCACACCGAGCAGGCCCAGGCCTTCGTCGAGTCATTGCCCATCGCGGGCGTCGACGGCACGCTGGCGAACCGCTTTCAAGGCGGCCGGGCAGAGGGCCGCGCGTTCCTCAAGACCGGCACGCTGAACGACACGCGGGCGCTGGCCGGCTATGTGCGCGGCGCCAGCGGCAAGGTGTACGCGGTGGCGCTGATGGTGGTTCACCCCGAGGCCCAGCGGGGCCGGCCGGCGATGGACGCGTTGATCGAGTGGATCGCCCGGCACGGCTGATGGCGCCGCCGGGTCACTGCGGCTTGCAGGCTGCGGCGTAGCCGCCACTCATCGGCTGCTCGGCCTCGGCGCTCGACACGGCTCGGCCATCGAACCAGGTCGGCAATTGATTGCCGGTGCCAAAGGCCACATCGGCGCGGCGTCGCGTGTTGATCTTCTGGGCGATGTTCCATTCGTCGTGCGCGCCGAGGCTGAAGCTCACCGAGGCGCGCAGCCCGTAGTAGTTGCGAAACCCGGCGCGCGTGAGGCGCCCTTGCGTGGCGGCACGCTGCAGGTCGGGGTCGGTCTTGAAGCGCTCGTCATAGAAGGCGCCGAGGCGGTCCAGGTCAGCACTGCCGGTCAGGCCGAAGTAGGCGCCGAAGTCCGCAGGGCCGGCGAAGTGGATGAAGTCGAAGTCTTCGCCCAGACCTGCCGGGCCTTCGAGCACGCGCGTCCACATCGCCATGTACTCGGCACCGCCGGCGCGCTTGTCGGCCACATCGGGAATGTTCGCCTCCGCCATCGCGGGGTTCAGCACCCAGGCCGAGGCGCTGCCAAGCCGCGCTTCGATGCGCTGTCGAGTTTTCTCGCCGACCTCGCGGTTGACGTTGAAGTAACCCCCGCCGAGCGTCGACAAGGGAATGCTCAGGTAGCCCACCGCCTTGCCGGCATCGCGCTGGGCCTTGATGAGCGAGCGCAGCTTGGCAACCTGCGCATCGATGACCGGCTTGAAGTCGCTGTTGATGCAGTAGCACATGCCGTTCGTCGAGCATTCCGTTGCCGGGGCCGCCGTGCTGGCCAAGGGCGCAAGCGTGGTCGACAGGGCCAGCGCGAATGTCGACTTGAATGCGAGCCAGCGAAGGCTGCGGACGGGATTCGTCATGATCAAGGTCTCTCCAGGTGGGGCACTCGGTTCGGCTCCGGTGCCCAGATAGAATGAAGGGGTGCGCGGGTGTAGTTCAATGGTAGAACGGCAGCTTCCCAAGCTTCATACAGGGGTTCGATTCCCCTCACCCGCTCCAAGTCTCAACGCACGAACCGTCGCTGTCACAGCCAAGCGCTCCCGCCAGAATCGTCGTGTGAACATGTCCAAGGCCCTTCTCAAAGCCATCAGTCGCGCGCTCGTCGCGGTGGTGTTGTTCGCGCAGTTCACCGTGGCGAGCTACGCCTGCCCGGGCCTTGCGGGGATGATGGCCACGGCAAGCGCGGCCGCCATGACATCGATACCTGCCCTGGCCTTGAGCGGTGCCTCCACCGGTGAGCACGCGAGCATGCCGCCGGGCTGTGACCAGATGGAATCTGGCCCGACCCAGCGGTGCGCCGAGCACTGCCACCAAGGCCAGCAAAGCGCCGACACGGCTTCGCTGCCGGCGGTGGGCGTGGCTGTTCTGGCCTGGCTGTATTCACTTCCCCTCGATCCGCAGCACGCGCTCGATGTGCTCGGTTCAGGCCGGTCTCGCCCGGCCTCAGACGCCCGTCTGGCGGCCGCGCCCGAGCCGCCGCACGCCATCCTGCACTGCGTCTTCCGCATCTGATTCCCTGACGCCGCGCGCGCTTCGGGCCTGACGGCAACGTCGGCACGCAGCGCCGAACTTCGATCTCGTCGTTCGTCAGGAGATGCCATGTTTTCCAGATCCAAGATCGCGCTGGCCATGATGCTGGCCTTGCTGTTGAACATCAGTGCGTTGCGGGTGCACGCCGCCCCGTTGACGCTCGACAACGCGCTGCGGCTCGCGCAAGACCGCTCTCGCCAGTTGCCCGCGCAGGCGGCTGCCGCAGCCGCTTCGCGCGAGCTGGCGGTCGCTGCCGGCCAGCGCCCTGATCCGACGCTGAAGGTGGGCCTCAACAACTTGCCGGTCGACGGCCCGGACCGGTTCAGCGTTTCACGCGACTTCATGACCATGCGCTCGATCGGCGTGATGCAGGAGTTCCCGCTTGAGGCCAAGCGCAAGGCGCGTTCCGCGCGCTTTGAGCGCGAGGCCGAGGCGGCCGAGGCTGGCCGTGACCTGGTGCTTGCGAACCTGCAACGCGACACCGCGATGGCGTGGCTGGACCGCCACTTCCAGGAGCGCCTGCGCGACGAGTTGGTGTTGCAGCGCGACGAGGCTCGCCTGCAGATCGACGCGGCCGACGCCGCCTATCGCGGCGGCAAGGGCTCGCAGGCCGATGTGTTCGCCGCGCGGTCCGGCGTGGCCCAGGTCGAGGACCGCGTGGCGCAGACCGAGCGGCAGATCACCACGGCCACGACGCAATTGGCGCGTTGGGTTGGCGCCCCGGCTTTCGAAACACTCGCCGCGCCGCCCGTGCTCGACGCGGTGCCTCTGCGCGCCGAAGAACTGGACGCGCAGTTGGCCCACCACCCGCAAGCCGACGCGCTGCTGCGGCAAGAGGCCGTGGCGCGGGCCGATGCCGAGCTGGCGCAGGCGAACAAGAAGCCCGATGTCAGCGTCGAGCTGATGTTCAGCCAGCGTGGGTCGGCGTACTCGAACATGGTCTCGGTCAACCTGTCGGTGCCGCTGCAGTGGGACCCGAAGAACCGGCAGGACCGGGAGGTCTCGGCCAAGCTGGCGCGGGTCGAGCAAGTGCGCGCCGAACGCGAAGAGGCGACCCGCGCGCACGTTGCCGAAACACTGGCGATGCTGCAGGAGTGGCGCAGTGACCGGGAGCGGTTGACGCGCTACGACGCTTCACTGCTGCCGCTGGCCGCCGAGCGCACGCGTGCGGCGACAGCGGCCTATCGGGGCGGCACCGGCCCGCTGGTGGCGGTGCTCGAAGCGCGCCGTGGCGAGATCGACACACGCATCGAACGCCTGCGCCTGGAGATGGACGCCGCGCGCCTGTGGGCGCAGCTCAAGCACCTCGTGCCTGTCGGCGCCAACGCGCCCGCAGCGGCGCGCCCATGAACCGCCTTCGAAAGCCCGTCATGAAACTCAAACTTCTCGTGATCGCGCTGGTGACTCTCGGTGCCGTCGGTGCAGGGGGTTACGGCCTCTACACGCTTGGCGTGCAACGCGGCATGGGCATCGGTGCACTGACCAGCGCACCGACCAGCGCACCGACCACCGCATCGGCCGGCGCAATGGCTTCGATGGGCGCAGCATCCGCCACGTCGGCCGCCAGCAAGCTGCCGCAAGGCATCGCCGAAGGCGAAGAAGCCACGCGCCGGCACATCCGCGCCGGCATCAAGGCCGGCGATGTTGACCCGGCCACCGGCAGCAAGGTCTTGTACTACCACGACCCCATGGCGCCCGGGAGCAAGTTCGACAAGCCGGCCAAGTCGCCCTTCATGGACATGATGCTGGTGCCGGTCTATGCCGATGCCGGCACTGACGGCAGCCAGGTCACGGTGAGCCCGCGCACCCAGCAGAACCTGGGCGTGCGCACGGCCGAGGTGACGGAAGGCCTGCTTTCGCCGCAGGTTTCCGCGGTCGGCAGCATCGCGTTCAACGAACGCGACCAGGCGGTCGTGCAGGCGCGCGCCACCGGCTATGTCGAGAAGCTCCATGTGCGTGCCACGCTCGACCCGGTGCGCCAAGGGCAACCACTCGCGGACGTGTACGTGCCGGACTGGATCGCGGCGCAGGAAGAGTTCCTCTCGGTGCGGCGCATGCAGGCCACGGGCCTCGCACCGCTGGTCGATGGGGCGCGGCAGCGGATGCGCCAGGTCGGCATGAGCGATGCCCAGATTCAAACGGTCGAGAGCAGCGGCCGCACGCAGCCGCGCATCACCTTGACGGCGCCGATCAGCGGTGTGCTGGTCGAGTTGACCGCACGCGACGGCATGACGGTGATGCCCGGCGCCACGCTGTTCCGCATCAATGGCCTGGCCACCGTTTGGGCGAATGCGGACGTCCCGGAAAGCCAGGCGGCGCTGGTGCGGCCCGGTGCGCGGGTGCAGGCGCGCAGCCCTGCTGTTCCCGGTGTCACTTTCAATGGCACGGTGCAGGCCTTGCTGCCGGACGTGAACTCTGCGACCCGAACCTTGAAGGCCCGGCTCGAGCTGGCGAACCCGGGTTCGCGCCTCGTGCCCGGCATGTCGGTGCAAATGCAGTTCCTGAACCCGCGTGGCAACCCGAGTGCGGAGAAGTCGCTGCTGATCCCCACCGAAGCGGTGATTCAGACGGGCCGCCGCACGGTGGTGATGGTGGCTGAGGAGGGCGGCAGCTTCCGTCCGGTGGAGGTCGAAGCCGGCATCGAGAGTGCTGGCCAGACAGAAATCAGGCGTGGCCTCAAAACCGGCCAGCGCGTGGTGGTGTCAGCGCAGTTCCTGATCGATTCCGAAGCGAGCCTGAAAGGCGTCGAAGCGCGTTTGAACGGCGAGCCCGCCACAGGGGGCAAGCCATGATTGCCCGGCTGATTCGGTGGTCGCTCGGCAACCGCTTTCTCGTGCTTCTTGCGACCGTGCTGCTCGCGGCGTGGGGGGTGTACTCGTTGCTTCGAACGCCACTCGACGCGCTGCCCGACCTGTCGGACGTGCAGGTCATCATCCGCACGAGCTACCCGGGTCAGGCGCCGCGCATCGTCGAAAATCAGGTGACCTACCCGCTTTCCACCACCATGCTGTCGGTGCCGGGCGCCAAGACCGTGCGTGGCTACTCGTTCTTCGGCGACTCGTTCGTCTACGTGCTGTTCGAAGACGGCGTCGACCTGTATTGGGCGCGCTCGCGGGTGCTGGAGTATCTGAACCAGGTGCAGGGGCGCTTGCCCGCCGCTGCGAAGGCATCGCTCGGGCCCGACGCCACCGGCGTGGGCTGGATCTACCAGTACGCGCTGGTCGACCGCACTGGAACGCAAGACGCGGGGCAACTGCGCGCGTTGCAGGACTGGTTCCTGAAATACGAGCTGAAGACCGTGCCGAACGTGGCCGAGGTCGCGTCGGTCGGCGGCATGGTGCGGCAGTACCAGGTCGTGCTCGACCCCGACAAGCTCGCGGCCTACAACATCCCGCACACCCGGGTGGTGGAGGCGCTGCAGCGCGCCAATCAGGAGGCCGGCGGCTCGGTGCTCGAACTCGGCGAGGCCGAGTACGTGGTGCGGGCCTCGGGCTACCTGCAAGGCCTCGACGACTTCCGCAAGGTGCCGTTGATGACGACGGCAGCGGGCGTGTCGGTGCGCCTGGGTGATGTGGCGCGCGTGCAAGTCGGCCCGGAGATGCGGCGCGGCATCGGCGAACTCGACGGTGACGGCGAAGCGACCGGCGGCGTGATCGTGATGCGCTCGGGCAAGAACGCGCTGGAGACGATCGCAGCCGTCAAGGCGAAGCTCAAGGCCTTGCAGGCCAGCCTGCCTCAGGGCGTCGAGATCGTGCCGGTCTACGACCGCTCAAACCTGATCGAACGCGCGGTCGAGAACCTGACCCACAAGCTCGGCGAAGAGTTTCTCGTCGTCGCGGTGGTGTGCTTCGTCTTTCTGTTCCACCTGCGCTCGGCGCTGGTTGCGATCATCTCGCTGCCGCTCGGCATCCTGGCTGCGTTCATCGTGATGCACTACCAGGGCGTCAATGCCAACATCATGTCGCTCGGCGGGATTGCGATTGCCATCGGCGCGATGGTCGACGCGGCGGTCGTGATGATCGAGAACGCGCACAAGCATCTCGAACGCTGGGGGCACGCTCACCCCCATGGGAAGCTTGAAGGCGAAGCGCGCTGGGCCGTGATCGGCGACGCCGCCGCCGAGGTCGGGCCGGCGCTGTTCTTCTCGTTGCTGATCATCACGCTGTCGTTCATTCCGGTGTTCACGCTGGAGGCGCAGGAAGGGCGCCTGTTCGCACCGCTGGCCTTCACGAAGACCTATGCGATGGCGGCAGCGGCCGGCTTGTCGGTCACGCTGGTCCCGGTGCTGATGGGCTACTTGATTCGCGGCCGCATCCCGAGCGAGAAGAGCAACCCGTTGAACCGGGTGCTGATAGCGGCTTACCGCCCGCTGCTGAATGTGGCGCTGCGTGCGCCGAAGTCGACGCTGGTCGTGGCCGCAGTGTTGATGCTGTTGAGCCTGTGGCCGCTACAGCACATCGGCGGCGAGTTCATGCCGAGGCTGGACGAAGGTGACCTGCTGTACATGCCGTCGGCCTTGCCGGGCCTGGCCGTCGGCAAGGCGGCCGAGCTGCTGCAGCAGACCGACCGCCTCATCAAGACCGTGCCCGAAGTGCTCAGCGTGTACGGCAAGGCGGGCCGCGCCGAGACCGCCACCGACCCGGCGCCGATGGAGATGTTCGAGACCACGATCCAGTTCAAGCCGAAGAGCGAATGGCGCGCCGGCATGACGCAGGACAAGCTGGTCGACGAACTCGACCGCATCGTCAAGGTGCCCGGCATTGCCAACATCTGGGTGCCGCCGATCCGCAACCGCATCGACATGCTGGCGACCGGCATCAAGAGCCCGGTAGGCGTCAAGGTGGCGGGCGCCGACCTGGCCGTGATCGACCGTGTGACCGGCGAGATCGAGCAGGCGCTGAAGGGCGTGCCGGGGGTCAGCAGCGCACTCGCCGAGCGCCTGACCGGCGGGCGCTATGTGGACGTGAACATTCGCCGCGACGACGCTGCCCGCTTCGGCATGAACATCGCCGACGTTCAGTCGGTGATCGCCTCGGCGGTCGGCGGCGAGAACATCGGCGAGGTGGTCGACGGCTTGCAGCGCTTTCCAATCAGCGTGCGCTACCCGCGCGAGCTGCGTGACTCGCTGGCGAAGCTGCGCAACCTGCCCATCGTGAGTGAACGCGGTGCGCGGCTGCTGCTCTCGGACGTGGCCGACATCCGTGTCACCGATGGCCCGCCGATGCTGCGCAGCGAGAACGCACGGCTGTCGGGCTGGGTCTATGTCGACATCCGCGGTCGTGACCTGCTGGGCGCCGTGCACGACATGCAGCGCGCCGTCGTGCAGGGCGTGAAGCTGCCGCCGGGCTACTCGATCAGCTGGTCGGGCCAGTTCGAATTCCTGGAGCGCGCGACCGCCAAGCTGAAGGTGGTCGTGCCGTTCACGCTGCTGATCATCTTCGTGCTGCTGTACCTGACGTTTGCAGCCTTCGACGAGGCCTTGCTGATCATGGCGGCGCTGCCGTTCGCGCTGCTCGGTGGCATATGGCTGCTGTACCTGCTCGGCTACAACCTGTCGGTGGCGGGCGCGGTGGGATTCATCGCGCTGGCGGGTGTGTCGGCCGAGTTCGGCGTGATCATGTTGCTCTACCTGAAGAGCGCGTGGAGCGAACGCATCGCGCAGGGCAAGACGAGCACCGAAGACTTGCTCGACGCGATCCGCGAAGGCGCGGTACTTCGGGTGCGGCCGAAAGCCATGACGGTGGCCGTGATCCTGGCCGGCCTGCTGCCCATCATGTGGGGCAGCGGCACGGGCAGCGAAGTGATGCAGCGCATTGCCGCGCCGATGGTCGGCGGCATGATCACCGCGCCACTGCTGTCGATGTTCGTGATCCCGGCGGCTTACCTGCTGCTGCGCCGGCCGCGTCGGGCGGCTGTCAATGCCGGTGCGCATGGTGCGCGTCAGGAACGTGGGGGTGGGCATGCCTAAGGGGCTCGTGCGCATGCCGGTGGCTGTGCGCACCTTCGGGCATCGGCTCATGCGTGTGTCCATGGTGCATGTCGTCATGGCGGTGCGCGTGCTCGTGCTCCCCGGCCTCATGTTCATGCGCGTGCCCGTGTGACTCGGCCAGGTGCAGGGCAACACCCGCCAGCATCAGCGCCCCACCGGCGGCCATGCCCCCACTCACTGAGCGGTCACCCAGCACGATGGCCAGCAGCGCGCCGATGAACGGCGCGAAGGCGAACACCGACCCGGTGCGGGCGGCGCCGAATGCACGTTGTGCCAGCAGGTACAGGCGCAGGCTCAGCCCATAGCCACCGGCGCCGATGGCCAGCAGCGCAAGTGCTGCAACGGCGCTCGGCCATGACTCGTGCGCTGCGGCAGCAAGTGCGGCGGTGGTCGCCGCGCCGAGAAGCGACTTGCCCAGCACGACCTGGCCAGGGTCGCGTTCCGCCAATGCCCGGGACAAGGTGTTGTCCAGCCCCCAAGCAGCGGTGGCCGCCAGCACGGCGAGCAGCCCGAGCCATTGCGCCCCGCCGCTCATTCCGCGGTCCAGCACCAGCACCACCCCGCCTGCGAGCAACAGCAGCATCGCAGCCCAGACCCGGGCGTCCATGACCTCGCGGTAGAGCAGGCGCGCCAGCACGACCGTGAACAAGGCCTCGAGCGCGAGCATCAGCGACCCGCTGGTGCCGCTGGTGTGCTGCAGGCCCCAGGCCAGCGCCACCGGGCCGATGGCGGCCCCGAACAAGGCCATCCAGGCCAGGCGGGGAAGGTCGCCACGGCGCACTGAAGCCTCGCGCTCGACCGGCTCGCGCAGCAAGGCGCCGACCAGCGCGGCACCGAAGTACAACAGTGCAGCGGTGGTGAACGCGCCGAGGCCGGCACCGGCGTGCTGCACGAGCGGGGTGCTGATGCCGAACAGCGCTGCTGCCAGCAAGGCCAACCCGCCCCCGCGCAGGGCGGGCATCTGCGCAGCCTTCACGGGGGCAGGCTCTCTGTGCGCCGTGGCTCATTCAGCGCGTGGCTCGCCGCCAGAAGGTCGGCCGCCGTGTGCAGCCCGCGTGAAGCGCGGTTCCACCACTGCGTGAAGGAGTCGCAGCGCCGGTCGACAGCCGGAAACAGCGCTGACGCCTCGACACATTCGGCCCACTGCGCCAGCCATGGCGCAAGGTGAGGCTCGCCGACGCTGCGCACGCTGCGGGCACCCTTCAAGGCCGCGCCGATGGCGGCTGCGTCACCACACCAGCGTTCATCACAAAGCTCGGCCATGCGGGTGTTGACGAAGTGCCAGCGCCGTTCGCTCCATGGCCAGACGCGGTGAAAGTCATCCACAAAAACACCGATCACCCGCGTGCCGGCAGGCAAGGTGGCCGGAAGTTCGCCCAGGTTCCAGGGGTGAACGATCCACACATCGTGGCCCGCCACGGCGCCAGCGTCGGGGGCCGTCAAGCCACGCTCGGCGGGCGGGCGAGCGGCGAGCGGCGGCTCAACCTGCGAACCGCTGCCGTCACGTGCTTCGCGCTCGCGTGGGCGCGGCCACACCGGCTGCCGCGCCATGTGGTCGAGCGCTTCGTACGATGTGTCGATCACGCTGCCGGGGCTGTGCCAACCGGCGGGTGCATAGCGCGCCACGTTGTCGGCATTGAAGAGGTAGGGCTTGCTGCTGCCGGTTCCGGCCACCCATTGCCAGCTGAGGTGATTGCTGGCGAGGTCGCCGTCGAGCAGGTGGCCGTACAACCAGTCGGCACCCACGCGCCAGTGCGCCTTGCGCACATGCACCACATAGCTGGCCAGCCACATGCGGGCGTGGTTGTGCAGCATGCCGGTCGCATACAGCGTGCGCACCGCTTCGTCCACCACCGGCACACCGGTGCGCGCCTCGCGTATGTCGAGCGGCAGGTCGACCGAGTAGGCGTCGTCGGGCAGCAGCCCTTCATGCAGCGAGCGCAGGATGCCGTCGCCGCGGTGCCGCCACACATGCCGGAAGTAGGCGCGCCAGCCGAGCTCGTAGATGAACTTGTGCTGCACGTCGAGCGCATGGCGCACGGCCACGCCGGCAAGCACGTCGGCCAGGGTGACGAAGCCGTGCGTGATGTAGGGCGACAGGCCAGTGACCGCGCCGTCGAGCGCGTTGCGCGTGCGTGCGTACGCGGCGGGTCGCACCGCCGCAATACGGGCATGTGTTGCGGCGAGTGTGGGCGCGAAGGCTTCGTTCATGAACGGTCGACGCTTTCCCTGCGCTTGCTGTAGCGATCCACCAGGTACGGCGCCACGTCGCGCGTCAGCAGCGTGAACTTCATCGGCTCTTCCATCACGCCGACCACGCGCTCGTGGTCGGCCGAAGGCTTCATGCGGCCGGCGTCGTCGAATTCGAGAATGGCTTTGGCCACCGATGTTTGATTCGGGATCGTGATCATGCGCATCCAGCGGCCGAGCACGCGCAGCTCGTGCAACATGTGGTGGGTCTCGGGCGCCGAGTCGGACAAGGGCAGGCACGCCGGGTCGAAGAGGCGCATGCACCGAGCAGGCCGAGCACATGCGCCCCGCCGGCCGTTCTGCGGTCGAGTACGAGCACCACGCCTTGGGCACGCAACAGCATCGCAGCGCAGACCCGGGCGTCCATGACCTCGCGGTGAAGCAGGCACGCCAGCACGACCGTGAACAAGGCGTCGGGCGCCAGCATCAGCGACCCGTTGGTGCCGCTGGTGCCGCTGGTGTGCTGCGGGCCCCGAGGCCAGTGGCACCGGGCCGATGGCCGCGCCGACCAAGGCCGTCCAGGCCGGGCAGGGCAGGTCGCTACGGCGCACCGCAGCCTCGCGCTCGACCGGCTCGCGCAGCGAGGCGCCGAGCAGCGCGGCACCAAAGTACACCAGTGCAGCGGTGGTAAACGGGCCGAGGCCAGCACCGGCGCGCTGCACCGACGGCGAGCGGGTGCCGAACAGCGCCGCCGCCGGCAAGGCCAACACGCCACCGCGCAAGGCAGGCATTTCGATGGTCTTCATCCAGCATGATTCTCGCAGCCCGCCCGGGCCAGGCTGTGACGGATTGATTCCCCGACTTTGTACGCCAGAGTACAGACGGCCACCACGAAGCCTGCGATCATGTTCGGAGTTCCGAAGAGGCGCGGCGCCAATCGACGTTGGCGGCCGCGATTGTCTGTTGGCGGCGCGTCGAGCGCAGTTCCCATTCCGGATCGTGCTATGCCCTCCCGGGAATCTGTCATGCACATCGCAAGAAATGCCTCCACCTTCGCCATCGAAATGGGCGAGGCGGGGGGCCCGCCGAAACGGCGCGACAGGAAGGCTTGCTCAAGACCTTGGCGCTGCAGAACGCGATCTTCAACAGCACTAATTTCTCCAGCCTTTCCACCGACGTGACGAACAAGATCACGCCGGCCGACATTTCGAACCCGCAGGAGCTGATCACGCGGGCCAAGGCACTGAGCTTCGAATTGGGGACCGAGATCACGACGGGCTTCGAGGCGTTGGTGTTCAAGGCGTCGTGCGGCATCGAAGACATCTACGATGTTGACCTAGGTTCGCAAGGACGCCAGCCACCTGCCGGCGGTGGTGTCGGTCACGGCCCTGCGTGACGTGCGCAAAGCCATCATCGGCTACCTGCTAATCGGCACCGATAACACCGCCCGCAAACAGGCCGATGAAGCGCGCCAGGAGCGAAACGCCGCGCTGCAGCGCGCCAAGCTTGTGGCCGAAAAGGCCAACCTCACCAAATCGGGCTTCCTGTCCAGCAGGAGCCACGAGTTGCGCTCGCCGCTCGCCACTCAACACGATTCTGGGTTTTGTGCAACGGATCGGATCGGGTACGCCAGTACCGACGGCGGGCCAGATAGAGAGCGTCGACCAGATTCTTCAAGCCGGCTGGTACCCGCTAGAGCTGATCAACGAAATCCTCGACCTGTCGCTGATCGAGTCGGGCAAGTTGCCGCTGTCGCCGGAATGCATCTCGTTGAACGAAGTGCCGAACGACCGCGACGCCATGACCGAGCCACAGGCGCACAAGATCGGCATCCGGGTGAGCTTCTCCGGGTGCGACGAGTCCACTACGTCGAGAAGAAGCGGCGGGCCAAAGACGGCTTGCTGCTGAAGACACGCACCCGGTCGGACTGCCTGAACATGGTCGGGCCGGCCCGCACCACCGAGAAGGGCTCGCGGCAATCGGCGGGTGGTCTGCACCCAATCGCACACATGGCCCTCAACGAACTTGCCGCCGGTGACATCCGCGAGGCGTACGACGCGGCAGCAAAGCGTTCCGTTCGACGAGCGGCGTATGCAATGCAAGTGCTGCGCGCCGTGCTTCGATGGCATGGCGTGGACGTGCCCGACAACCCGCTGGGCCGCGAAACTGCCGGCCGCGACCGGATCACCATCCGGGCGCCTCATGGTGATCCGTCACCCATCCTTCCGAAAATGCCGGGCGCTTGGTGGCGGGCCGCACGCATTGCCCCGTCGCAGGTGGCTGCCGTGTACGACCGTTTCCAACTGCTTACTGGCTGTCGGGTGATCGAGATCCACGGCCACAAGCTCCATGGCTACCCGCCGATCACGGTGGGCGATATCGATCAGCGAGGGGGCAGGGCAGGGCTTCGGGACACGAAGAACCGCCGCGATCACAAGCTGCTTTTGTCGACCCAGGTGCTCGAGACCGCCAAACGCAACTGTGTCTGGCGCAAGACAGAGAAGCCGCTGTCCCCCGTCGTCGACGCGCGCAAGACGCTCGCGTGGATCAACGCGAAGGCCGGCACGAACGTGCAAGGGCACGGTCTGCGGGCGACATTTGCCAGCGTCGCCGAAGAACTGGAATCCTCGGCATCGTTCAAGCGGATGATGGATGGTGCCATTGATGGCGATGTAACCCTGGGGCACTACGTGGCGAAGAGCGAGGCGCAACTGCGCGCAGGTTGGCAGGCAGTCGCGGACTTCGTCGGGCAAGCTGCGAAGCAGCACTGAACCATGCAGCAAGAGCCTCAAAAAGGACTTGCTAACGACCTCACGGCTGGAATGGCTGGCTGCTCCAGTGTCACCCGCAGCGGGCGGCGTGGCGCCCTAGAATGAAGTGGGCGGATTCTTGGGCTCAGCTCGCGCGACCGGGTGAGTTCGTGTCCTCTGTGTGCTTCACCTACAACGTAAGTAGAACGAACCAGTCCCTGATGAAAAAGAGTATGTCGGCGTTGTCAGCGAGTCGGTCGGAGTCCCCCTTCGAGGTGGTTGAGCCGCCGGCCCGACTCAGGCTTTCAGACTCGATCGTCGACCAGATCGAGCAACTCATTCTTGAAGGGACTCTCAAGCCAGGGGATGCACTGCCCGCCGAGCGGGAGTTTGCCGACCGGCTTCAGGTATCGCGCCCGTCGCTGCGCGAAGCGCTCCTAAAGCTCGAAGGACGAGGCTTGGTTGGCGCGCGCCGTGGGGGCGGGTATTCGGTGGCCGATGTCACGGCAACAACGCTGACCGACCCGTTGGTGCATTTGCTGCACCGACACCCACCGGCGGCATACGACATCCTGGAACTGCGCCATGGTCTCGAAGAGATCGCCGCCTACCTGGCTGCGACACGCGCGAATGCGCACGACCGCAAGGAGATCAAGCGTCGATATGCCGACTTGGTCAAAGCGGACGAGCTCAATGAAGACGAACTCATGGGCAGCGATGCCGATCTCGAGTTCCACTTGGCCGTGGCGGATGCTTCGCACAACGTTGCGTTGGTACACGTGATGCGCGGGCTGGTGAACCTGCTTCGCACCAGCACGCTTCGTTTTCGTGAGCGGATCGTCGGGCTCCACGACGGGAGCACAAAGCTGCTGCAGGATCAGCACCGTGCCATTTATGAGGCCGTCATCGCGGGGGACTCGTCGGCGGCCCGAGATGCCGCGCATCTGCATTTGAGCTTTATTGAGGCGACGCTGCGCGAAGCGGATCGTGACGATGGCGCCGCACCTGCGCGGGCCCGCTCGCCTGCACCGTCCAATGGGCGTCACACGAAGGCCTCCCGCGCCTGAGATTCCCTGCTTTCTTGAACATTTTTTTTGCCGTGGGTAAGCTGACGATCTCACCGGCCCACATGGGCCTCAGCACAAACACCAGGAGACGCCTTGGCGCTGCGGCACATCCCCCCAATCCAGTGCTTGTTGACCTTCGATGCACTGGCCCGCCTGCGCAGTGCCGGCAAGGCGGCCAGCGAGTTGTGCGTTACCACCAGCGCAGTCAGCCATCGCATTCGACAGCTCGAGGCGCACATCGGCTTCAAGCTCTTCGGGCGCGCCGATTTCACGCTCACGGCAGACGGCGCGGCATACCTTCAACATGTCCGCACGGGCCTGGCGGCATTTCTGCAGATGCCACCGCGGAACGCGTCTACGGGCCGCCCGCGCCTGCGGGTGGCGATCACTCCGACGTTTTGCCGGGTGTTCGTGATGCCGCGGCTGGAGCTTTTCCGAAATGCCTTCCCGGACATCGATCTGATCCTGCAGGTGTCGATACCGCTGCTCGACGTCACGGCCGAAGAAGCCGATCTCGAAGTGCGGTTCGGCGTTGGCGGCTACACCGACCGCGAGCATCGCCTGATCCTCTCCGAAGAGGTGACACCGGCCTGCAGCCCGAGCTTCCTCAACGAATTCGGGCCGTTCGAAGGTTTCGAGGCGACCGCAGAGATCGACCAGGCGCGCTTGATCCGCAGCCCGCTCGAACCCTGGAGCACCTGGTTCACGAGTTGCGGCCTCACCAGAGAGGAGCCCGGTACAGGCTCTCAGTTCAACGACATGGGCCTGGTGTACGACGCGGCTGCCAGCGGCTTCGGTGTGGCCCTGTTGCGGCTGAAGCTGGGCAGCGCCTGGCTCCAGAGCGGCCGTCTCGTGCGGCTGTCGTCGCGCTCGGTGCCTTCCCCCTACAAGCACTACATCTGCTGGAAGCCCGGCGCACTGGAGCGTTGGGAGTGCGCCGCGTTTGCAGACTGGCTCGAGCGAGCACTGAGCTGAGGCCGCAAAGTTTCTGCAACGGCAACGCGAAGAATCTTCAACCCGCAGCGGGCATGGTTTGAATAAAGTCTCGCGCTGTGGGCCGGATCGCGAATGTCTGCGACCGAGTGTGTGACGACGGCCTCCCGGAGGGGTCACCGATCTCCATACCTGCCCAGAACGACTTCGGAGACAAGGCATGGGCTGGCGACACGCACAAGATTCGTTCGATGGCCCTTCCGATGCGGCCGCACGAAGCCTGGACAACACGGCCGGCAGTACAGGCCCGCGTGGCCCGTGCGGCCCCCGGGAGGGACACCGTGCTTAGCGCCCCGTATGACGAACTGCAGCGCCAGCTCACCGCGTTCATCCCGCCGGCGCGCCTGATCACCGACCCGTTGCGCTTGCTGGCCTGGGGCACCGACGCCAGCTTCTATCGCCTCGTGCCGCGAATCGTCGTGGTGGTCGAAACCGAAGCCGAGGTGCGGCGCGTCCTCGAATGCTGCGCGCATCTGAAGACCCCGGTCACGTTCCGCGCGGCGGGCACCAGCCTGTCGGGCCAGGCACTCAGCGACTCCGTGCTGGTGCTGCTCGGCGACGGCTGGAACCATATCTCGGTCGCCGATGGCGCGCAGACGATCACCTTGCAACCCGGCGTGATCGGCGCGGCGGCCAACCGCAGGCTGGCGCCGTTGGGCCGCAAGATCGGGCCTGACCCCGCGTCGATCGACGCCGCGATGATCGGTGGCATTGCCGCCAACAACGCCAGCGGCATGTGTTGCGGCACGGCGCAGAACAGCTACCACACCCTGGTCGGGCTGCGCGTCGTGCTCGCCGACGGCACGGTGCTCGACACGCGCGACCCGGCCAGCCGCGCGGCCTTCGCGGCAGAGCGCCCGGACCTGGCCGAGGGCCTGGCCGACCTCGGCCGCGCCACGCGCGGAGACGAACCGCTGGCCAGCCGCATCCGGCACAAGTTCCGGCTCAAGAACACCACCGGCTACAGCCTCAATGCGCTGATCGAATTCACGGACCCGGTCGACATCCTGGCGCACCTGATGATCGGCTCGGAGGGCACGCTCGGGTTCATCAGCGAGATCACTTACCAGACCGTCGAGGAGCATGCCTACAAGGCGAGCGCACTGATTCTGTTCGACCAACTGGAAGCAGCGTGCAGCGCCGTGACGCGGCTCAAGACCGCGCCGGTGGCGGCTGTCGAACTGCTCGATCGGGCTTCGCTGCGCTCGGTGCAGGACAGTCCCGGCATGCCCGAGGCGTTGCGCGCCTTGCCGAACGATGGTGCGGCACTCCTGGTCGAGGCCCGGGCCGAGACGGCTGTCGCGCTGCAGGTCAAGGTCGACGCCATCACCGCGCAGCTGCGGTTGGTTCCGACGTCGACGCCGTTGCGTTTCACCAGCGACGCGTACGAATCGGCCGCGCTGTGGAAGGTGCGCAAAGGCATCTTCCCGGCCATCGGCGCCATGCGCCCGACGGGCACCACGGTGATCATCGAAGACGTGGCATTCCCGGTCGAAAGGCTGGCCGAAGCCACGCTCGACCTGCAGCGCCTGCTCGCGCATCACGGCTACGCGGAAGCGATCATCTACGGCCACGCGCTTGAGGGCAATCTGCACTTCGTGTTCACACAAGACTTCGGCAACGCGGCCGAGGTGGACCGCTACAGCCAATTGATGGACGCGGTGTGCACGATGGTGGTCCGCAAGTACGACGGTTCGCTGAAGGCCGAACACGGCACCGGCCGCAACATGGCGCCGTTCGTCGAAATGGAGTGGGGCGCGCAGGCGTTCGCGGCGATGCGGCGCATCAAGGCCCTGTTCGACCCGCAGGGGTTGCTGAACCCGGGCGTGATCTTGAACGACGATCCGCAGTCCCACCTGAAGAACCTGAAGCCATTGCCGGCTGCCGATCCGCTGGTCGACAAATGCATCGAGTGCGGTTTCTGCGAATCCAAGTGTCCGTCTCACGGCCTCACCCTGTCGCCGCGGCAGCGGATCGTCGGCTGGCGCGAGATCTCTCGGCTCGAGGCCACGGGTGAAGCGCCGGAGCACGCGAAGGCACTCGGCAGGCTCTACGACTACCAAGGCCTCGACACGTGCGCCGCCTGCGGGCTTTGCTCGACCGCGTGCCCGGTGGACATCGAAACCGGCCTGTTGGTCAAGTCGCTGCGCGCTCGCCGTGCAGGCCAGACGGCCAAGGGCGTGGCTGACGTGGCGGCGCGTCACTATGGCGGGTTGACGACCGGCGTGCGGCTTGGGCTCGGCGCGGCCGACCTGTTGCACGGCGTCGTCGGAACCCGCATGATGAAAGGTACGCTCCACGGCCTGCGCAAGGCATCGGGCGGTCTGCTGCCGAAGTGGTCGCCGGCGCTCCCACGGCCGGTCAACTTCGTTCCTTCACCCTCGCAGCCGAAAGCTGCCGAGCGGGTCGTCTATTTCCCCAGTTGCGCAGCGCGCAGCATGGGGCCGCAGCGCGGTCACGAGAGCGTCGAGACGCTGCCCGTGGTCGCCGAGCGGCTGTTTCAGCGCGCCGGCTTCGAGGTCGTGTACCCGGCTTCACTGGATGGCCTGTGCTGCGGCCAGCCGTTCGAGAGCAAGGGGCTGATGGACGCGGCGAACCTCAAGTCGGCCGAGCTCGAGGCCGCGTTGCGCGACGCGAGCGACGGCGGGCGGTGGCCGATCGTGTTCGACACCAGCCCCTGTGCCTACCGCATGCAGCGGGTTCTGGCCGGGCGGCTGCCGGTGCAGGACAGCATCGAGTTCGTGCACGACGTGGTGCTGCCGCGCTTGACGGTCCGTCAGCAGCCGCAGGCGGTGGCGGTGCACCCGGTCTGCAGCGTGCGCAAGATGGGCACCGTCGACAAGCTGCTTGCGATTGCCGGCCGCTGCAGCGCAGACGTCGTGACGACCGACGCGGTGCAGTGCTGCGGCTTCGCCGGCGACCGCGGCTTCGTCCGCCCCGAGCTGAACGAACATGCGTTGCGCCATTTGAAGGGCTCGCTGCCTTCAGATTGCGCCACGGGCTTTTCGACCAGCCGCACTTGCGAGATCGGGCTCTCCGAGCAGGCCGAGTTCCCGTATCAGTCGATCCTGTACCTAGTTGAACGCAGCTGCCGCGAGCGGGTGGATGCGCTGGGCAGCGCGCAAGCCAGCCGATCCGAGCCGGCTTGATGGCTTGATGGTTTGGATGGGGGTCGGTCGGCGGGCGCCCGCTCGTGGTGATGACCGCCCTCCGGGTCTTGCGGCGCCGACCGACCCACTCGAACCGGATGTCAGCGTGTCCGCCGGAACATGACGAACATCGAATCGAAGGCGGGTTGCGGATCGTGTTCGCGCGGCTTACTTTTTCGTCGCTACCCACGTCAACAGAGCGCCCAGCAACATCGACGCGGCGAGGACGTAGAGCGCCATGGTGGTGCTGCCGGTGGCGTCCTTGATGGCGCCCACCATGTAGGGGCTCAGGAAACCCGCCAGGTTGCCGATGCAATTGATCAATGCAATGCCGGCAGCTGCAGCGGCGCCGCCCAGAAAGGCTGTGGGCAAGGTCCAGAAAACGGGCAACACCGACAAGATGCCAGCCGTGGCCACTGTCAAGGCCAGCATGCCCAGGATGGGTTGCCCACCCAGCACGCCGGAGGCAATCAAGCCGACGCAGCCGAGCAGGGCTGGCAGCATCAGGTGCAGGCGACGTTCGCGGCGGCTGTCCGAACTGCGGGCAATCAACACCATGCCCACGGCCGCCACGCCGTATGGAATGGAACTGAGCAGGCCGATCGCCATCAGGCTTGAAACGCCCAGGCCCTTGATCAGTTGCGGCAACCAGAAGCTCACGCCATAGAGCCCCATGATGAAGCAGAAGTACAGGGCCGAGAGCAACCAGACGCGAGAGTTGCGCAGGGTCTCACCCACCGACATCTTGGATTGCGAGGCTTGATCGGCTTTGATGTTGGCTTCGAGCAGCGTCTTTTCGCTTTCGGTCAGCCACTTGGAAGCACGAATCGAGTCGTCCAGATAGAGCAGCACAGCCACGCCCATCGCAATGCTGGGCACCCCCTCGATCAGGAACAGCCATTGCCAACCGGCCCAGCCGTTGACCCCAGCCAAGGCCGTCATGATCCAGCCGGACAACGGCCCACCGATCACGCCTGATGCCGCAATCGCCGTCATGAACAAGGCGACGATGCGTGCGCGCAAATGGGCTGGAAACCAGAAGGTGAGGTACAAAATAATGCCGGGGAAAAAGCCGGCTTCGAACGCGCCTAGAAAGAACCTCAAGATGTAGAACTGCCACTCGGTCTGGACGAACATCGTGCAGGCCGACAGCACGCCCCAGGTGATCATGATCCGGGCGATCCAGCGGCGGGCACCCGTGCGATGCAGGATCAGGTTGCTGGGAATCTCAAAGATGAAGTACCCGATGAAAAAGATCCCCGCACCCAAGCCATAGGCGGTTTCACTGAACTTGAGGTCGCTCACCATTTGCAACTTGGCGAAGCCGACGTTGACTCGGTCCAGGTACGCCACGACGTAGCAAAGAAAGAGAAAGGGCACGAGCCGCCAAGTGACCTTGGCATAGACGGCATCGTCGGCGGCTCTCGCGCCCGAGCCCATGGTGTGAATCGCTGTTGCCATTTCAGTTTGTCTCCGTGCACCAGTCAAAGCCGGCAATGTGTTGGGGATGAAAGCCTCAGGCGTTGATGGCTCGTCCAGCTACGGCGGCTCGGCGTCATGCATGCACATTCGCGAGGGCGTGCGCAAAGCGTCGGCACGTTGAAGTGCATGCCGGGTGGTGAGTTGCGAGGTCTGTGCCCCGAACCGAGAGCTGCGGAAGGTCCGGCGTGCCGAGCGGGCACCCGGGCAAATGTCGTGCGGCTGTGTCATGGGAGTCATTCCTTTAAGCGGGTGTCCGATCGACTCAGGCATTCAGCGCACCCAGCACCTCGTCGAGCATCTTCTTGGCGTCGCCGAACAGCATGCGGTTGTTCTCTTTGTAGAACAGCGGGTTGTCGACGCCGGCGTAGCCGGAGGCCATGCTGCGCTTCATCACAATGCTGGTCTTGGCTTTCCAGACTTCCAGCACCGGCATGCCGGCAATGGGGCAGGACGGGTCATCCTGCGCGGCAGGGTTCACGATGTCGTTGGCGCCGATGACCATCGTGACGTCGGTGTCAGGGAAGTCGGCGTTGACCTCATCCATCTCGAACACGATGTCGTAGGGCACCCGCGCTTCCGCCAGCAGCACGTTCATGTGCCCTGGCATGCGGCCGGCCACCGGGTGGATGCCGAAGCGCACCTTGACGCCCTTGTCGCGCAGGATCTTGGTGATCTCGCACACCACGTGCTGGGCCTGCGCCACCGCCATGCCGTAGCCGGGCACGATGACGACGCTCTTGGCCTCGCGCAGCAACTCGGCCGTCTCCACCGCGCTGATCGGTGTCACCTCGCCGGCCGGCTCCGCCGCACCCGCGGCCGCGCCCTTGGCGGCTGGGGCGCCGCCGCCGAATCCGCCGGCGATGACGCTGACGAAGTTGCGGTTCATCGCCCTGCACATGATGTACGACAGGATCGCGCCCGACGATCCGACCAGCGCACCCACCACGATGAGCAGGTCGTTGCCGAGCATGAAGCCCGTGGCGGCCGCGGCCCAGCCCGAATAGCTGTTGAGCATCGAGACGACCACCGGCATGTCGGCCCCGCCGATGGCCATCACCATGTGCACACCGAACAGCAACGCGATCGCCGTCATGATGACCAAGGGCGTCATACCGGCCTGAATGTCGTGCACGTGCAGGAACTCGCTGCCGAACCAGATCACTGCCAGCAGGCCCGCCAGGTTGAGCAAATGCCGCCCCGGCAGCAGCAGCGGTTTGCCACCGATCTTGCCCGAGAGCTTGCCGAAGGCAATCAGCGACCCTGCGAAAGTGATGGCCCCGATGAGGATGCCGACGTAAATCTCGACTTCGTGGATGGCCTTCTCGGCGGGGGTGGGGAACACGGTGGAGGTGTCCACGTAGCTCGCAAAACCCACCAGGCAGGCGGCCAGACCCACCAGGCTGTGCATCAGCGCGACGAGCTCCGGCATCTGCGTCATCTGCACCTTTTTCGCCGCGAAAAGGCCGATGCCACCGCCGACGGCGAGGGCGCCGATGATCCACGGAATGCCGGCCGGCGTGACGCGCGGGCCGAGGATGGTGGCGCACACCGCAATGGCCATGCCGATGATGCCGAACAGGTTGCCGCGGCGTGCGGTTTCGGGGTTGGCGAGGCCGCCCAGGCTGAGGATGAAAAGGATGGTGGCGCCGATGTACGAAACGGTGGCCAGGCTGGACGTCATGTCTGTGACCTCGTTCTTACTTGCGGAACATCGCCAGCATGCGTCGCGTGACCGCGAAGCCGCCGAACATGTTGACGGCGGTGAGTGCGAGCGCGAAGACGGCCAGCCCCAGGATCAGCGCGTTCGGCCGGTCAGTCACGGCCCCGGCGACCGTGGACGTGACGGGCGGCGCCACCTGAACCAGTGCGCCGATGGCGATGATCGACGAGATGGCGTTGGTCACGCTCATCAGCGGCGTATGCAGCGAAGGCGCCACGTTCCAGACCACCATGTAGCCGATGAAGCATGCCAGCACGAACACGGTGAAGTGCGCCAGGAAACTGGCCGGCGCGTACAGACCGACGAGCAGGAACAGCACCGCACTGACACCGAACACTGCGGCCAGCGATTTGGCCGACATCGGCGCGCCGGCGCCATGGCCGTGGGCCTTGGGTGCCGTGAGCGCAGCGGCCGACTTGGCCGGTGGCGGCGCCGGCAGCTTCAACGGTGGCGGCGGCCAGGTGACGCTGCCTTCCTTGACGACCGTCAGCCCGCGGATGGCGTCATCTTCCATGTTGACGTTGATGACGCCGTCTTTGGTCTTGCACAGCTCCTCGGTCAGGCGCAGCAGGTTGTTCGAGTACAGCGTCGACGCCTGCCTCGCCATGCGGCTGACCAGGTCGGTGTAGCCGACGATGGTGACCCCATGCTTCACCACCGCCTGGCCAGGCTCCGTGAGTTCGCAGTTGCCGCCTTGTTCGGCCGCCATGTCCACGATCACGCTGCCCGGCTTCATCGTCTTCACCATCTCGGCGGTGATGAGCTTCGGCGCCGGCTTTCCCGGGATCAGCGCGGTGGTGATGATGATGTCGGCGTCCTTGGCTTGCTCGGCGTACATCGCGCGCTGGGCCTGCTGGAAGCCCTCGCTCATGACCTTGCCGTAGCCGCCGCCGCCCGAGCCTTCTTCTTCGTAGTCGACCTTGACGAACTCGCCGCCCAGCGACACCACTTGGTCGGCCACCTCGGCGCGCGTGTCGTTCGCGCGCACGACGGCGCCCAGGTTGGCCGCCGTGCCGATCGCGGCGAGGCCAGCCACCCCGGCACCGGCGATGAAGACCTTGGCCGGGGGCACCTTGCCGGCGGCAGTGATCTGGCCGTTGAAGAATCGGCCGAAGGCGTTGGCCGCCTCGATCACCGCGCGGTAGCCGCTGATGCCGGCCATCGAGCTCAGCGCGTCCATCTTCTGCGCGCGCGAGATCTGGCGGGGCAAAGAGTCGATGGCGAGAACGGTCGCTTTGCGGGCGGCCAGCTGCTGCATCAACTCGGGGTTCTGTGCCGGCCAGATGAAGCCGATCAGCGTGCTGCCTTCGCGCAGCATGGCCACTTCGTCCGCGCTCGGCACACGAACCTTGAAGACGATGTCCGACCCGGACCAGACCTTGTCCGCCGAGGGCACGATCTCGGCGCCTGCGGCCCGGTAGGTGTCGTCTGCAAAGTTCGCCGCATCACCGGCGCCGCTTTCCACCGCGACGGAGAAGCCCAGCTTGATGAGCTTCTCGACCACGTCGGGGACGGTCGCGACGCGCTTCTCGCCCGACGCCAATTCTTTCGGAATGCCGATCTGCATGCCTGTTCCTCTGGATCTTTTCCCGGCGGCTCGACGCCGCGGCGGGAACGTTCAAATTTGATGGCTTCTGAGCTTTTTGGTCGTACCGGTATGACCAAGGCGTCAAAGTCTCATTCCCGGCCACTGCCTTGTCAATCAGGACTTGCCGTCCCTGGCCCCGCGGGCCGTGCGGTGCCGTCCGTCATCGCAACCCTCGGGGATGGCTGCACAGAGGTCGTTCGCCGCACGCGCGTCGGCAAGCGGCTGGGCCCGCGCGAACGCCTCGGGTGCGGCTACGCATATGTCAGCTCGGTTGCCTTGCCGCGGAAGACCCAGTACGAGAAGACGGTGTAGGCCGCGATGGCCGGCACCGAAATGCAGACGCCGACCAGGATGACCTTCAGCGCCGCCGGGCTGCTGGCTGCCTGCCAGATCGTCAGCCGATCAATCACGACGAAGGGATAGATGCTGTAAGCCAGACCGACGAAGCCGAGCACGAACACGGCGATCAGCAGCACGAAGGGCAGCCAGCAGAGTTCCTTGCGCACGATCGACTTGTCGAGCACGACGCGCGCCACCACCAGCGCGACCCCGGTGACGACCGGGATCACCATCAGCGCGATGATCTCCGGCAGCGCGAACCAGCGCTCGCGCACCGTCTGACTGACCCAGGGTGTCGCGAGCGAGATCAACACCATGCCGATGACCACGGGCAGCCATGCCAGGCGTGCCCAGTGGATCGCCTTCTCCTGCAGCTCGCCCTCGGTCTTCATGATCAGCCAGGCGGCGCCGAGCAGGGCGTAGGCGGCCGGCAGTGCAAGCGCGATGGCCGCGGCGAAAAGGGGATAGTTCCAGCCCTCGCCGAAGCCGCTGATGTAGCGCCCGAGCATCCAGCCTTGCGACAGCGAGGCGATCATCGAGCCGGCGAAGAACAGCTTGTCCCACACCGGTTTGCGCAGCGCCCGGGCCTTGACGCGGAAGTCGAAGGCGACGCCGCGCAGGATCAGCCCTATCAGCATGAAGGTCACGGGCAGGTAGAGTTGCGAGAGCACCAGCCCATGCGCCTTCGGAAAGGCCACCAGCAGGATGCCGACGCCCAGCACCAGCCAGGTCTCATTGGCGTCCCAGAACGGGCCGATGGAGGCGATCAGCACGTCCTTCTCTGCCGGCGTGGCGCGGTGCATCAGCAGGCCGACCCCGAGGTCGTAGCCGTCGCTGATGACGTAGACCAGCATCGAGATGCCCATCAAGGCCATGAAGATGACCGGCAGCGCTGCATCGAAGCTCATCATGCGGGCGCTCCCCCGGCCAGCACCTGCACCGCATGCGCTTCGGCGCGCTGCAGTGCGTCTGGCTCGATCACGTCGTCCGGCTTCTCGGCCATGTACTTCAGCACCGCGACATAGGCCACGATCAGCGCCAGATAGAGCGTCACGTAGAGGGCGAGACCGAGCGAGATCGTCGCCGAGGGCACGGTGGTCGTCACCACGTCGGCGGTGCGCAGCAGGCCCGAGACCACAAAGGGCTGGCGGCCGATTTCGGTGACGTACCAGCCGGCCACGGTGGCGACCCAGCCGGAGAAGGTCGTGCCGGCCAGCACCCACAGCAGCGGCCGAGGCAGGCGTGCAGGCACCCAGCCGGCACGGCGGCCCAGCCACCAGCCAGCCCAGCTGACGGCCAGCATCAGCATGCCCACGCCGACCATGACGCGGAAGGCCCAGAACACCGGCGCGACCGGGGGATGAGCGTTCGGAAATTCGTTCAGGCCCTTGATCTCACCGTGGAAGTCGTGCGTCAGGATGAAGCTCGCCATCTCCGGAATGGCGATCTCGAAGTGGTTGCTGCGCGTGCTGGCGTCGGGCCAGGCGAACAGCAGAAGTGGCACGCCTTTTTGCGTCTCCCAGATGCCCTCCATCGCCGCGACCTTCTGCGGCTGGTGCTTCAGCGTGTTCAGACCATGCAGGTCGCCGACGAAGATCTGGACCGGGACCAGCAGTGCCGCGGCGGTGAGCCCCACCCGCAACACCTTCGGTGCCGAGAGCTCGGCCTTGCCGCGCAGCAACTGCCACGCCGACAGCCCAGCGAGCAGGAAGGCACAGGTCAGCGCCGAGGCCAGCAGCTTGTGCGCAAAACGGTAGGGGAACGAGGGGTTGAAGATGACTTCGGCCCAGCTCTTGACGTGGAACACTCCGTCGATGAGCTCGTGCCCGGCCGGGGTCTGCATCCACGAGTTGAGCGCCAGGATCCAGAACGCGCTCAGCGTCGTGCCGAAGGCGACGAAGAAGCTCGCCATCATGTGCACACGTTCGCTCACGCGGCCATGGCCGAACAGCATGATGCCGAGGAAGCCGGCCTCCAGGAAGAAGGCCGTCAGCACCTCGTAGCCCAGGAGCGGCCCGGCGATGTTGCCGGCCTTCTCCATGAAGCCCGGCCAGTTGGTGCCGAACTGGAAACTCATGGTGATGCCGCTCACCACGCCCAGCGCGAACGACAGCGCAAACACCTTGGTCCAGAAGCGGTAGGCGGTGAGCCAGGCCGTGTCCTGCGTGCGCAGCCAGCGCCAGCGGAAGAACATCAACATCCAGCCGAGTGCGATCGTGATCGACGGGAAGAGGATGTGGAAGGTGATGTTGGCCGCGAACTGCATGCGCGACAGGAGCAGGGCATCCATGCTGAAGGTCCTCGTCTTCAGCGCTTGCGTGATCGAGCAGCCGTCGCCTGCGCAGGCGCTCCGACACCCGCTTCCAGGCCCGCCGACAGGCCGATCAGCACGCCGCGTGCCAACGCGGTGTGGTGCTCGAGCCAGGCTTCGACGCTGCCTTGCGCCAGGGCACGGCCCTCGCGCGATGCGGCCTGCGCGCGGCTGGCGAGTTGCTCCAGCGCGGATGTGGCGCTGGCGCCGGTGGCGCTGCCCTTCGCCTTGAACGCTTCGAGCACCATGGCCCAGGGCGCCTGCACGGGTTGCGCCGCGTCGGCAGTGGCCTTGTTGACGCTGCTGAAGAGCACGTCTTCCATCTTCTCGATGTCGGCCAGCGCCTTCTTCACGTGCGTCTGGCTCAGTTTCGCGCCCTGATCGACGAACTGCTCCAGGGCGCGGCGGTTGGCTTCGACGGCTTTGACCAGCGCCGCATCCATTCCCTCGACCGCGCGCGTCAGCATCGCCTCGACGTCGGGTTGGCCGAGGCCGCTCTTTGCGGCGCCGGCCGACGCCGCCTGCGTCGTGGCCTTCAGCGCGTCGCGGACGCTCCTGAGCGTGAGTTCGCGGCCCTGCAGCGCGCGCAGCGTGGCGTCCTCCACGGCCTTGCGCAGCGCCGCACCGTGCTTGGCCGAGGCCTGCGAGAACTGCTCGATCAAGGCCTCGTGTTCGATTCCGTGTTTGCTCATGGTGTCTCCTTGCTGGGGTGGGTCTCGGGCTGGCGCTCGGAGCTCACTGCATGTGTTGACCGCCGTTGATGGCAATGTTGGCGCCCGTGACGAAGGCCGCTTCTTCCGACGCCAGGTAAATGATCAACCCGGCAACCTCTTCCGGCTTGCCCAGGCGACCGACCGGGATCTGCGGCAGGATCTTGCTGTCGAGCACTTCCTTCGGAATCGCCGTCACCATCTTCGTGCCGATGTAGCCGGGCGAGATGGTGTTGACGGTGACGTTCTTCTTCGCCACTTCGAGCGCCAGCGCCTTGGTGAAGCCGTGCACGCCGGCCTTGGCGGCCGAATAGTTGGTCTGGCCGAACGCGCCCTTGCTGCCGTTGACCGACGACACGTTGATGACGCGGCCCCAGCCACGCTCGACCATGCCGTCGACCACCTGCTTGCTCATGTTGAACAGGCTGTCGAGGTTGGTGCGCATCACGGCGTCCCAGTTGACCTTGTCCATCTTCTTGAAGGTCATGTCGCGGGTGATGCCGGCGTTGTTGACCAGCACGTCGACCGTGCCCAATTTGGCGACCACGGCGG
>JANXWV010000146.1 GCA_025350965.1 Rhizobacter sp.
GCGCCCCAGGCGAGCGTGATGTAGCGGGTGTCGGCGAGCTGGTTGTTGGTGGGGTCGAACTCGACCCAGCCGTGCTGCGGCGAATACGCAGCCACCCACGCATGCGAGGCATCCACGCCCATCAGGCGCGGCATGCCAGGCGGGGGGTCGGTCAGCAGGTAGCCCGACACGTAGCGCGCAGGCAAACCGAGGCCGCGCAGGCAGGCGAGCATCAGGTGGGCGAAGTCCTGGCACACGCCGCTGCGCTGCCACAGCACTTCGTCGACCGATGTGCTGACCGTGGTGGCGCCGGGCTGGAACTCGAAGTCGGCATGGATGCGGCGCATCAGGTCGAACACCGCATCGAACCAGGGCCGGCCGCGCGCGAACGAGGCCAACGCATAGACGCGCGCGCCTTCCGAGAGCGGCACCAACGGCGTGGGCTCGCTCATACGGGCCGGGGCCAGCCCATCGACCTGCGGATGCCGGCGAACCGACTCGCGCACCGCCTCCCAGCCTGCAAGCGAGGGCATTGCAGCGGCCGCGCTGGTCGGGCCTGCTGACGCGTGGGCCGGGTCCGCCTGCTGCCATTGCTGCGGCATGCCAGCACCGCCCTGCATCTGAGACTGCATGCCCCAGGCTGGCAGCGGCTCGACCTGCATCTGCATCTGGGACTGCGTTTGCGTGGGCGCCTGCAGTGCGCCTGGCGGCATGGCACCGGCCACATGCACGGCCGGCCGCGCGCTCACCTCGACCATGCACTCCATGCGCACGCTGAGCACGCGGTGTGCGCCGTGCAGGCCGAAGTGCGTGACCATGTTGCCGAAGCAGTCGAACTCGTCACGGCGTTCGTCGGGCCTGGGGTCGATGGTCAGCGAGTGCGCCACCACGTGCTGCCACGGCAGCATGCGCGGCGTCAGGCGCGCCAGCTGCCACGACTGCGACACCGGCGCGGTGTACGCATAGCGGGTCTCGTGCTCGACGGTGTAGCGCTCAGCGGCCATCGACCTGGGCTCCCGCCTTACGCGACCAAGGAGAGCACGCTGCGCGACGCGGCGTGCGAGAAGAACTTCAGCGTCAACTCGTCGGACACGGCGGCCGCGCTGCGGCGCAATTGATCGAGCGCTGCAGCCACCGCGGGGCTCTCGGGGTGCAGGTCTTGCGGGCGCAGGTCGCGCAGCGTGGCTTGTGCGGGGGCGATCACGTCGCTCGCGAAGCGGCCGTGGCCGAGTTCGAGCTTGGCCACGAACTCGGCCAGGCCCTTGACCTGGAACGCCACCGAGCGCGGGTTGGTGTCGTCGCGCAGCAGCATGTCGAGCACCGGCAACCACTCGGGTGCGACCATGTAGCGCTGCCGGTACGTACCGACCGAATCGGTCAGGTCGAGCAGCCAGTCGAGGCCGTGGCTGCGGCCTTCGTCGGTGGCCACCTGCAGCGTGGCGCACAGGTGCGTGAGCCGCTCGATGCGCCGACCGAGCGACAGGAAGCGCCAGCCCGCGCCGCGCGTCATGCCGTCGAGCACGAAACCCGAGAGCGTCATCATCGACGTCACCGCGCGGTCGAGCCACGACAGCGCCAGTGGCAACGCGGCGCCGCGCTGGAACACCGGGTCGGCTGCGAGCTGGTTCAGCGTGCGCCAGTTGTCGGCCGACATGCGGTCACGCAGGTTGAAGGCCGCGCGCGAGAGCTGGCGCAGCCGCTGGCTCAAGGCTTCGTCGGGGTGCGTGGCGGCGCGCAGCAAGCCCACGTCGGCGTCTTCGACGCTGTCGATCAGGCCGAGGCGGTGCGCCAGCACGATGGCCGGTGCCACGCCGTCTGCACCTTCGCCGGTGTTGTCGAGCACGCCAGCGATGGCCACGCGCAATGCGCGAGCCGCAGAGTCGCAGCGCTCGCCGTAGCGGCCGAACCAGAACAGGTTCTCGGCCGCGCGCGACGGCAGGTTCACGAGCGAACCCACCAGCGTGTCGGGCGTGACGGTGGTGGTGAGCAGCGAGAACGCGGCATTCACCGGGGCGCCCGACAGCACCCACGTGTCTTTCGAGCGCCCGCCGCGCTGCATGGCGATGACGCGCGGGTCGCCGTCGACCGCCACGCGCGTCAGGCCGCCGGGCATGACGCGGTAGCCGCTCGGCGTGGCGACCGCGAACACGCGCAGGCCGACCGTGCGCGCCGTGAGCGCATCACGCCCACCGAGGCCACCGCGCTCGAGCATGGGCGCCTGCGATACATGCACCCATTCTTGCGCCACGAAGCGCTGCGGTCGGGCCGCCACGCGCGCGCGCAGCAGCACGCGCTCGTCGGCGGAGAGGTCGGCACCGAACAGCGCCGGCTCTTTGGCCGAGCGTTCGAGCGGCTTGATGATGAGTTTGTCGAGCCGCGCCCAGGCATCTTCGAACGCGGCCGGCTCGCCGAGCCACCAGGTCGCGACCGACGGCAGCTTCAGCGGCTCTCCGAGCAGTTGTTCGCTCAACGCGGGGAGGTAGCCCAGCAACGCGCCCGACTCGAGCACGCCGGAGCCGAGCGCATTGCCGATGAGCACCGTGCCGCGCCGGGCGCAATCGGTCAGGCCGGCCACGCCCAGGGCCGAGTCGGAGCGCAGTTCGAGCGGGTCGCAGTAGTCGTCGTCCTGGCGGCGCAGGATGGCGTGCACGCGCTTCAGGCCGCCCACCGTCTTCATCCACACGCAGCCGCTGCGCACCGTCAGGTCACTGCCCTCGACGAGCGGGAAGCCGAGGTAACGCGCCAGCAAGGCGTGCTCGAAGTAGGTCTCGTTGTACGGCCCCGGCGTGAGCAGCACGACCAGCGGCGGCCCGTCTTCGCCCACGCCCGGCTTGGGCGCCCAGCGAATCAGCGAGTCGCGCAGCGCGGCGAAGAACGATGCGAGGTGCTGCACGTTCAGGTCGGTGAAGAGCTGCGGGAACACGCGCGAAACGACCAGCCGGTTCTCCAGCGCGTAGCCGGCACCGGACGGGGCCTGGGTGCGGTCGCTCACCACCCACCAGTGGCCGTCGGGCGAGCGCGCCAGGTCGGCGGCATAGTGGAACAGGTGCACGCCGCCGAGCGGGCGCACGCCCTGCACCGGGTGCAGGAAGCCGCTGTGGCCGAAGATCACCGGGGCCGGAATCGCGCCCGACTTGAGCAGCGTCTGCGCGCCGTAGATGTCGCCGAGCACGCGGTTGAGCAGGTCGGCGCGCTGTGCGATGCCGGCCTCGATGTGCTCCCACTCGCCAGGCGCGAGCAGCAGTGGCAGCGGGTCGACCTCCCACGGGCGGTCGGCCCCTTGCGGGTCGGCATAGACGTTGTAGGTGACGCCGTTCTCGCGCACCTCGCGCTCCATCTGGGACAGCGTGTCGCCCACCCCCTGCCCCTCCCGAGCGGCCAGCGCGCTCAGGAAGGCGTCCCAGTGCGGGCGCGGCTTGTTCGCTGCGCCGAGCAACTCGTCGTAGCGGCCGTCGAGGACGGAATAGCCTTCGAGGAGTTGGGTCAGCATGGGCGGCAGGCGTGCATCGGGTGACAGTCTGTCACACCTGCCCGAGGGCGCTTCGGCGGCGGCCCGTCAACTGCCATCTTCAGCTTCCATCTTCAGCTTCGATCTTCAGCGTCTGAGAGCGTCGACTTCATCGCTCAGCCGGCTGACGATGCGGTGCGCACTGCGCAGCATGTTCTGCAGCAGCACGATCTTGATGTGCGGGTACTGCGCGCCGAGCGCGTCGAATCGGGCGTTGCTTGCACATGCCGGGCCCGAGTCTTCGCAAGCACCAGCTAACGCGCCTGGCGCCACCCCGCGTACAGACTGCCCAGCCCGAGCGTGATGTACACGGCTGCCGTGGCCAAGCGGGCACGGGGCCGTGCATTGCCCCGTGCAGCCCCTCGACCCACCAGCCAGGGCGCCATGCGTGCGGCAGCGGCCACGTACAGCGCGTCGCTGCACGCCGCGATCAGCACGAAGAGTGCGCCGAGCGCGAGCGCCTGCGGCAGCGCGGGCTGGCGCGCATCCATGAACTGCGGCAGGAAGGCGGCGAAGAAGAGCGCGGTCTTCGGGTTCAGCAGTGCCACCACCGCGCCGTCGCGGAACAGTGTCCACGGTGCCATGGCCGGCACTGTGGCGCCGGCGGCCCCGGCCGGAGGCGGAGCGCGCCACACCCGCACCGCCAGCCAGAAAAGGTACAGCGCGCCCACCACCTGCAGCAGCGCGAACGCCCAGCGCGACACCGCCAGCAGCGCCGCCAGGCCGAGCGCCGCGGCGGCGGCATTGAGCAGGTTGCCCAGCGCCACGCCAGCCACCGATGCGAAGCCCGCAGCGCGGCCCTGCGCCAGCGTGCGGGTCACGATGTAGACGACGCCCGGCCCGGGCGTCACGGCGAGCACGGTGCTGGCGACCATGAACGCAGCGAGCGCAGCGCCGTCCACCGCGTGATCTCTGGCTTGTTGCCCGGTGTCTCAGCCGATCAAGCCGGCGCGCGCCGCAGGTCGAGCGTGAACGGGAAGTTCGGGTTGCGCTCTTCGCGCTTGACCTTCATGACCCCCGGCGTGTGACCGACGCGGAAGAAGCGCGCCAGGCGGCGGGCCTCGGCCTCGTTTGCGTTCACCGGGAAGGTGTCGTAGCTGCGCCCACCCGGGTGCGCCACGTGGTACTGGCAGCCGCCGACGGCGCGGCTCATCCAGGTGTCGACGAGGTCGATGACCAGTGGCGCGTGCACGTCGATGCTGGGGTGCAGCGAGCTTGGCGGGTTCCAGGCCTTGTAGCGCACGGCGCCGATGAATTCGCCGACCTTGCCGGTCGGCTGCATCGGGATCACGCGGCCGTTGCAGGTGAGCACGTGGCGGTCGCCAACAAGGCCGGTGGCCAGCACCTGGATGCGTTCGATCGACGAGTCCACATACCTTGCCGTGCCGCCCGAGGCGCCCTCTTCACCCATCACATGCCAGGGTTCGAGCGCGAGGCGGAACTCGGCCTCGACGCCCATCGCCGCGAAGTCGCCCAATCGCGGGAAGCGGAAGTTCAGGTGCGGCGCAAACCACTCGGGTTGCAGCGCATACCCCGCGAGGCCCAGCTCTTCGAGCACGTCGCACAGGTCTTGCCAGATGAAGTGCGGCAGCATGAAGCGGTCGTGCAGTTCGGTGCCCCAGCGCTTCAGGCGCTCGGGCTGGTACGGCTTGGCCCAGAAACGCGAGACGAGTGCGCGCATCAGCAGCTGCTGCGTGAGGCTCATGCGGGCGTGCGGCGGCATCTCGAAGGCGCGCATCTCCAGCAGGCCGAGGCGGCCGGTGGCCCCGTCGGGCGAGTACATCTTGTCGATGCAGAACTCGGCGCGGTGGGTGTTGCCCGACACGTCGATCAGCAGGTTGCGCAGCAGGCGGTCGATCAGCCATGGCGGCACCTGGCCGTTCTCGGCGGTGATGCGCTTGAGCTCGGCAAACGCGATCTCGATCTCGTAGACCGAGTCGTTGCGCGCCTCGTCGACGCGCGGCGCCTGGCTCGTGGGGCCGACGAACATGCCCGAGAACAAATAGCTCAGGCCCGGGTGGTTGTGCCAGTACGCGACCATGCTGCACAGCAGGTCGGGGCGGCGCAGGAACGGCGAGTCGGCGACGGTCGCGCCACCAAGCACGAAGTGGTTGCCGCCGCCGGTGCCGGTGTGGCGGCCATCGAGCATGAACTTCTCGGTGGACAGGCGCGTCTCGTGCGCCGACTGGTAGAGGTGCGTGGCCTGATCGACCAGTTCGCCCCAGCTGTGCGCCGGGTGGATGTTGACCTCGATCACGCCGGGGTCGGGTGTCACGCGCAACAGCGCGAGGCGCGGGTCTTTCGGCGGCTCGTAGCCTTCCAGGATGACCGGCAGCTTCATCTCGAGCGCCGTGTCTTCGATGGCACAGACGAGCTCCAGGTAGTCTTCGAGCGCCACCACCGGCGGCATGAAGATGTAGAGCCGGCCATTGCGCGGCTCGGCACTCATGGCGGTGCGCGTGACTTGCGACGCCGACTCGAAGCGCCCTGGCGCGCGCGACGGGGTGGCGGCGCTCACGCTTGCAAAGCCGTTGCCACCGAGGGCCGCACGCGAGCGGCCGGCGAAGCTGCCGGTACCGGCAGCCCCTGCATCGGTGGCGCCTCCAACGGCAACACCCGCGCCCACGCCCCCGGCGGAACGGTCGGGAAAGCGCAGCCGGCTGTAGCCCGGCAATGGCGCGTAAGGCTGGCTCTGGTCGGGCGGGTAGACCCAAGGCAGGTCGGTATCTTTCGCCCAGGGTTGCGAGTCGAGCGGCAGGCGGTAGCCCATGGCCGAGTCGCCAGGGATCAGGTAGCAGCGCTCGGAGCGCAGGAACCACGGCCCGGTCTGCCAGCGCGTGCCGCTGGCGTGGCGTGCGACCGGGAACACATGGCCCACGACCTTGTCGAGCCCCTGGCTGAACACCTTGCGCAGGCGCTCGCGCTCCAGCGGGTCGCCCAGGCGCGCATCGAACGGGTCCACGTTGGCGGGCAGCTTGCGTTCGCGCCACAGGTAGTACCAGACGTCTTCGTGCGCGGGGAACACGTACTGCGGGTCCACGCCCAGGCGCTTGGCCACACCGACGAGCAGCTTGCGGGCGTGCTCATCGGTGGCCTGGTAGTCGGTGTGCTCGCTCGCGAAGAGTTCGGGATGCGTCCAGACGGGCTCCTTGTCCTTGCGCCAGAACAGGTTCAGCGACCAGCGCGGCAGCTGCTCGCCCGGGTACCACTTGCCCTGACCGTAATGCAGCAAACCGCCCTGCCCGTACTTGGCGCGCAGCTTGTCCATCAGGTCGGCACTGAGGATGCGCTTGGTCGGGCCCATGGCGGCGGTGTTCCACTCGTCGCCCTCGCGGTCGTCGACCGACACGAAGGTGGGTTCGCCGCCTTGCGTCAGGCGCACGTCGTTCTTGCGCAGGTCGGCATCAACCTGGTGGCCGAGCGCGTCGATGGCGCTCCACTGCTCCTCGGTGTACGGCAGCGTCACGCGCGGCGCTTCCCAGACGCGCGTGACCGACATCGAGTGCTCGAAGGTGGTCTCGCACTCGTCGATGGCACCGCTCACCGGCGCGGCCGAGCCGGGGTCGGGTGAGCAGGCGAGCGGGATATGGCCTTCGCCGGCGAGCAGGCCCGAAGTCGGGTCCAGGCCGATCCACCCGGCGCCGGGCAGATAGACCTCGCACCACGCGTGCAGGTCGGTGAAGTCGATCTCGGTGCCGCTCGGGCCGTCGAGCGACTTCACGTCGCTCTTGAGCTGAATCAGGTAGCCCGACACGAAGCGCGCGGCCACGCCGAGGTGGCGCATCACCTGCACCAGCAGCCAGCCGGTGTCACGGCACGAGCCACTGGCCTTGGTCAGCGTTTCCTCCGGCGTCTGCACGCCGGGCTCCATGCGCACGAGGTAGCTGATGTCGCGCTGCAGCTTCTGGTTCACCATCACAATGAAGTCGTTCATCGGGATCTTGTCGCGCGGGATGCTCGCGACATAGGCCTCGACGAGCGGCGTGGTGGGCAGCTTGATGCGGTAAGGCGCCAGTTCCTTGGCGATCTCGGCGTCGTACTCGAACGGGAAGTGTTCGGCCGAGGGCTCCAGGAAGAAGTCGAACGGGTTCAGCACCGACATCTCGGCCACCAGATCGATCTCGATCCGAAAGCTCGTGGTCTTGTCCGGGAACACCAGCCGGGCGAGGTAGTTCGACTGCGGGTCCTGCTGCCAGTTGATGAAGTGGGTGGCCGGCTCGACGCGCATCGAGTAGCTCAGGACGCGGGTGCGCGAGTGCGGCGCCGGGCGCAGCCGAACCACCTGCGGGCCGAGGTTGATCGGCCGGTCGTACCGGTAGTGCGTAACGTGGTTCAGCGCGACATGGATGGACATTCAGACCTCGGGGCAGCAGAAGGGAAGTCGCGCAGGTTCAAGCCGCAACGGGAACAAGGAAGTCGCGGCTGATGCCGACGCCGAGTGTGCCAACGCGTTCGAGGAACTGGGTAAGGTAGGCGTGCAGGCCGGTCGCGAGGATCTCGTCGATGCGGCCGTATTGCAGGTCGGCCTGCAGGCGGCCGGCCTTGCGCAGCGTGTCTGCGCTCTGTTCGTTGGCGACCTTCTGCAGGTTGGTCACGACCTCCTGCATGCAAGCCGCCAGCGAGCGCGGCATATCGGGCCGCAGGATCAGCAATTCGGCCACCTTCTCCGGCCGGATGACGTTGCGATACGCCTTGCGGTAGACCTCGAAGCCCGACACCGAACGCAGGATGCCCGACCAGTGATAGAAGTCGACCTCGATGTCCTTGCCGCTGATCTGGGACTGGCTGCTGCCGTTGCCTTGCGACTGGCCGTTCCCGATCACGGTACCGCCGTAATACTCGCTCTCGACCGCATGGAATTTCACGTCGAGCAGGCGCGCAGTGTTGTCGGCGCGCTCGAGAAAGCTGCCGATGCGCAGGAAGTAGAACGCGTCGTCCTGCAGCATCGTGCCCACCGTGACGCCGCGCGACAGGTGCGAGCGGAACTTGACCCACTCGAACATGCTGCTCGGGTCGCGCAGGTACGAGTCGTCGGCCACCATGCGCTGGAATTCGAGCCAGGTCTGGTTCTGCGTCTCCCAGACCTCGGTGGTCAGGGTGCCGCGCACGGCGCGGGCGTTCTCGCGCGCGGCCTGCAAGCAGTTGCGGATGCTGGAGCCGTTCTTCGCGTCGCTCACCATGTAGCGCATCACGTTGTCGGCCGTGACTGCGCCGTGGTTCTTGGCGAAGTCACCGGTCAACTCACTGATGCCCAGCAAGCCCTTCCAGCCCTTCTCGGCCGCGTCGGCCGACTGCGGCAGCAACGAGGCCTGGTAGTTCACGTCGAGCATGCGCGCGGTGTTCTCGGCCCGCTCCATGTAGCGGGCCATCCAGAACAGGTGATCGGCGGTTCTTGAAAGCATGTTCTTCTCCGAGTGGTTCTTCAAGCTTCCAGCACCCAGGTGTCCTTCGTACCGCCACCCTGCGACGAGTTGACGACCAGCGAGCCTTCCTTCAGTGCCACGCGCGTCAGGCCACCGGGCACCATCTGGACCTCCTTGCCGCTGAGCACGAAGGGCCGCAGGTCGATGTGGCGCGGTGCGATGCCACTTTCCACGTAAGTCGGGCACGTGGACAGGCTCAGCGTGGGCTGCGCGATGTAGCCGCTCGGGTTGGCGATGAGTGCGCGCCGGAAGTCCTCGATCTCGGCCCTGGTGGCGGCCGGGCCGATGAGCATGCCGTAGCCGCCCGCGCCGTGCACTTCCTTGACGACGAGTTCATGCAGGTTCGCAAGCACGTATTTAAGGTCTTCCGGGTCGCGGCACAGGTGCGTGGGCACGTTGTGCAGGATGGGCTTCTCGCCGAGGTAGAACTCGATCATCTTCGGCACGTACGGGTAGATCGACTTGTCGTCGGCCACCCCGGTGCCGATGGCGTTCGACAGCGTCACGTTGCCGGCCCGGTAGGCGCCCAGCAGGCCGGCGCAACCGAGCGTCGAGTCCTTGCGAAAGGCGAGCGGGTCGAGGAAGTCGTCGTCAACGCGGCGGTAGATCACGTCCACCCGCTTCGGGCCTTGTGTGGTGCGCATGTAGACGAAGTTGTCTTTCACGAACAGGTCCTGCCCCTCGACGAGTTCGATGCCCATCTGCTGCGCGAGGAACGCATGCTCGAAGTACGCGCTGTTGTGCATGCCCGGCGTCAGCACGACGACGGTCGGCTCGTTCACCGACGCGGGTGCTACGGAGCGCAGTGTTTCGAGCAGCAGGTCGGGGTAGTGGGCCACCGGCGCCACGCGGTGCTGGCTGAACAGCTCCGGGAACAGCCGCATCATCATCTTGCGGTCTTCGAGCATGTAGCTCACGCCGCTCGGTACGCGCAGGTTGTCTTCGAGCACGTAGTAGCGGCCTTCGCCATCGGCGTCGGCCGCGCGGATGATGTCGATGCCCGAGATGTGCGAGTAGATGCCGCCGGGCACGTCGACCCCTTTCATCTCGGGCCGGTACTGCGCATTGTTCAGCACCTGCTCGGCGGGCACGATGCCGGCGCGGATGATGTCCTGGTCGTGGTACACGTCGTGGATGAAGCGGTTCAAGGCCGCCACGCGCTGGGCCAGGCCCTTTTCCATGTCGGCCCACTCGTGCGCCGGAATCACGCGCGGGATCAGGTCGAACGGGATCAACCGCTCGTTGCCGTGGCCGTCTTCGTCCTTCGCGCCATACACCGCAAACGTGATGCCCACGCGGCGGAAGATCATCTCGGCCTCTTCGCGGCGCGACAACATCACGTCGCTCTTCTGTGCCGCCAGCCAGCGGTCATAGCCTCGGTACTGCTCGCGAACGGTCGAATCGCCAGCGTGCATCTCATCGAATTTGGGTGTCATCGAACGCGTCTCCTCGGATAGAGAGTAGCAAATTTCAGGCCAAACGCCGGAGGTGTGTTGCCCGTGTGTTCCCTTCATGTTCCCCGCATGTTCCCGGCTACGGCGGTCGATGGTGCCAGTAGCGGCGCATGGCGTCGCGCTGGCAAATGCCGGCCGGCGCGGCCGGGCTGGCCCCGGCTTGGCCGCCACCGGCACGCCATTGCCAGGCACCGCAGGCCGGGCTCGTGACGGCGTTGATGCCCCGCTCGGCATAGCGGCCCATCACCTCGGGCGCCGGGTGGCCGAAGCGGTTGCGGTAGCCCGCCTGGAACACCGCGACACCCGGCCGCACGGCGTCGAGGAAGGCCACCGTGGACGACGTTCGGCTGCCGTGGTGCGGCACCACCAGCACCTCGCTGCGCAGCGCGCTGCCGAGGCTCGCAACCAGTGCCGCTTCCTGCTCGCGCTCGATGTCGCCCGTGAGCAGCACGCTGTGCGGGCCGGCGCTGACCCGCACCACGCACGACATCGCATTCGTCTTCATCGTGCGCTCGTAGTCGGCCTCTGGCGGGCGCAGCACGTCGAAGCGCACGCCGTCCCAGTCCCACCCCTGGCCGGCGTGGCAGCGTTCAGGCGCGCGGGCCAGCGCCAGCAAGGGGTGGCCGGCTTCCAGCGAACTGAGCAGTGTGCCGACCGGCCAGCCCGCAAGCAGCGCACGCGCTCCGCCCACGTGGTCCAGGTCACGGTGGCTCAGCACCAGCGTGTCGATGCGCAGCTCGCCGCGCCCGCGCAACAGCGGCGCCAGCACGCGGGTGCCGGCGTCGCTGTCACGCGAGTACTGTGGCCCGGCATCGAACACCAGCAGGTGCTCGTGCGTGCGCACCAGCACTGCCGTGCCCTGGCCAACATCGACAGCGATCAGGTCGAACTCGCCTGCGGGTGGCAGCGAAGGCTGCGGCAGCAGCAGCGGCATGACGAGCGGCAGTGCCAAGGCACGCGCGCGCCACGGCCACGGAAGCACGAGAAGCACCGCACCGGCCAGCGCCGCGAGCTGCGCCCACAGCGGCGAGGCCGGCACCGCCCACACCGCGCCCGGCAACACCGCCAGCCAACCGAGCACCGCATTGAGTTGTTGCACGACCCACGCGCCCACGGCCCACAGCGGCACCAGCGCCACGCCGAGCAGCGCGAGCGGCGTGATGACGAGCGTGACCAGGGGAATGGCCACGAGGTTGGCCGCGAAACCCACCACCGATACCTGCTGAAAGAACACCAGCGTCAACGGCGTGAGGCCGAGCGTTGCGATGAACTGCGTGCGCAGGTCGGCGCGCACGGTGGCCCAAAGGCGGGCCGGCCAGCCGCGCCAGCCCGCAGGCGGCGCCGCCTTGGCATCGGCTGCAGTTGCGCCCTGTGGTGCCGACGCCATCAACAACCCGACGGCCACGAACGACAGCCAGAACCCCACCTGCAGCAACGCCCACGGGTCGAGCACCGTGACGACCACTGCCGCCGCCAGCAGCACCAGCAGCCAAGGCCAGTGCACACCCATGGCCTGCAGCAGCGTGACGCAGGCGAGCATCCAGATCGTGCGCTGCGAAGGCACACCCCAGCCCGAGAACACTGCATACGCCGCCGCACACACCAGCCCGCCCCACCGTGCCGCGTGCGGCACAGCGAGCCACAGCACGGCCCGGGAACTGCGCCGCCACAGCGCGGCCACCACACCCCCGGCCAACCACGCGAACATCGTGATGTGCAACCCGCTGATCGACACCAGGTGCGCGATGCCGGTGTTGCGGTACAGGTCCCAGTCCTCGCGCTCGATGGCGCCCTGATCGCCCACCGCCAACGCAGCCAGCACACCGGCCGCCCGGCGGTCTGGAACGCTGGCTTCGATGGCGTCGCGCACGCGCTGGCGCAGGCGCTCCACGGGGTAGCCCGCTGCGCGATCCAGCAGTTCAGGCGGCGGAGCATCGCGCACGTAGCCGGTGGCGCGCAGGCCTTGCTCGAACAGCAGCAGTTCGTAGTCGAAGCCGTGCGGGTTCAGGTTGCCGTGCGGCTGGCGCAGTCGCAGCGAGAAGCGCCAGCGCTCACCGGCGCGCAGTTCCCCGCGTGGCTGGCTGGCCGCTGCGTCTTCATGGAAGCCGCTGTACCAGCCCAGTGCCAGCATCGCGGGCACCGCGATCGGCTGGCCATCGAGCACGGCGCTTTCCACGTCGAAGCGAAAACGCAGCCCATTCGAACTGCGCTGCGGCAGGCTCGCGACCACGCCGGTGACTTGCACGTCGCGCCCCTCGATCGCGGCGGGCAACGCATCCGCCAGGCGCATCCCGGCACGCAGGCTCGCACTCGCGAAGGCCAGCAGCGCGATGCCGACGAGGCCGGCCACGAACGCCCCGCGCCAGCGCCACGCAGCCAGCAAGCCGAGCACGCCGACGCACGCCAACGTGGCGTAGTCGGGGACCGACCACAGCGCGCGCTGCTGCAAGTGCATGGCCACACCGGCCACCCAGGCCAGCGCCAGGCTGGCCAGGCGCCAGCCCGTGTCCGCGTGTCCTTGCATCGGTGCAGTGTAGGTTCTGCCAGCGCGCCAACGTGTCGGCGCACCCTTCCAACAGCACCGACCTGGATGCTCGGCCGGGCAGTGAACCTTCTCGGCCGAGTGACGGCCTCCAGAGAGCTCACAGACCCGGTGAGGGTGCACGCAGCAGCCGGCGATGCGCAGGCCATCGGCCGCCAGCGCGAGGTGGTGCGAGAGGGGTGCGAGAGGGGTGCTAGAGGGGTGCTAGAGGGTGCGCGGTGTAGCATCTCGCGCATTCAAATGCTGCCACGGTGCCCTGCCATGACCTCTGCGCCCGCCTCTGTCTACGACCGCCTGGCCGAACTCGGCGTCGTGCTGCCTGCGGTCGCCATACCGGCCGCAGCCTACGTGCCGTTCGTGCGCAGCGGCAACCTGGTGTTCATTTCCGGCCACATCGCCAAGCGCGACGGCAAACCGTGGGTCGGGCAACTCGGGCGTGACATGGACACAGCGTCTGCCAAGTCGGCCGCACGCGCCATCGCAATCGACCTGCTCGGCACCTTGCACGCCGCCGTGGGCGACCTGAACAAGGTCGAGCGCATCGTGAAGGTCATGAGCCTCGTCAACAGCACGCCCGACTTCACCGAGCAGCATCTGGTGACGAACGGCTGCTCCGAGTTGCTGGGCGAGGTGTTCGGGGCGAAGGGCGCGCATGCGCGCAGCGCGTTCGGCGTGGCACAGATTCCGATGGGCGCCTGTGTCGAGATCGAGCTGATTGCGGAAGTGAACGCGCCAGTGGTCACACTCGCGAGCGCCTGAGCATGCCACTGGGCTTCGGCACGGTGCGGGGCCGCATGGCCGGCCGGTGGCTCGGGCTGAGCGCGCTTGCCGGCGTCGGCGCGGTGGCTGCGGCGCTGGTGTCGCAGCATCTGTTCGACATGCAGCCCTGCCCGTGGTGTGTGCTGCAACGCCTGATCTTCCTGAGCATCGCTCTGGTGTGCGCCGTGGGGTGGGCGGTGCGGCTCGTTGAACTGCGCCGCGTGCTGGCAGGCGTGGCACTTCTGTTGGCGCTGTGCGGCATGGCTGCCGCGTTGTGGCAGCACTTCAAGGCTGCCGCCTCGGCGTCGTGCAACCTGACCCTGGCAGACAAAATCGTCAGTGGCACCTTGCGCCTCGACGCCCTGCTCCCGGGCGTGTTCGAAGCGCGCGCGAGCTGTGCCGACGCCGCAGTGAACCTGCTTGGCGTGCCGTACGACTCCTGGGCGCTGGCGCTGTTCGTGCTGATGGCCCTGGCGGCCCTGCAAGTCGTTCGCGTCGCCGGCGGTCGGTGACCCGGCGGGCGTGCCGTTCAGGCGCGCTTGCGTACTTGAACGTCGACGAACATGCCCATGAAGTCGCCCGGAAAACCGTGCCACGACCCGATGACAGGCGACGCCATGCTTGCGTGCCGCGCCACGCCAACGCGGATCAAATCGGTGCCACCGATGAGGTTGTTGGTGGGGTCGAACGGCATCCAGCCCGCGCCGGGCAGGTACACCTGCACCCACGCGTGCGTGGCGCCGGTGCCCACGTGGCTGCCGTCCGCCGCGTCGAGCCAAGGCGTGTAGAGGTAGCCCGACACGAAGCGCGCCGCATAGCCCAGGCTGCGTATGCCTTCGATCATCAGCGTCGCGAAGTCGCGGCAGGTGCCCGAACGCAACCGCAGCGTGTCATAGGGCGTTTGCACGCCTTCGTCGAAGCGCGCCAGGTAGGTCATGGCGTCGCGGATCCACTGCGTCATGTCGACCAGCAAGTCGAGCGTACCGGTAGGGCCTTCGGCCCGCACGAATTGCCGAGCCCACTGCTGCAACTCGCCGGCGGGGTCGTCGTAGTAGGGCGCCAGGTAGTGTTGCAGCGCAATCGACTCTTCACTGCTGTAGGCAAACGGGTACTGCCGCGCGTGCTCGGCCAATGGCAGGTCGAGGGCGCGCGTGCCGGTGTGCTCGACGGTGAACGAGCAGGTGATCATCAACTCGTTCGAAGGGCTTTGCGGCTGCACCACGGCCACCGAGTTCGAGTACACGTCCTGGATCAGCCGCACGTCGACCGGCTCGGGCGTGACCTGCATGTCGGTCGCGAGCACGCGCAGGTCGTGGCTGCCGCGCGGGCGGAACATCACGCGGTGTTCCGCCAGATCGACCGGCTGGGCGTACTGGTAGTGCGTGGTGTGGGTGATGTCGAACGTGACGGTCACTTCGCAAGGCTCCTGAAGGTGCGCTCGGTTCAACGCATGTGAATCTCGCCGTGCTCACCCAGGCCCTTGGGCTGCTCGCCGGTGACCACAGCCTTGGCCATGTGCACCAGCTGCATCACCTTGCTGCTCTTGACGTTCCAGTAGTGGGCTTCGTGGATTCGAACCTGCACGAGCGCAAGGTCTGGGTCGTCCACACCGCCGGGGAACCACGCCTGCGCCATCTTGGTCCAGAGCTGCCGCTTCTTGGCGTGGTTCTCGATCACGGCCGCCACGCCGCAGACCGATACATAGCAGTCGTCGTCAGGGTTCGCGTAAGCCACGTTCACCAGCGGTTCAGCGGCCAGGTCGGCCACCGGGTCACTGCGGCGGGACATGAAGAACCACAGGCTGTCGTCTTCATCGACGCTGGCGTTCTGCGTGGTCATCGGCCGCGAATGAAGGTGGCCGTTGGCGCTGCCCGTTGTGAACATGGCGAAGCGCGTGCCCTTGATGAGCTTCCACAGGTGAGCGCGGCTTTCGGTGGCATCTTGCAGTGCGGTAGCGGCTCCAGCGCTGTGGGTGGCGGAGTGGGTGGTGGCGGAGTGGGTGGTGGCGTCGGTGTTCATGAGGCGTGCGTCTCCAGGCAGCATTTCAACGAGCGCACCGGTACGCACCGGTGCAACGAAACCCATTGAAACGCCAGCCGCAGCGCACACCAGTCAGGCACAGCCACCACCCGCTGTAGGACGAACGCGCAGCGCATCCGGTCAGGCAGCGACGAGCTTCTGCGCCCTCATGCCCAGGTCCAGCGCCTTGCCCTTGCGTGCGCGCTTGCCCACGTGCGCCAGCAGCGCGGCGCCTTTCAAGGGCTCGTCCTTCGCCCGGCCCGCGCGGCTGACACCGAGCACCCGCAGCGCAGCACCAAAGGCAATGCAGCCCGAAAGCGCGTCTTTGGCGTCGAGGTCCATCAAGGTCAGCCCGCGCCCGCCCTTGGGCTGGAGCTTCAGCTCGTCCAGCGGGAACACCAGCAGGCGCCCGCTTGCGGACAGGCAAGCCACCTGAGCCGCACCTTGCGCGGGGCTGGGCGCAAGGGGCGTTTCACCGACTTCGAGTGCGAGGAAGGCCTTGCCACCCTTCTGGCGCGAAAGCAGATCGCCCACAGTTGCGAGCAGGCCGTAGCCGCCACTGCCGGCCAGCAGCAGCGTCTGCGCCGCCACACCGGCAAAGTAATGCGCCGGCTGCGTGCCCGATTCCAGATCGATCATCGTCGTGATCGGCACACCGTCGCCCCGCCCGCTGGGCAACTGGCTCACGGCGCACGAGTACACGCGCCCGCTGCTGCCGAAGACCAGCAGCGCATCGACGCTGCGGCACGCGAACGTGTTGTTCAGCATGTCACCGGCCTTGAACGCGAGCGTGGCGGTATCGACCTCATGGCCCTTGAGCGCGCGCACCCAGCCCTTCTGGCTGACGACGACAGTCACGGGCTCGTCGACGACCTTCACTTCGGCCACGGCACGCTTGTCGGCCAGGATCAGCGTGCGGCGTTCGTCGCCGTGCTGCTTCGCGTCGGCCTCGATCTCCTTGATGACCGTGCGCTTCAGCGAGGCCGGGTTGCCCAGAATGTCTTCGAGCTTGCCCTGATCGCCACGCAGTGCCGCCAGTTCCTGCTCGATCCTGATGGCCTCCAGCCGCGCGAGCTGGCGCAGGCGGATGTCGAGAATGTCGTCGGCCTGCCGGTCGCTGAGCGCGAAGCGCGCAATCAACGCGGCCTTCGGTTCGTCGGCGCCGCGAATGATGGCGATGACCTCGTCGATGTTCAGCAGCACGAGCTGCCGGCCTTCGAGAATGTGGATGCGGTCCAGCACCTTCGTGAGCCGGAACTGGGTGCGCCGCTGCACGGTGCCCATGCGGAAGCCGACCCACTCGGCCAGCATCTGCCGCAGGCTCTTCTGCGTGGGCCGGCCATCGGCGCCGACCATCGTCAGGTTGATCGGTGCCGAGCTTTCGAGCGAGGTGTGGGCGAGCAACAGCGTGATGAGTTCGGCCTGCTCGACGGTGCGCGTCTTGGGCTCGAACACCAGGCGCACCAGCGCGTCCTTGCTCGACTCGTCACGCACCGCATCCAGCACGCCGAGCACGCTGGCCCGAAGCTGCTGCTGTTCAGTGCTGAGCGTCTTCTTGCCGGCCTTGACCTTCGGGTTGGTCAGCTCCTCGATCTCTTCCAGCACCTTCTGCGTGCTGGTGCCCGGCGGCAGCTCGGTGACGACCAGCATCCATTGCCCGCGCGCCAGGTCTTCGATCTTCCAGCGCGCGCGCACCTTGAGGCTGCCTCGGCCGGTGGCGTAGGCGGCGCGGATGTCGTCGGTGCTGCTGATGATCTGGGCGCCGCCGGGATAGTCGGGGCCGGGGATGAGTTGCGCGAACTCATCGTTCGTGAGCTTGTCGTTTCGGATGAGTGCAACGGCCGCCGCCGCCACCTCGCGCAGGTTGTGGCTCGGCACTTCAGTGGCCAAGCCCACGGCAATGCCGCTCGCGCCGTTGAGCAGCACGAAGGGCAGGCGCGCCGGCAGCAGGCGCGGCTCTTCGGTCGAGCCGTCGTAGTTGGGAATGAAGTCGACCGTGCCTTCGTCGATCTCGTCGAGCAGCAGCCGGGTGATGGGCGCCAGGCGCGCCTCGGTGTAGCGCATGGCCGCCGCGCCGTCGCCGTCACGCGAGCCGAAGTTGCCTTGCCCGTCGATCAGCGGGTAGCGCTGCGCGAAGTCCTGCGCCATGCGCACCATCGCGTCGTAGGCTGCCGTGTCGCCGTGCGGGTGGAACTTGCCGAGCACGTCGCCGACCACGCGCGCGCTCTTCACCGCCTTCGGCCCGCCGGCGGTGGTGAACGCCAGACCCATGCGCTCCATCGAGTAAAGAATGCGCCGCTGCACGGGCTTCTGACCGTCGCACACATCGGGCAGCGCGCGGCCCTTGACCACGCTCAGCGCGTACTCGAGGTAGGCGCGCTCGGCGTATTCGGAGAGTGAAACGGCGTCGGCAGCCGACGCGTCGGAGAATAGATCGGGCATGGAGAGGTCGGGGAAAACAGTCAGGGGCGTGCCGGTTCGGCACGCGGTCAGCAGGACGCCGGGACGAGGAGAGCGCGAGCCTAACGCGGGAAGCGCTCGCGCAGCTTGAGCTTCCAGAACTTGCCGGTGGAGGTGCGCGGCACGGCGTCGATCACCTCGAAGCGGTCGGGCACCTGCCACTTCGCGAACCCGTGTTGCAGCAGGTGGGCGCCGAGTGTGCCGGCAACGTCGATCATCGCCAGATGCTGGCCGGGTTTGAGCACGATGCAGGCCAGCGGCCGCTCGCTCCACTTCTCGTCCGGGATGGCGATGACCGCCGCTTCGGCGATGGCGGGGTGCGCCATCAACGCGTTCTCGAGATCGACCGAACTGATCCACTCGCCGCCCGATTTGATGAGGTCTTTGGTGCGGTCTGTGATGCGCACGAAGGCAAGTTCGTCGATGGTGGCCACATCGCCGGTGCGCAGCCAGCCGTCAGCCGTGAACTTGTCATCAGTGACCGCAACCTCGTGATAAGAGCCGGTAATGAACGGCCCCCGCACCTGAATCTCGCCTTGGGTCTTGCCGTCCCAGGGCGCATCGAGCCCGTCTTCGGTACGGATGCGCAGATCGACCAGCGGCACCGGGCAACCGGCCATCGCGGCGCGGCGGAAGTGCTCGTCTTCAGACGCATCCTTCAGCTCGGCGCGCGGGTACGAGACGGTCGCGAGTGGCGAGGTCTCCGTCATGCCCCAGCCCTGGCCGAGCGTCACGCCGTGGCGCGCAAACGCTCTGATCAAGGCCTCCGGCACGGCCGCGCCACCGACCATGGAGCGCAGACCTTCAGGCATCTTCCAGCGCCCCGGCGTTTGCGCCTGCGCGCGCTCGAACGCCTGGATCAGCCCCATCCAGATGGTAGGCACGCCGACCGACAAGGTGGGCGGCTCGATCTGCATCAGGTCGAGCAGGTCATCGGGGTGCAGGTGCGGGCCGGGGAACACGATCTTGGTGCCCAGCATCACCGCGCCATACGGCAGGCCCCAGCAGTTGGCGTGGAACATGGGCGTGACGGGCAGCATCACGTCGCTGCCACGCAAGTCCCAGCAATCGGCCATGCAGCCGACGAGCGTGTGCAACACGGTCGAGCGGTGCGAATACACCACGCCCTTGGGTCGCCCCGTGGTGCCCGACGTGTAGCACATCGACGTGGGGCTGTTCTCGTCATGCTCGGCGTACGTGAATCCATCGGGGTCGGCGCCGGCCAGCAGTTGCTCGTAGTCCAGAAACTCCGGCGGCACCGCTGCACCCGAGAACGGGAACACGACGACATGCGCGAAAGCGTGCAAATGCGCGAACTGCTCGTACAGCGGCAACAGCACATCGTCGACGATCAGGATGCGGTCTTGCGCATCACCGGCGATCCAGCCGATCTCGTCGGGAGCGAGGCGGATGTTCAACGTGTGCATCACGCCACCTGCCGCCGGAATGCCGAAGTAGCACTCGAGGTGCGCGTGGTGGTTCCAGCTGAGCGTGGCCACGCGGTCGCCGGCACGCAGGCCGAGCGAGTGCAGCGCCGAGGCCAGTGCGCGGGTGCGGCGGTGGTACTGCGCGTAGGTGTGCGTCACCAGGCTTTTGTCCGGCAAGCGCGACACGATGGCGTTGCCACCGAAGATCGTGCCCGCGCGGTCGAGCAGGTGGTTCAGCGACAAGGGCACGTCCATCATGGTCGACTTCATCATCAGTCTCCTTTGTGTGTCAGGCGGCGCCCTGGCCGTGAGCCAGCTGTTGCAGGGCTGCATGTTCCGATTCCAGCATGGCCATCACGATCAGCGAGTCGTAGCCATCCTGGGTGCGAACGCTTTCGCGCAAGCGCCCTTCCTCGACGAACCCTTCGCCGCGGTACAGCGCCTGGGCGCGCACGTTGCGGGCCTTCACGTCGAGCCAGAATCGGTGCGCATGCAGGTCGCGGAACGCCATGGTCGCCAGCAAGCGCAGGCAGGCCCGGCCCACCCCGCAGCCCTGCGCGCCCGGCAGCAGCACCATGCGCTTGAGCTCGATCGAGCGGTGCGGGTTGCGGCAACCCTGCAGGATCACGAAGCCCGCAGACGCGTAGCCCGGGCCGGCCTCGACAACGAAATGGCGGAAGTCGGGGAAGCGGATCGCGCCCTCGTGCTGCGTGCGGTCCCACGGCGTGATGAAAGGCAGGTTGAGCGCGTCCTGCTCGACCGAGATCACGAAGTCGAGGTCGGAAGTCATCGTGGGGCGCAGGCGCACCGGCACGCTGCTCACACATCCACCTCGACATCGTCGCCGCGCAACTCCATCAAATCGCGCCGCGCCTGCGCTTCGCCTTTGCCCATCAGCTTGGTGAGCGACGCCACGGTTTCGGTGAAGCCGAGCGCGGCGAACTCGACCTGCAAGAGCCGGCGCGTGTCGGGGTTGAGCGTGGTGTCCCACAACTGCTCGGCGTTCATTTCGCCCAGGCCTTTGAAGCGGCTGATGCTCCACGCGCCGGCACTTGGAGGAGGGCGCGCACCTTCCTTGCGCAGCTTGTCGAGCGTGGCGGTGAGTTCGCCCTCGTCGAGCGCGTAGATCTTGGCCGCCGGCTTCTTGCCGCGCGCCGGCGCGTCGATGCGAAACAACGGCGGCTTGGCGATGTAGATGTGGCCGGTCTCGATGAGCTTCGGGAAGTGCCGGAAGAACAGCGTGAGCAGCAGCACCTGGATGTGCGAGCCGTCGACATCGGCGTCGCTCAGGATGCAGATCTTGCCGTAGCGCAGGCCGCTCAGATCGGGCGAATCGTTCGCGCCGTGCGGGTCTACGCCCACGGCGACCGCGATGTCGTGGATCTCGTTGTTGGCGAAAAGGCGGTCGCGCTCGACTTCCCACGCATTGAGCACCTTGCCGCGCAGCGGCAGGATCGCCTGCGTCTCCTTGTTGCGGCCCATCTTGGCGCTGCCACCGGCCGAGTCACCCTCGACGAGGAAGATCTCGTTCAGGTTCAGGTCGCGGCTTTCGCAGTCGGTCAGTTTGCCGGGCAGCACGGCCACACCCGAGCCCTTTCTCTTCTCGACCTTCTGGCTGGCACGCTGGCGCGTCTGTGCTTGCCGGATCACGAGGTCGGCCAGCTTCTTCCCGAACTCCACGTGCTGGTTCAGCCACAGTTCGAGCGCCGGCTTGACGCAGTTCGACACCAGCCGCAGCGCGTCGCGCGAGTTCAGGCGTTCCTTGATCTGGCCCTGGAACTGCGGGTCGAGCACCTTCGCGCTCAGCACGAAGCTGGCCCGCGAGAACACGTCTTCGGGCATCAACTTCACGCCCTTGGGCAGAAAGCTGTGCATGTCGATGAACCCTTTGACGGCCTGGAACAGGCCGTCTTTCAAGCCGGATTCATGGGTGCCGCCAGCCACCGTGGGGATCAGGTTCACATAGCTTTCGCGCACCGGTGAGCCTTCGTCGGTGAAGGCCACACACCAGGCGGCGCCCTCGCCTTCGGCGACGTTCTCGGTCTCGCTGCCATCGGCATAGTGAGCGCCTTCGAAGAGCGGGATCACCGGGTCGGCGTTGAGCGTTTGCATCAGGTAGTCGCGCAGGCCGCCCTTGTAGAGCCAGGTCGCTTTCTCACCGGTCTTCTCGACGCTGAGCGTCACGGTCACACCGGGCATCAACACGGCCTTGCTGCGCAACAGGTGCGTGAGCTCGGCCTTGGGCAGCTCGGCACTCTCGAAGTACCGCGCGTCGGGCCAGGCACGCGCGGTGGTGCCGGCCTTGCGGTCACCGCTTCCCGCCTTGCGCACGGTCAGCGCCTGCACGACGTCGCCGCCCGCGAAGCCCAGCGCAGCCACCTGGCCTGCGCGGTACACCGTCACGTCGAGCCGCTTCGACAGCGCGTTCGTCACGCTCACGCCCACGCCGTGCAGGCCGCCCGAGAAGCTGTACGCCCCGCCCGAGCCCTTGTCGAACTTGCCACCGGCGTGCAACCGGGTGAAAACGATCTCGAGCACCGGCACCTTCTCTTCGGGGTGCAGCCCGAATGGAATGCCCCGGCCGTCGTCTTCCACACTGACCGAGCCATCGGCGTGCAAGGTCACGTCGATGCGCTTGCCGTGACCGGCCAGTGCCTCGTCGGCCGCGTTGTCGATCACCTCCTGAATGATGTGCAGTGGGTTGTCGGTGCGGGTGTACATGCCCGGGCGCTGCTTGACGGGCTCCAGACCCTTGAGGACGCGGATCGATGCTTCGCCGTAGGTGCCGCTGGCGCTGGAAGGGGGTTTGGTTGCCATGGGCGGGAATTCTAGGAGCCTGCAAGAATGCTGGGCTTCACTGCACGAGGCTTGCGCCATGAACACCCGCGAAATCGGCCGCTCCGGCCTGCACGTCAAACCCCTGTGCTTCGGCGGCAACGTGTTCGGCTGGACTGTCGACGAAGCCACTTCGTTCCGGCTGCTCGACGCCTGGGTCGGTGCGGGCATGAACTTCATCGACACCGCCGATGTGTATTCGCGCTGGGTGCCGGGCCACACCGGCGGCGAGTCCGAAACCATCATCGGCAAGTGGCTGGCGAAGAGTGGAAAACGCAGCCAGGTCGTCATCGCCACCAAGCTCGGCAAAGACATGGGCGGCGGCAAGATCGGCCTGGCACCGGCCTACATTCGCGCCGCAGTCGAGGCCTCGCTCGTGCGCCTGCAGACCGACGTGATCGACCTGTACCAGTCGCACGACGACGACGCCGGCGTGCCGCTCGAAGACACGATGGGCGCGTTCGCCGACCTCATCAAGGCCGGCAAGGTGCGCGCGGTCGGTGCGTCCAACTTCAGCGCCGCCCGGCTGACCCAGGCGCTCGACGTGAGCCGTGCCCACGGGCTGCCGCGCTACGAGTGTTTGCAGCCGCTCTACAACCTGGTGGAGCGCCCGGCGTTCGAGGCCGAACTGGAAGCGGTGTGCGTCGAGCGGGGCATCGGCGTCATCAACTTCTTCGCGCTGGCCAGCGGCTTTCTCTCGGGCAAGTACCGCAGCGAGGCCGACCTCGCGCAAAGCGCGCGCGGCCAGGGCGTCAAGAAGTACCTCAACGCACGCGGCCTGCGCGTGCTCGACGCGCTCGACGACGTGGCCCGGCGCTGCAATGCCACGCCCGCGCAAGTGGCACTCGCATGGCAGATCGCCCGGCCGAGCATCACGGCGCCGATTGCCAGCGCCACGTCGCTTGCGCAGCTCGATGGGCTGGTCGCGGCGGCGCACCTGACGCTCGACGCCGACGCCATTCAGCGCATCGACGCTGCGAGCGCAGCCTGATGAGCGACTCGCCGCGCACCCCCCTGTCGATGCGCCAGGTGCTGCTGTGCGGCGCCATGATCGTGACGCTCTCGATGGGCATTCGCCACGGCTTCGGCCTGTGGCTGCAGCCGGTCACGATGGACCGCGGCTGGACGCGCGAGACCTTCGCCATGGCCATCGCCGTGCAGAACCTGGCCTGGGGGCTGACGAGCCCGTTCGCCGGCGCCATCGCAGACCGCTTCGGTGCGCTGTGGGTGTTGATCGTCGGCAGCCTGCTGTATGCCAGTGGCCTGGTGTTGATGGGCGTGTCGGCGTCGGGCCTGGCGTTCATGGGCAGCGCCGGTTTGCTGATCGGCATGGCGCAGTCGGGCACCACTTACGCGGTGGTGTACGGCGTGATCGGCCGCAACGTGGCCGCCGACAAGCGCAGCTGGGCGATGGGCGTCACGGCCGCTGCCGGGTCGTTCGGCCAGTTCCTGATGGTGCCGGTCGAAAGCGGCCTGATCGCGGGTGTGGGTTGGCAGAACGCGCTGTTCTTCCTCGGGTGCTTCGCGCTCGCCATCGTGCCGCTCTCGTTCGGGTTGAAGGAAGCGCCGCAGCCCGCGCCCACCACAGCGCAGCAGAGCATGGGTGCTGCGCTGCGCGAGGCCTTCGGCCACCGCAGCTTCAAGCTTCTGATGGCGGGCTACTTCGTCTGCGGCTTTCAGGTGGTGTTCATCGGCATCCACATGCCGAGCTACCTGAAGGACCACGGGCTGACGCCGAACGTGGCCACGACCGCGCTCGCGCTGATCGGCCTGTTCAACGTGGTCGGCACCTACGCCGCCGGCTCGCTGGGCGCGGTAGTGCCCAAGAACTACATCCTGAGCGGCATCTATGCGTTGCGCGCGGTGGTGATCACCGTCTTCCTGCTCGTGCCGCTGACACCCTGGAGTGTGTACATCTTCGCCGCCGTGATGGGAACGCTGTGGCTGTCCACCGTGCCGCCGACGAACGCGCTGATTGCTCAGATCTTCGGTGTGCGCTACCTGTCCATGCTAGGTGGCTTCGTGTTCCTCGGCCACCAGTTCGGCAGCTTCCTCGGCGTGTGGCTCGGCGGGCGCCTGTACGACATGACCGGCAGCTACGACCTGGTCTGGTGGATCACTGTTGCGCTCGGGGTGTTCGCCGCCCTCATCAACCTGCCAGTGCGCGAACAAGCCATCGAACGGCTCGCTGCGCCAACGGCAGCGGTACCCGCATGAAGTTGCGCCGCGCAGCGGCTTGGGGCACCCTGAGCGCAGCGCTCGTCGCCGCATTGGGCGCCGTGTTCGCGGCCTACTTGCGCCCCGACATGGCCATGACGCTGGCAACCCAGCTGTGGAACTGCTTCTGACATGAGCGGCAACGCGGCTCAGGCGCACGGCGCAGCAGCACCTTCCGCATGGGTGCGCCGCTGGTCGCACCTCGTGGGTCCGGGCGCCACGTTGCTCGACGTGGCGTGCGGCTCAGGCCGCCACCTGCGCTGGTTCGCTGCGCGCGGCTGCCATGTCACCGGCGTCGACCGCGACGCGGCGGCCCTTCAGCCGTTGGGCGGCGTCGCCGAGGTCATCGTGGCCGACATCGAGAACGGGCCCTGGCCGCTCACCGGGCGCCGCTTCGATGCGGTCGTCGTCACCAACTACCTCTGGCGGCCGCTGCTGCCGGTGATCATGGCCAGCCTGGCCGACGGCGGCGTGCTGATCTGGGAAACCTTCAGCGCAGGCAACGAGACCGTCGGCAAGCCCTCGAATTCGCAGTTCCTGCTGCGCCCGGGTGAACTTCTGAGCGCGGCGCAAGGTCTGCGCGTGGTGGCCTTCGAAGACGGCTTCGAGGCCGACCCGCCCCGCTTCGTGCAGCGCATCGCTGCGGTGCGCGAGCGCGCCCAAGCTGCCGCGCCTGCACGCTACCCGCTGGCCGGCTGAGCGGGGGCGGCGGGGCAGGTAAAATCTCGCGATTCAGAGGACCCCCCATGAAACCGATTGTTGGCAGCATTGTTGCCCTCGTGACGCCGATGTGCGACGACGGCAGCATCGACTACCCGGCCCTGCGCAAGCTGATCGATTGGCACATCGCCGAAGGCACCGACTGCATCTGCGTGGTCGGCACGACCGGCGAGTCGCCCACCGTGTCGGTCGAGGAGCACTGCGAGATCATCCGCGTGACTGTGGAGCACGCGAAGGGGCGTGTGCCCATCATGGCCGGTGCCGGTGGCAACTCCACGCGCGAGGCGGTGGAACTTGCGCGCTTTGCGCTGAAGGTCGGCGCCGACTGCACCTTGTCGGTCGTGCCCTACTACAACAAGCCCACGCAAGAAGGCATCTTCCAGCACTTCAAGACCATCGCCGAGGCGGTCGACATTCCGATGGTGCTCTACAACGTGCCGAGCCGGACGGTGGCAGATATGCACGGCACCACGGCGCTGCGGCTGGCGCAGGTGCCCGGCATCATCGGCATCAAAGAGGCCACGGGCGACATCGAACGTGCATCGTTTCTGATCAAGCATGCGCCCGCCAGCTTCTCGGTCTACTCGGGTGACGACGCCTCGGCCGTTGCGCTGATGCTGCTGGGTGGCCAGGGCAACGTCAGCGTCACCGCAAACGTTGCACCGCGTGCCATGCATGAGCTGTGCTTGGCGGCCGTGGCCGGCAAGGCGAAAGAAGCGGCAGCGCTGCACATGAAGCTGCTGCCGCTGCACATGAACCTGTTCGTGGAGCCGAGCCCCGCACCTGCCAAGTGGGTGCTGCAGCGCCTGGGCGTCTGCGGCGCCGCGCTGCGCTTGCCGATCACCCCCCTTACCCCGGCGGGTCAAGTGGTCGTCGAGCAGGCGATGCGCGAGTCGGGCCTTCTTTGAACCCGCTCAGCCGCCCTCTTTCCCAACGTGACCGAACGCCTGTTGCAGCCGCGCGCTGTGCGGCGAACCCCCTGGAGATGCATCCCGTGACCCGTTCCCTTTCCGTTCCCGTTCCCGTTGCCCTGCCCGTGCTCGCACTCGTGGCCGCCATGTCGCTGGCCGGTTGTTCCACGGTCGGCGACTTGCTGGCAGGCGACAAGATCGACTACCGCACCAGCAGCGGCAGCAAGACGGCCGGCCTCGAAGTGCCACCCGACCTGACGCAGCTCAAGCGCGACTCACGCTACCAGCAGGTGCAGAGCGGCTCGGTCAGCGCTGCGGCCTACCAGGCCGGCACGCCGGCGGTGACAACGAGCGGCGCCGCACAACCTGCGGTGGTGGCGCCGCAGTCGCTCGGTGAGGTCAAGTTAGAACGTCTGGGCAACGAGCGCTGGCTGCGCACCGCGCTCACGCCCGAGCAACTTTGGCCGCAACTGCAGTCGTTCTGGAAGGAGCGCGGCTTCGTGCTCGTACAAGACCAGAGCGCAGCCGGCGTGATGGAAACCGACTGGGCAGAGAACCGCGGCAAGATCCCGATGGACTTCATCCGTGCCTCGGTCGGCAAGGTTCTGGACTCCGCCTACTCGACCGGTGAGCTCGACAAGTTCCGCACCCGCGTTGAACGCGGCGCCGGCGGAGGCAGCGAAATCTACATCACCCATCGCGGCATGATCGAGGTCTACCGGGGTGAGCGCCGCGACAACACGGCGTGGCAGCCGCGCCTGGCCGACCCGCAACTCGAAGGCGAATTCCTCGCCCGCTTGATGCAAAAGCTCGGCGCGACCGAGGAAGTAGCGAAGGCGGCGGTCGCGGGCTCGGCGGGCCCTTCTGCAACTGCGCGCGCCCGGGCGGTCGAGGGGCGCCCGGCGCCGACGCTGCAAGTCGACGACGGCTTCGACCGCGCCTGGCGCCGCGTCGGCGTGGCCCTCGACCGCAGCGGCTTTACCGTTGAAGACCGTGATCGCACCCAGGGCCTGTATTTCGTTCGCTACGTCGACCCGGCCTTCGCCGGCAAGGAAGAGCCGAACTTCCTGAGCAAGCTTTTCAGCTTCGGCTCGAAGAAGAACAACGGCGCCAACCTGGCGCGTTACCGCGTCTCCGTGAAGAGCGAGGGCGAGCGCAGCATCGTGACGGTGCTCAACAACCAGGGCGAGCCGGAAACCGGCGAGGCCGGCAAGCGCATCTCGAAGCTGCTGCTGGAAGACCTGAAGTAGTCTCGCGGCCGGCCGCACGCGCGTGCGGCCGGAGGTTGCCGGACATCGTTCAAGCGTGGCTCCTCCAAGTGATTGCGCTCTGCCGGGTGCGCCCATGAAAAAGCCGCCCGAAGGCGGCTCGTTCAGATCGGGGTGAGCCGATTACTTCTTGACAGCGTCGGCAGCCTTGCCAGCAGCGTCCTTGGCGGCGTCGGCGGCCTTGCCAGCGGCGTCCTTGGCGGCATCAGCGGCTTTGCCGGCTGCGTCTTTCATGGCATCAGCGGTGGCAGCGGCAGTGGCTGAACCAGCAGCCATCGCGCCGGTGGCAGCGCCAGCAGCAGCCGAAGCGGCGGTGTCCACAGCGCTGGCAGCGGCCGAAGCCACAGCGGCCATCGCCGGGGCAGCAGCGGCCGAAGCGGCAGCAGCGGGCATTTCTTCTTTCTTGCCGCAGGCGGTCAGGGCCACGGCGGCGACGATGGAAGCGAGCAGAATCGACTTGTTCATATGTGTCCTCAAAATCATTAGGTTCGAACAATTACCGGTCATTGTGGGAACCCTTTTTTGTGCAGAGCCCCAGCGTTGAAAGGCAAGGAAAGCCTAGCTTTTCCCGTGCCTAGCCTTCGATTATAGCCAGCGCTAGGGAGATTCCCTAGAGCCCGGTCGTGGTTGCAGGGAACGACTCTTCTGAACGTTGCAAAACTGCATCAATCGATTCCTTCCAGCGCAGCAGATCGGCGGGCACATCCGACACGCGGCCACGGTGCTGAACCGGGCTGGACAGCGCCACCGAGAACGCGCCAGGCGCAAGCATCACACACGGGAACTGGCTGCGCTCCAGCTCTGTATTGGCGCGGCAATGCACCACATGCGCCCAGTCGCGCCGCCAGGCCACCCACCGCGGATGGCGGCGTGCCATGTCATCGAACTGGGTCGCCAGCAGCGTGAGGCGGCGCTGCGACGTGGCCCACCGCGTGAGTTGCTCGATCACCGAACGCTCGCCGAGGGGCCAGTCGGCGAAGTCGGCGTCGCAGAGCCAGAGTTCACGGCAACCGAGCCGAGCGGCGGCGGCAAAACCTTGGCGCACCGCGTCGTGAAAGCCGCTTCGCGACGTGATCAAGCGCGACTCTGTTTCGCTCATTGAGAAGCTCCTTCTTCGCTCGCTGAAACAGGTTGCAGCCAGCCGGCCTGCAGCCACTCTGCCAGCAGGCCACGTGCCGGAATCGTCAATGCCTGGCACTCGCGCTCGGTCAACTGGCGCCGGTCGGCGAGGCTGCGCATCAACGCGGCGTCACGGCCGGCAGCCCGATACGACTCGCCGTTGATGAATACGAATGCATCGTCGTACAGCATGCGGCTGCGTCGGTCGAGGCGCGCACCGAAGGGTGATGCAATCACTGCGTCGACGGGTTCGAAGGTCACGCCGGGCTTGGGCTCGCTCAACAACTCGCCGAGCGAACAGGCCAGTGATCCGGGGTCGGCTGCGAGCACGCGGGCCACCGCGTCGGCCGCAAATGCATTCAAGGCCGGCGGAATGCGCCCGGGCGCGACTGTTGCCGCCTCGCCGGCATCGCGATAGAGGCGGTTGGTGGCGGGCGGCTCGGCAGCGTCAAGCATGCGCTGGAGAATCTCGCGGCCGAGTTCTTCGCGGCCCGGCGCGCGAAAGCCGATCGAACAGGTCATGCACTCACCCTCGGCCACGCCGTCATGGCCCCAGCCGGGCGGCAGGTAGAGCATGTCGCCGGGCGCGAGTAGCCAGTCGTGCTCGGGCTCGAAGCCTTGCAGGATCTTGAGCGGCACGCCCGGCTCGAACACCGGGTCACGCACCCGCCCGACGCGCCAGCGCCGCCTGCCCAGGGTCTGCAGCAGGAACACGTCGTAGGAGTCGACGTGCGGGCCGACACCGCCACCGTCGCTCGCGTACGAGACCATCACGTCATCGAGCCGCGCATCGGGGATGAAACGGAAGCGGTCGAGCAGCCCGCGCGCGGCTTCCAGGTGCAGGTCGAGCCCTTGCACGAGCAGCGTCCAGCCGCGCTGCTTGAGCGCAGGCAGCGATGTGCGCTTGAACGGCCCATGGCGCAACGCCCATCGACCCGCGCGTTGCTCGACGACGCGGGATTCGACAGCGTCGCTCGCGGCCAGTTCAAACACCTCGGCGCGGCCAAGCAAGGGCATCGCGCCGGGCACAGCCTGGCGGATGAGCAGCGGCTTCTTCTGCCAGTGGCGGCGCATGAAAGCCTGCGGCGACAAGCCGCCGAGCAAAGGGGTCGAAGTAGCGAGGTCCATCCTCACATTGTGCGATGCCACGCCCGCCGCAACCGCCCGATCCATGCGGTCACGGCACAGGCCCATGCGATGATTCGCTGATGGAAATCACCCACCCCTGCGTGGTCAGCCTGACCTGGCGACTGCAAGATGCACAAGGCAACCTGATCGACGAACTGGCCGACCCGGTCGAGTTCTTTTTCGGCGGCGACGACCTGCTGGCCAAGGTCGAGGAAGCCCTGGTGGGGCAGGCCCCCGGCTTCGAGACCGCACTGCACCTGGAACCCGAACATGCGTTCGGCGAGTACGACCCGGCCCTGGTGTTCTTCGAGAACCGCTCGGTCTTTCCCGATGCGGTCGAGGTGGGCATGCAGTTCGACGGCGTGCCCGAAGGCGCCGCCACGCGCAACATGCCGGCGGATGCGATCTACACAGTGACCGAGGTCTACCCGGACCACGTGGTGCTCGACGGCAACCACCCGCTCGCCGGCATCGCGCTGCGCCTCGACGTGGTGGTGCGCGACGTGCGCGAAGCCACCGAGAACGAAGTGACTTCCGGCAGCGTCGGCGAGCCGGTGTTCACAGTGATGAACACCGCGCCGAGCGGCAGTTCCCTACACTGACTTTCCGGCCGGCAGCGCGGCCACCGGCACGTCCTGCGGCAGCGGCGCGACCGGTTCGACTTCGGGGATGGTGACCGGCCCCTTGCCGCTGAAGCGGTCGAGCGCCAGGTAGATCACCGGCGTGATGTACAGCGTGATGGCCTGCGAGAACACCAGCCCGCCAACCACCGCCAGGCCGAGCGGCTGCCGCAACTCGGCACCAGCGCCGAGGCCCAGTGCGATGGGCAGCGCGCCCATCAGAGCCGCCAGGGTTGTCATCATGATGGGCCGGAAGCGCAGCACGCAGGCCTCGCGAATGGCCTGCTGCGGCGTCATGCCGTGGTGGCGCTGCGCGTCGAGCGCGAAGTCGATCATCATGATCGCGTTCTTCTTGACGATGCCGATCAACAGCAGGATGCCGATGGTCGCAATCAGCGTCAGGTCCTGGTTGAAGATCTTCAGCATCAGCAACGCGCCCACCGCCGCCGACGGCAGGCCGGCGAGGATGGTGATGGGGCGGATGTAGCTCTCGTACAGCACGCCCAGCAGCACGTAGATCACCAGCAGCGCCGCGACGATGAGCACCACCTGGCTGCCCTGCGAGCTCTTGAACACCGCCGCGTCGCCGCCGTAGGTGGTGATGATGGACGACGGCAGCTGAATCTGGTCGCGATACTGTTCGATCTTGGCGGTCGCATCGCCCAACGCCACGCCGGGCGCCAGGTTGAACGACACCGTCACCGCCTGCAACTGGCCCGCGTGGTTGATCGACGTGGGGCCCACGGTGCGCTCGACCGTTGCGAAGCTCGACAGCGGCACCAGCGCGCCGTTGCTTGACCGCACGTAGATGGCGCCGAGGGCGCTCTCGTCCTGCTTGGCCTCGGGCGCCACTTCCATGATGACCTGGTAGCTGTCGACGCTGGTGTAGATCGTCGACACCTGGCGCTCGCCGAAGGCATTGAACAGCGCGGTGCGCACACCGGCAATCGACACGCCCAGCGTGTTGGCGCGCTCGCGGTCGATCTTCAGGGTGGCCTGCAGCCCGCGCAGTTGCGAGTCGCTCGTCACGTCGCGGAACATGGGGTCGGCGCGCATCGGCTGCTGCAGCTTCGTGGCCCATTCGCTCAGCTCGTTGGCCGCAACGCTTTGCAGGATGTACTGGTACAGCGCCTTGCTCTGGCGGCCGCCGAGCTGCAGGTTCTGGATCGGGCGCATGAACACCGAAATGCCAGCCACTTCACGCATCTTGCGGCGCAGGCCCTCGATCACTTCCTTCATCGCAGCGCGCTCCGCGCGTGGCTTCAACGAGACGAACATGCGGCCCGTGTTCTGCGCCCCGCTGCCACCGTTGAACGAGTTCACCGCCAGCACGTTCGGGTCGTCGCGCATGATGGCAGCAACGCGCCCCTGCAACAGCACCATCGCGTCGAACGATGTGTCTTCGGCCGCCTCGGTCGTCACCTGGATTTGCCCGATGTCTTCTTCGGGAAAGAAGCCCTTCGGGATGTCGATGAACAGCCACGCGGTGGCCGCGAACGTGAGTGCGGCCACGAACAGAACGATGTAGCGGTGGCGCAGCGCCTTGTCGAGCGAGCGCGTGTAGCCGCCGAGCACCGAATTGAAGCCACGCTCGAACAAGCGCACCAGCGCGCCGGGCGGTTTCTTGTGCGCTTCGTCGGACAGGAAGCGGCTCGCCAGCATCGGCACCAGCGTGAGCGAAACGAATGCCGACGCCACGATGGCCAGCGCCACGACCACTGCGAACTCATGGAACAGCAGGCCGATGACGCCCGGCATGAAGAAGATCGGAATGAACACTGCAATCAGCGAGGTCGAGATCGAGATGATCGTGAAGCCCACCTCGCGCGAGCCGCGCAGCGCCGCCTGGAAAGGGGGCATGCCATCTTCGACGTGGCGCATGATGTTCTCTAGCATCACGATCGCGTCGTCCACCACCAGGCCCACGGCCAGCGTGATGCCCAGAAGCGAAACGTTGTCGAGCGTGTAGCCGAACGCCCAGAGCAGTGCGATGGCACCGATCAACGAGACCGGCAGCGACAAGGTCGGAATCACGGTCGCCACGACGCGGCGCAGGAACAGGAAGATGACCAGCACCACCAGCACGATGGTGCCGAGCATCGTGAGCGTCACGTCGTGCAGCGCATCGCGAATCGAGACCGAACGGTCGTTCACGATGCCCACGCGCACCGACTGCGGCAACTGGGCCCGAAAGCCCGGGACCGCTGCGCGAACGGCATCGACCACCTTCACCGTGTTCGCGTCGGGTTGGCGCAGCACGGCCAGCGTGATCGAGCGCTCGCCATTGAAGCTGGCGAAGGTCTTGACGTTCTCGAAGCTGTCTTCGACCAGTGCCACGTCGCGCAGGCGCACTGCGGCACCGTTGCGGTTGCTGATGATCAGGTCCGCGAACTCGGCGGCGTTGCGCAACTGCCGGTTGGCTTGCAAGGTCAGCGTCTGCTGCGCGCCTTCGAGCGTGCCGACCGGCGTGTTGACGTTGGCCGCCGTGAGCGCCGCACTCAGCTCGTCGAGGCCGATGTTGCGTGCCGACAGCGCTGCCGGCTGCACCCGCACGCGCACTGCATAGCGCTTGGCGCCGAAGATGTTGACCTGCGCCACGCCCGCCAGCGTGGACAGGGTCGGCGAGATCAAATGCTCGGCGTAGTCGTTGAGGTCCGACAGGTTCAGCGACGGCGAGGTGAGCGTCAGCAGCAGCACAGGCGCATCCGCCGGGTTGACCTTGCGGTACGAAGGCGGCTGCGTCATGTCTTGCGGCAGCGAACGCTGCGCTCGCAGCAGGGCGGCCTGCACGTCGACCGAGGCGGCGTCGATGTCGCGGCCCTGGTCGAACTCGAGCGTCAGGTTGGTGCTGCCCAGCGTGTTGCTGGAGCTGATGACCGACAGGCCCGGGATGGTGGAGAACTGCTTCTCCAGCTGCAGCGCGACCGACGTCGCCATGGTCTCCGGGCTCGCCCCCGGCAACGCGGCGCTCACGTTGATCACCGGCGTGTTGTAGCTCGGCAGCGCCGCCACCGGAATGCGCTCGTAGGCAATCACACCGGCCAGGATGATGGCCGCGTTCAACAGCACGGTGAGCACCGGCCGCCGGATGAACAGTTCGGACAGGTTCATGGCGCCGGCCCCGCACCCGATGCGGCGCTGCCGGCGAACGCCGCCGACGCCCCGCCACTGGCACCCGAGGCCGCCCCGCCAGACCGGCCGGGCCGCCCACCGCCCGGCGCACGCTCGATCAGCGTGGCGCCCGGCCGCACGTTCTGCCGCCCGTCGAGCACCACGCGCTCACCGGCGGAAACACCACTGGCGACCGCGTCGGGGCCGTTGGCATAGAGCACGTCAACGCGCTTCGAGACCGCCTTGCTCTCGGGCCCGACGGTGTAGACGATGGCACCGCGTGGCCCCTGGATCACTGCGGCTTGCGGCACCACGACCGCGTCTTTCAGCGTCTGCACCGCGAGTTGCACGCCGACGAATGCGCCCGGCCACAAAGCCTCGGACGCGTTGTCGAACGTGGCCTTGACCTTCACCGTGCCCGAGTTCGCATCGACCGCGTTGTCGACGAACTGCAGCTTGCCGGTGGCCGTGCCGCGCCCTTCGGGCAGCACCGCCGTGACCTTGCCGCCGCCGCTGCGCAACGTGCGCAGCGCGTCGGCCAGGTTGCGCTGCGGAAGGTTGAAGGCCACGGAGATGGGGTCGAGCTGCGTGATCGTCACGAGCGAGGTGGCCCCCGGTTGCACCGTGCTGCCGGCGTACACGCTGATGGCCCCGGCGCGCCCCGAACTCGGCGCGGTGATGCGCGTGTACGAGAGAGCGATCTCTGCCGTCTTGATGGCGGAGTTGTCGCCAACCACAACGGCCTGCTGCGTCTCGACCAAGGTCTGCGTCGTGTCGACCGCACCTTGCGAGATGAACTTCTGCGCCAGCAAGTCGCGGCTGCGCGTGAGCTGGCGTTGCGCGTCGGCCAGGCCCGCCTGGTCTTTCACGAGCTGCGAGCGCGCCTTCGCGACCGCCCCTTCCTCGTTGCGCGAATCGAGCGTGAAGAGCAGTTGCCCGGCCTTCACGAACTGACCTTCGCGGATGTGCACCTTGCTGATGATGCTGCTGACCTGCGGCCGCACGTCGACGCTGTTGAGCGCGGTCACGGTACCGGTCACGTCGAGTGTCACGTCCACGTCACGCTGCTGGGCGCGCACCGTGCTCACGCTGACTGGCGGGCCGCCGGCGCCTGAGGCCGCGCCCGATGCGGGCCGCGCGGCATCGAGCGCCACACCACCCGCGCCACCGGCGCTGGCACCCGCACCCACGCCACTGGCCGCACCCGCCCCTGCCGCCCCGGGCGCCTTGTTGCAACCCGTCAGGGCCAGCGCCATGCCTGCGCCCATGCCCACGGCCACAGCCACGATCCACGCTCTGTTCATCGACATTCCTTCAAGCCCTGCCGGTGGAGCCGAAGCCCCCCGCACCACGCGCCGATGCGCCGAACTCGTCCACCACCCGGAACTGCGGCTGCAGCACCGGCACGAACACGAGCTGCGCCAACCGTTCCATCGGCTCGATGGTGAACACCGCATTGCCCCGGTTCCAGCAGCTCACCATCAGCGGGCCTTGATAGTCGGAGTCGATCAGGCCGACGAGGTTGCCAAGCACGATGCCGTGCTTGTGGCCCAGGCCCGAGCGCGGCAAGATCATTGCGGCCAAGGCCGGGTTGCCGATGTGGATGGCCAGGCCGGTCGGGATGAGCTGGGTCTGCCCGGGTTCCAGCACGCACGCGGTGTCGATGCAGGCGCGCAGGTCGAGCCCCGCACTGCCCGGCGTGGCGTAGGCCGGCAGGTGCGCGGCCATGCGCGGGTCGAGCAGCTTCAGGTCGATCAAAGGCATGGTCGGTTTCAGGTCGAAGCGATGGTGGGTGACGTGGGCGGTTCGAGCGCAGCAAGGCGAGCGGCAATGTCGGCCACGAGCTGCCGCGCGAGCGTGAGCTTGTCGGCGCGCGGCAGTTCGCGTTCGCCCTGCGCATCGACAAGCGTGAGCACGTTGTCGTCGCGACCGAAGGTGGCCGGGCCGAGGTTGGCCACGATCAGCGGCACACCCTTGCGCTCGCGCTTCTCGCGGGCTTGGTGCAGCAAATCGTGGCTCTCGGCCGCGAAGCCCACGCAGTAAGGGCGTGTGGCCGCAGGCAGGCGCGCCACCGCCGCCAGGATGTCGGGGTTCTCGGCGAACTCGACATGCGGCATGGCGCGGTCCGCCGTCTTCTTGATCTTGCGTTCGGCCGGGTGCGCAGCGCGCCAGTCGGCCACGGCCGCGGTGGCCACGAACACGTGCTGCGTGGGGGCGTGCTGCAACACCGCGTCGAACATCTGCTGGCCCGTGCCGACGTCGATACGCCGCACGCCGCGCGGGGTGTCCAGTGCCACCGGGCCGGCGACAAGCGTCACGGCGGCGCCGGCGTCGGCGGCCGCCCGAGCGACGGCGAAACCCATCTTGCCACTGGAGCGGTTGGTGATGCCGCGCACCGGGTCGAGCGGCTCGAAGGTGGGCCCGGCCGTGACGAGCACGCGCTTGCCCGCCAGCAGCTTGGGCTGGAAGAACGCGACCACATCGGCGAGCAGCTCGGTGGGCTCCAGCATGCGGCCGTCGCCGACCTCGCCGCAGGCCTGGTCGCCGTTGCCCGGGCCGAGCACTTCGGCGCCGTCGGCACGCACCTGCGCCAGGTTGCGCTGCGTGGCCGGGTGGGCCCACATCTCGCGGTTCATGGCCGGGGCCAGCAGCAACGGGCAGCGCGCGATCGGGCGAGCCAGGCACATCAGGCTCAGCAGGTCATCGGCACGGCCCTGCGCGAGCTTGGTGATCAGGTCGGCGCTGGCCGGGGCGATGACGACCGCGTCGGCCTCGCGCGTGAGGTCGATGTGCGCCATGCTGCCGGCGGCGCGCGCGTCCCACTGGTTCGTGAACACCGCGCGACCCGACAGCGCCTGCAGCGTGGTGGCGGTGATGAAGTGCTCGGCCGCCTCGGTCATCACCACCTGAACGGTGGCACCGGCCTTCACCAGTTCGCGCGTGAAGTCGGCGGCCTTGTAGCAGGCGATGCCGCCCGACAGGCCGAGCACGATGTGCCGGCCGGCCAACGGCGCTGCGTCGGCCACGCTCAAAGCGCCGTCCAGAAACGCGACAGGTCGTGCGCGTTGAACAGCACGCGCACCGCCTTGCCGTAGACCTGTTCGTGCGGCAAGAAGCCCCAGACGCGCGAGTCGGAGGAGTTGTCGCGGTTGTCACCCATCATCAGGTATTCACCCGGCGGCACGGTGCATTGCCAGCTGCCGGCGCGCTGAGTGCGGCAGTGCGCGGCCATGCCGTCAACACCCAGGCGGCCCATCACGAACGGGTTGACCTTGATCGTGCGGTCGCTCCCGGCCACCGACTCGCGCAGCAACCATTGGCCACGGTCTTCGGGCGCCACGCCGGCACCCGTGCCCTCGCTGACCACCTGCACGTCGAACGGCGCACCGTTCACGCTCACCGCGCCGTCCTGGAACGCCACCACGTCACCCGGCAAGCCGACGAGTCGCTTGACGTAGAACTCCGACACATCGAGCGGGAAGCGGAACACCACCACGTCACCGCGCTTCGGGCTGCCGAACTCGATGGCGGTGTTCGTGAACGGCAAGCGTGGGCCATAAGCCAGGTGGTTGACGAGCAGGTAGTCGCCCACCCGCAGCGTCGGCTCCATCGAGCCGGTGGGCACCTTGGGCCAGTCGGCCACCGACACGCGGCAGGTGAACATCAGCGCTACCACCACGAACAGCTCGGCGCCGAAACTCACCCACAGCGGCTTCTTCTCGGGCTCGCCACCCAGCCGGCGCGTTCGCAGCCGCCACACCAGCCAACACGCCCCCGTGGCCAGAGTGGCCAAGGCCAGGATCTCGTTGATGGAAAAGCCGATCTGCGGTGGGAGGTTCATGCGAACTCGCTGGCGTGGGGGGTGCATGAGAGCGGCCGCCGGACCCGCCCGACCCTCGTTGCAACAGAACGTAGTTTATCGACCGGCGCACCGGTGCCGGTCAAAGCGTGCGGGGCTGCGCAAGTAAAGGATCGATAAGCTCACGCGCGGCGCCGGCCATCCAGTCGAGCTCGCCCAGGACCTGGGTGCGCGGCACGCCAGCCCGGTCGACCAGCACGGTCGCCGGGAACACGCGCGGCGTCCAGGCAGCCGCAGCCGCGCCGTCGCGGTCGAGCAAGATCGGCAACAGCACTGGCTGCACATCGAGAAAGCGCTTGATGGCCGGCAGCGCCTCCTGGTAGTTGACGGCCAGCACCGCCAGGCCAGCGCGTTCGTGGCGACTCGCCAGCAACTCGAGCGAAGGCATCTCGGCACGGCAAGGCTCGCACCAGCTGGCCCAGAAGTTGATGACGACCACCCGCCCGCGCAGCCCCGCCAGCGTCCACGCCTTGCCGTCGAGGTCGGTCAGGCTGAGTGCCGGCGTCGGCTTGCCCGCAGGCCAGGGGCGAACCACATGGGCCGCACGCGCAGGGAGGGGGCACGCCAGCCATGCACCGGCCGCCAGCCAGGCCCGCAAGCCGTGCCGTCGGCTCAGGTTGCAGCGAGTTGTGTCCATGCGCTGCATTCTCGGCCAAGGCCATGTAAGGTCGCCAAATCGACCTCGACACCCTTGTCCCCTGTCGGACAAACCCCGCACGCCATGACCAGCCCACGCAGCCCCCGTTTCATCCAGTGCAACCAGGCCGACTCCACCGCCGACTGCGCCCAGGCGATCACCGCCCTGCTCGGCACGCCGGCCAGCGCGTCACCGAAGCACTTCTACGACAGGCTCGGCTCGCACCTGTTCGAGGCCATCACCGAACTGCCCGAGTACTACCCCACGCGCACCGAGGCGGCCATCTTCGAGCAGCACGCCGCGCAGATGGCGCAGCACATCGGTGTGGGCGCTACGCTGGTCGACCTGGGTGCCGGCAACTGCGTCAAGGCCGAGCGCCTGTTCCCGCTTCTGGAGCCCCGGCGCTACATCGCCATCGACATCTCGGCCGACTTCCTGCACGAGGCCTTGCGCCGCGTGCAGCGCGAGCACCCGCAACTCGACACCGTGGGCCTCGGCCTCGACTTCTCGGCCTCGCTCGACCTGCCCCAGGGCCTGCTCGGCGAGGGCGCGCCGGTGTTCTTCTACCCCGGCTCCAGCATCGGCAACTTCACGCCCGACGATGCCCTGGCGTTCCTGAAAAGCGTGCACGCGAAGGCGCAGGGCGGCGGCCTGCTGATCGGCGTGGACCTCGTCAAGCCGCACCCTGTGTTGCAGGCCGCGTACGACGACGCCATCGGTGTCACGGCGGCCTTCAACCGCAACCTGCTGCGCCGCCTGAACGCATTGATCGGCAGCGACTTCAAGCCGGCGCAGTGGGACCACGTCGGCCTCTACAACGCCGAGCTGTCGCGGGTGGAAATGCACCTGCAAGCCAAGTGCGACATCACCGTCAACTGGCCCGACGGGCAGCGTGCCTTCGCGAGCGGCGAGCGGCTGCACACCGAGAACTCTTACAAGTACACGCCGGCCGGGTTCAGTGCCTTGTTGCAGCAGGCGGGTTTCGCGAAGCCGGTCCAGTGGGCGGACGAGCAAGGCTGGTTCGGGGTGTTCTGGGCGCCGGCGGGCTGACCGGCCTTCCCCCTACAGACCGGACAGGAAGCGCGCGACGCGTTCGCGTGATGCAACCCGAGCCGCAGGCTCGCCGCCCACGTGCACGCCTTGCCCCGGGTTCACACCGTTCGGCACGTCCTTGCGCAGCCGCACCGGCGCGGACGAATCGAAGCCGTGGTACGCGTTGGCATACGTTTCGATCTCGGGTTTGCCTGTTCCGCCGAAAGCCTGCACGAGGGCTTGGCATGGCGCTGCGGGCGTCCAGTCGTCGAGCTCGCCAACGAGCATCAGCAAGCGCGTGGTCGTCGCGAAGCCGCGCTTCAGCTCGGCCTCGCAGCCGGGGTAGAAGGCCACCGCGAACGCCGGGTGCAAGGGCGCTGCCGCCACCGCCGGTTGGCGCGTGTTCAGCGCCGCCAGCACGGTGCTGCCCCCGTTCGACCAGCCCATCAGCCCGATGCGCTTCGGGTCCACCTCGGGCCGTTGCGCGAGCCAAGCGACTGCGGCCAGCGCATCGAGCCGGCGGTTGGCTTGCGTAACCTGGCGAGTGCCCGTGCGCTGGGTGCACAGCTGCGTTTCGCCGCGCGGTGTGAGCGAGTCCAGCACCAGGGCATGCAGCCCTTGCGCATTGAGCCACTGCGCGTACTCGACCATGCGCTCGCCGAGCCTGCCGCCCCGGCCATACGGCCCGCCGCAACCGTGCAGCAACACCACCGCCGGCGCGTGCGCTGCGGCCAACGGAAACCAGAAGCCGATCAGGTCGATGGGCACGCCGTGCGCCGTGTCGAGGCTGGGCAAGATGACGCGCTCCTGCGCGCCAACGGTTGACAACATCAACGATGCCGCCGCTGCGCACACAGCTCGGATGGTGCGAGCACGCCAGCCCATGTCAGCCGATCAGGCCCGCTCGGCCACCCAGCCCTGCACAGAGGCGAGTGCCGCGCCGATGTGCGCCGGCTCGGTGCCGCCGGCCATCGCCATGTCGGGCTTTCCGCCGCCTTTGCCGCCGACCTGCTGCGCCACGAAGTTGACCAGCTCGCCGGCCTTGACCCGGCCCATCGCATCGGCGGTCACGCCGGCCGCAAGCTGCACCTTCCCGCCCTCTACGCTGGCCAGCACGACGGCGGCCGTCTTGAGCTTGTCCTTCAGCTTGTCGAGCGTGTCGCGCAGGGTCTTGGCGTCGGCGCCGGCCAGCACGGCCGCAAGCACCTTGATGCCTTTGACATCGACCGCCTGCGCCATCAGCTCGTCGCCTTGAGACGATGCCAGTTTGCCCTTGACCGACGACAATTCGCGCTCGAGTGCACGGACCTGGTCGAGCAACTGCGCGATGCGCGCCGGCACGTCGGCCGGGGCCGATTTCAGTGCGCCGGCCACATGGGCCACCGTGCCTTCGAGAGACTGCAGGTACGCCAGGGCGTTGTCGCCGGTGACCGCCTCGACGCGGCGCACGCCGGCTGCCACGCCGCTCTCGGCCACGATCTTGAACAGGCCGATGTCACCGGTGCGCTGCACATGCGTGCCGCCGCAAAGTTCGCGGCTGCTGCCGATGTCGAGCACGCGCACTTCGTCGCCGTACTTCTCGCCGAACAGCATCATCGCGCCGGTCTTCTGCGCGTCGTCGATGCCCATCACACGGGCTTGCGTGGCCGCGTTCGAGAGGATCTCGGCGTTGACGATCACCTCGACCTGCACGATCTGCCCGACCGTCAGCGGCGCGTTGTGCGCGAAGTCGAAGCGCGTGCGCTCCGCGTTCACGAGCGAGCCCTTTTGCTGCACGTGCTCGCCGAGCACCTCGCGCAGCGCCTTGTGCATCAGGTGCGTGGCCGAGTGGTTGCGCACGGTCTTGGCGCGCTTCTCGGCGTCGACGCGGGCGTTCAGCACATCGCCCACCTTGACCTCGCCCTCGACCAACCGGCCGTGGTGGCCGAACACGGCCGCCTGCACCTTGATCGTGTCTTCGACGAGCATGAGCGTGGTGGCATTGCGCAGCTCGCCCGTGTCGCCAGCCTGCCCGCCGGACTCGGCATAGAACGGCGTGTGGTCGAGCACGATCACCGCGTCGTCACCCGCCTTGGCACTGGCCACTGAAGTGCCATCGACGTACACCGCGGTGACCTTGGCGCCCTCGTGCGTGAGGTGGTCGTAGCCATGGAACGCAGTGGTGCCGCCGGTGTATTCCAAGCCGGCAGACATCTTGAACTTGCCGGCCGCGCGGGCCTGCTCCCGCTGGCGCTGCATCGACTCCTGGAATTCCACCTCGTTGATCGTTACCCCGCGTTCGCGTGCGACGTCGGCCGTCAGATCGAAGGGGAAGCCGTACGTATCGTGCAGCTTGAACGCTAAGTTGTCCCCGAGGGCAAGGTCAGTCCCAGAATTGAACTTGGACAAGGCAGACTCAAGCAACTCCATACCGTTGGCGATGGTCTGAAAGAAGCGCTCTTCCTCCTGCTTCAACACCTCGGTGGCGCGCTGTTGCTGCTGGCGCAGCTCGGGGTAGGCGTCGCCCATCTCGACCGCGAGTGCGGCCACCAGCTTGTGGAAGAACGGCTTGCGCGCACCGAGCTTGTAGCCGTGGCGAATGGCGCGGCGCGTGATGCGGCGCAGCACGTAGCAGCGCCCGGCGTTGCCCGGGATCACGCCATCGACCACCGTGAAGGCGCAGGCGCGGATGTGGTCGGCGATGACCTTGAGCGACGGGCTCGCGGCATCGCAATCGACTGCCCCCGCAGCATCGACCTCCCGCTTCGCCGCCGCGAGCAGGTTCACGAAGGTGTCGATCTCGTAGTTGCTGTGCACGTGCTGCAGCACGGCCGTCAGCCGCTCCAGCCCCATGCCGGTGTCCACGCTCGGCTTGGGCAGCTTGTGCATCACGCCCGCTTCGTCGCGGTTGAACTGCATGAACACGTTGTTCCAGATCTCGATGTAGCGGTCACCGTCTTCTTCCGGCGACCCCGGCGGGCCACCGGGAATTTCCGGCCCGTGGTCGTAGAAGATCTCGGTGCACGGGCCGCACGGCCCGGTGTCGCCCATCATCCAGAAGTTGTCGGACGCATAGCGCGCGCCCTTGTTGTCGCCGATGCGCACGATGCGCTCGGCCGGCACGCCGATGGCCTTGTTCCAGATCTCGTAAGCCTCGTCGTCGTCGGCATACACCGTGACCCAGAGTTTTTCCTTCGGCAGTTTGTAGACCTCGGTCAGCAGCTCCCACGCGTATGCGATGGCTTCTTTCTTGAAGTAGTCGCCGAAGCTGAAGTTGCCCAGCATCTCGAAGAAAGTGTGGTGGCGCGCGGTGTAGCCCACGTTCTCGAGGTCGTTGTGCTTGCCGCCAGCGCGAATGCACTTCTGCGACGTGGTCGCGCGGTTGTAGGGCCGCTTGTCGAAGCCGAGGAACACGTCCTTGAACTGGTTCATGCCGGCGTTCGTGAACAGCAGTGTCGGGTCGTCGCCCGGCACGACCGGGCTCGAGGCGACGATGGTGTGGCCCTTCGACTCGAAGAACTTCAAGAAGGTCTGGCGGATTTCGGAGGCTTTCATCCGGTTCTCTCGGTGGCAAGGGGCGCAGGGCGCGCCCGTGCTTGCTTCGGCAAAAGTTTCGATTATAGAAAGGCGCCCGCGCAGGGCGCACAAGGCGGCGAACCGCTCAGGCCGCCGCGCCCTGCGCGTGCAGGCGAATCTGGTCGGCCAGAAAAACGAACAGGCGCGCGTCGTCGCTGAAGGCCACGTTGAAACGCAGCCAGCCCGTGGGGCGCGGTTCGGTCAGGAAAAGGTGGCCAGGCCCGAGCAAAATGCCGGCGCCGGCCGCCTGCTGTGCCAGCGGCGCGCTGTCGGCCAGATCGGGGTGACGCGCCCACAGGTACATGCCGGCCTTGGGCTCGCTGAACAGCTCGAAGCCGAGCCCGTTCAGGTGCTGCGCGACGCTGCCGTGCGCCTGCGCCAGCCGATCGCGCAACGCCTTGAGGTGCTTGCGCCAGCGCCCTTCGGAGAGCGCGCCGAAGGCGAGCCGCTCGGTGATGTCGGACGAGGTCAGCCCCGACACCATCTTCAGCTGCGCCAGCTCGTCGAGCAGTTCGGGCCGGGCCACGACATAACCGACCCGGATGTTGGGCGAGATCGTCTTCGAGTAGCTGCCGACATAAACGACACGCCGCATCTGGTCGAGGCTGGCCAGGGAAGACCGCGGTTCGGGGTCGAGGTCGGCGTAGATGTCGTTCTCGACCAGCGCCAGATCGTATTTTTCGGCCAGCTGCAACACACGGTGCAATTGCGCCGCCGTGGCCACCGAGTTGCTCGGGCTCTGCAGGCGCGGCTGGGTGAAGAAGGCCTTGGGGCGGTGCAGCACGATCAGCGCCTCGAGCGCCTCCAGGTCGTAGCCGTGCGGCGCGCGTGGCACGCCCACCAGCCGCGCCCCGAGAAAACGCAGCATGAACATCAGGTTCGGGTAACCGGGGTCGTCGACCAGCACGGTGTCACCGGGGCGCACCAGGCAGCGCGCCGCCAGATCGAGCGCCTGGCTGGAGCCCTGGGTCAGCAGGATGTTCTCGGCGCCGAGCACGATCTGGCGTTCGGCCAAGGCTTCGGCGATCAGCATGCGCAGCGCCATGTGGCCGTGCGGCAGGCCGTATCCGCCGATCTCGGCACCGTCGCTGGCGAGGTGGCGCAGGCTGCGGCGCACGCCTTCCTCGAACAGCCAGTCGTTGGGCAGCCAGCCGCAGCCGGGCTTGAGTTCGAGGTTGCGGCTCTCGAAGATCTGGCGCAGGTACCAGCTCGCGTCGAAACGCAGGTCGGCGCTGGGCGCTTCGCCCGGCAGCATGCTGGTGCCGGCACGGCGCTTGACGAAGAAGCCCGCGTTCGAGCGCGACTCTACCCAGCCCTGCGCCACCAGCCGGTCATAGGCTTCGACCACCGTGAACACGCTGACCGAGTGGGTGGCAGCCAGGGCGCGGATCGAGGGCAGCTTGGTGCCGGCGCGCAGCGCCTGTTCGCCGATCAGGCGCCGAAAGCCGTCGACGATCTGGCTGACCAGCGGTGTGCTCGATCCGGGGTGGAGGGTGATCATTCTTCGCGTCGTGGGGTCGCAGGCAGGGTGCACCGTATCAGGGCTTGCGTGTACAGGCGGCGGCGCCTGCACAGTGCATTGCTGATTGTCGATGGGTGTACATGGTATTCGCAGCGCGCAGTGCCTAAAGTGCGCCCTTCACCAACGGGGAGAAACCATGCACCGCGAACCCCACATCACGAACCAGACGAACGCCGCGCTGATGGCCCGCCG
>JANXWV010000025.1 GCA_025350965.1 Rhizobacter sp.
AAGCCCGAGATTTACTGGAACATGCTGCAAACCGCCGAGCAAGTCGGCAAGCGTTACAAGGTCGCAAAAGACCGCATGGACCACTACGGCGCGGCCAGCCAACAAAAGGCCTGCGCCGCGCAAGACGCCGGCTTGTTCGCCGCTGAAATGGTCAGTTGCACTGTGATGACCGGCGTGGCCGATGCCGTGATGGGTTTGCGCACCAAAGAAATCACCATCAGCGCCGACGAAGGTTTGCGCAAAGGCACCACTTACGAGGCGGTGGCGGGCATCAAATCGGTGTTTCCCGGCGGTGTGGTCTCGGCAGGCAATGCCAGCCAGTTCAGCGACGGCGGCGGTGCTTGCGTGTTGATGAATGAGACGCTGGCAGAGAAAAAAGGCCTGAAGCCATTGGGCCGGTTTTTGGGTTTTGCCGTGGCCGGTTGCGAGCCTGACGAGATGGGCATAGGCCCTGTGTTCGCGGTGCCCAAAGTGTTGAAGCGCTTGGGGCTGAAGGTGTCTGACATCGACCTGTGGGAATTGAACGAGGCCTTCGCCGTGCAAGTGCTTTACTGCGCCGACACGCTGGGCATCCCCATGGAAAAACTCAACGTCAACGGCGGCGCGATTGCGGTCGGTCACCCTTACGGCGTCAGCGGCCAGCGCCTGACCGGCCACGCGCTGATTGAAGGCAAACGCCGAGGTGCCAAGTTGGTGTGCGTGACCATGTGCATAGGCGGCGGCATGGGCGCGGCGGGTGTGTTTGAGGTGCTTTGATCTTTGAACACCGAACACCATGAGCTACCGCCAAACCGCTGACTTCTTGCTTTACCAATGGCTCAAGGTGGGTTCGTTGCAAACGCGCACGCGCTTTGCCGATCACTCGCGCGAAACCTTTGACAGCGTGCTCGACACCTGCGAAAAAATCGCGCGTGAAAAGTTTGCGCCCTTCAACCGCTTGGGTGACACCGAAGAGCCTTGGTTTGACGGCGACAAGGTGCACTTGCCTGCGTCCAGCAAGGCAGCGGCTGATGCCTATGTTGAGTCGGGGATGATGGCGGCGGCACAGGACTACGACATCGGCGGCATGCAGTTGCCCTGCGTGCTGGAGATGGCGGCGAACAGCTTTTTCTCTAAAGCGGCAATCGCTTTGGGTGGCGGCAACATGCTCACCAGCGGCAGCGCCAATCTGCTGATGGCGCACGGTTCGGCGTTGCAGAAGAAGGTGTTTGCTCAGCAGAATTTTTCGGGTCGGTTTGCGGGCACGATGTGTTTGAGCGAGCCGCAAGCCGGGTCGAGCTTGTCCGACATCGTGACGCGTGCGGTGCCTGATGGCGTTGAGTTTGAACACGACCCACTCGGCGCGCGCTACCGGCTGCGCGGCAACAAAATGTGGATCTCCAACGGTGAGCACGAGCTGACAGAAAACATCGTCCATTTGGTGCTGGCAAAAATTCCTGGTGAAGACGGCAAGTTGATTGCAGGCACCAAAGGCATTTCGCTTTTCATCGTGCCTAAGAAATTGGTGAACACCGAGGGCGAGCTCACTGGCGAGCGCAACGACGTGGCGCTGGCGGGCTTGAACCACAAGTTGGGTTATCGCGGCATGCCCAACACGCTGCTGAATTTTGGCGAGGGCAAATTCCCCGTCAGGGCCGACGCACACCACAACGGCGCCGGTGCCATCGGTTACTTGGTGGGTCAGCCCGGCGAAGGCTTGCGCTGCATGTTCCACATGATGAATGAGGCGCGCATCGCGGTGGGCTTGGGCGCGGCAATGTTGGGTTACGCCGGTTACGAAGCCAGCCTGGACTACGCCAAAACCCGGCCGCAGGGTCGCGCTGTCGTTTCAAACGACGCTGGCACTGGTGGCAAAGACCCCACACTGCCTCAAGTCGCCATCATTGAACACGCTGACATCAAGCGCATGTTGCTGGCGCAAAAAAGTTACTGCGAAGGCGCGTTGGCGCTGACTTTGTATTGCGCGCGCTTGGTGGATGAGTTGCACACCGGCGAAAACGCGGCTGCAAAGCAGGCGGGCTTGCTGTTGGAACTGCTCACACCGATTGCCAAAAGCTGGCCCAGTGAATGGTGTGTGGAAGCCAACAGTTTGGCCATACAGGTTTTGGGCGGCTACGGCTACACGCGCGACTTTCCGGTCGAGCAGTATTGGCGCGACAACCGCCTCAACATGATTCACGAAGGCACGCACGGTATTCAAGCGCTCGACCTGTTGGGCCGCAAGGTGGTGATGCAAGGCGGGGCCGGCTTCAAGCTGTTTGCTGACACCGTTACCGCCACCGCGCAGCGCGCCGCGGCCGTTCCGAGTTTGGCGCCGCATGCTGCCACGTTGATCGCCACATTGAGCGCCGTCCAACGCGCCACGCAAGCCGCTTGGGCCACCGGCGAACCTGTCGAAGCGCTCGCCAACGCCACGCCCTATTTGCAAGCCTTTGGCCACACCGTGTTGGCTTGGATGTGGTTGGACGTGGCGCTGTGCGCGCAAGCCGCATTGGCGTCAAGCGCCGACGCCACTGAGCGCCACGCCCTGCAAGGCAAGCTCGCTGCCACCACTTACTTTTTCAACTATGAATTGCCACGGGTTGCGGCTTGGTTGAGCGTGGTCACCACGCGCGATGACACCTGCCGCAGCATGGCGGTCGAGTGGTTCTGAAAGCCATTTGCACATCGCAATGCAGACCATGAGCAACACCACTCTAGGCAAGTTGATATGGGTGCTGATATTTGGCGGCTTGCTGCTGGCCGTGCTTGGTCTGGTCATACAAAAAACTGACACCAGCGTGGGCTGGCCCATGGCCGCAGCGGGTGCGGTGTTTGCGCTGGCCGGTGCAGTTTTGCTGGTTGTGCGTGCGCGCCGCGGGGATTCAACATGACAAGCAACATGACAAGCAACATGATCCGCCACGTCGTCATGTGGAAGCTGCTGGATGCAGCCCATGCGCCCCGCTTCAAAACGCTGCTCGACACCTGCGCGGGCTTGGTGCCTGGCATGCTGGAATTTGAAGTGCACATCAAAACACCAGGGCTTGAGGCCAATGTGGACGTGATGTTGAACTCGCTGTTCGCCGATGCCGCCGCGCTCGACGCTTACCAAACACATCCGCACCACAAAGCCGTCAGCGCCCAGTTGGGCCCGCTGCGTGAAACGCGCAGCGTGCTGGATCACGCAGTCACACCTTGAACGCCTCCACAGGAACCCCAGCCATGAGCACCCCCATCAAGAACCTGTTCAACCTGACCGGCAAAACCGCCCTCATCACCGGCGGTTCGCGCGGCCTGGGTTTGCAAATTGCTGAAGCCCTGGGCGAAGCCGGTGCCAAGCTGCTGCTCACCTCACGCAAAGCGCCCGAATTGGAAGCGGCCGTGGCCCAACTTCAAGCCAAAGGCATTGATGCACGCTGGGTGGCGGCTGACGCCAGCGACGCCGCGCAAATCAAACACGTGGCGGATGAAGCCATGCAGCGCTTGGGCCGCGTTGACATCTTGGTCAACAACGCCGGTGCCACGTGGGGCGCACCCGCCGAAGACCATCCGCTGGAAGCGTGGGACAAGGTCATGAACATCAACATCCGCAGCATCTTTTTGATGAGCCAAGCCATCGGCAAGATGAGCATGATTCCCAGCGGCGGTGGCCGCATCATCAATGTCGCATCGATTGCGGGCTTGTCGGGTGCATCACCCGAAACACAGTTCATCGCCTACGGCACCAGCAAGGGCGCGGTGGTCAATTTCACCCGCACGCTGGCCGGTGAATGGGGCCGCTACAACATCAATGTGAACGCCTTGGCCCCGGGCATGTTCCCCAGCAAGATGACGCGCGGCACGTTTGAGAAGTTGGGTGCTGACGCGATTGCGCGCACTGCGCCCTTGAACCGCGTGGGCGACGATGACGACTTGAAAGGCGCGGCCTTGCTGTTTGCGAGCGCAGCGGGCAAGCACATCACCGGCCAGATCCTCGCGATTGATGGCGGCGTGAGTGCGGTGCACGGGGTTTGACGGGCCCGCATCAACATGAAGTTTTCGGTTCACATTCCCTTCGCCGAGTTGCTGGGGTTTGAGCTCGTCAGCATGGGTGATGGGCAGGCGCAAATTGACGTGCCGCTGCGCGATGACTTGTGCAACTCATGGCAAATGGCGCACGGCGGCGTGACCATGACGCTGTTGGATGTGGTGATGGCGCACGCGGCTCGCAGCCCTGAAATGCACCTGCCCGACGGCGGCCGCGGCGTGCTCACCATCGAGATGAAAACCAGCTTCATGCGACCCGCCACCGGCCGCCTTCGAGGCATGGGCAAGTTGCTGACCAGCACCTCCAGTTTGGCGTTTTGCGAAGGCTCGGTGTTTGATGAAAGTGACGTGCTGGTGGCCCACGCCACAGGCACTTTCAAGTTCTTGCGCACTCTGGCCGTGGGCGGGCGTTTGGTTGAACGCCAGCTTGCGTCTAGTTGATCGCGTCTGATTGACTGCGAAGGAGCCATCGTGAACATCCCTGAGGTCAACGGCAACAGCAACAGCAACAGCAACATCGACAGCAACAGCAACAGCAACAGCAACACCCACAGCAGCGGCGAAGAGTTTCGCGACGACCTGCGGCCTCTTCACGCGCCGACCATTTCATCGGCGGCGGGTTCGGGCAACGCTCAAGCGCGACGCGTACTGAGCGCGGCCGAACTCGCGCCGCTCACCCAATTGAACAACACCCGCTCGGCGTTGGCTGTGTTGCAAACCTTGCTCATCATCGCGGCAGCCATGGCCACCGCGTTGTGGCTCGGCCCGGATTTGTGGGTGCTTGCCTGCGTGGTGGTGATCGGTGTGGCGCAACACGGCCTGTTCATCTTGGCGCATGAAGCGGCGCACTACCGGCTGTTCAGCCAACGCACTGCCAACGACGTGATCGGCCGCGTGGTGGGCATGCTGGGTGGCGTGTCGATGTGCACCTACCGCGTGACGCACCGACTGCATCACAACCACTTGTACACCTCCGAAGACCCCGACACCGCCATCCACGGTGGTTACCCGCGCGGCGTGAAATACCTGTGGAAGAAGCTGGCGCAAGACCTGATGGGTCTGAACGCCTACAAAACCTATGCCTACTTTTTTGGCGCACCGGCCTTGAACGCCGTCACCAACAAAGCGGCCCGCCCGCTCGACGACACCTCCGCGCAACTTCGTGCCACTGCCCGCACCGACCGCTGGTTTGTGGTGGTATTTCATGTGTGTGCGCCCTTGCTGTGCGCACTGGTTTGGGGCTGGCAAGGCTTGGCTTGGTATGCCGTGTTGTGGATCTTGCCTTTGCTGACGGTGTTGCAGCCGGTGCTGCGTTTGCGTGCGATTTGCGAGCACGGTGCCACGACTGATTTTTCATCGCCGCTGACTGCCGCACGCACCAACCGAACTTGGGGCAGCGCGGGCAATTGGCTGGGCCGCATGTTGTTGTTCCCGCATCACGTGAACTATCACCTTGAACACCATTTGTACCCGGCGGTGCCGCATTACCACTTGCCTGAATTGCATCGCTTGTTGCTGAGCAAAGGTGCGCTGCAAGGTGCCGAAGTGCGCGACGTGGCAGACACCTTGCGTTTGATCTTTGCACCGCGCCTGTCCAAACCCCTGCCCGAACCCAAGCACGCGGATTCACCCCTGTCGAAAGCCTCTTCATGAAGAACTACCAAGGCGGCACCGCCGTCATCACCGGCGCGGCCTCGGGCTTTGGCCTGGAGGCTTCACGCATCGCCGCAAAGCGCGGCATGAACGTGGTCATGGCCGACGTGCAGCAAGACGCGTTGGACGTGGCTGCGGCTGAAATTGCAGGCATGGCTGCTTTGACGGGGAATCAAGTTTTGGCCTACCGGCTTGACATCTCCAAGTCAGACGAAGTCGAGGCTTTGGCCGCCGCCACGATGGCGCGTTTTGGTGCTCCAAACTTTGTGTTCAACAACGCGGGTGTCGGCGCGGGCGGTCTGATTTGGGAGCACACGCTGAAAGATTGGGAGTGGGTGATAGGCGTGAACCTGATGGGCGTGGCACACGGCGTTCGCGTGTTCACGCCGCTGATGCTGGCGGCGGCCCAAGCCAATCCAGCTTATGAAGGTCACATCGTCAACACCGCGTCGATGGCGGGCTTGTTGAACGCGCCCAACATGGGTGTTTACAACGTCACCAAGCATGCGGTGGTCTCGCTCAGTGAAACTTTGTACCAAGATTTGGCGCTGGTCACCGACCAAATTCATGCCTCGGTGTTGTGCCCTTACTTTGTGCCGACTGGCATCACGCAAAGCCATCGCAACCGACCTTCTGATTTGCGCGACCAAGGCGTCAAGCCCACACGCAGCCAGTTGATCGGTCAAGCCATGAGCGACAAGGCGGTCGGCAGCGGCAAGCGCACGGCTGCCGAGGTGGCGCAGTATGTTTTTGATGCGATGGATGAGAGGCGGTTTTACGTTTACAGCCACCCGAAAGCTTTGGGCAGTGTGCAAACGCGCTTGGATGATGTGATGCTGGGGCGCAATCCGACCGACCCGTTTTCGCACAAACCAGAGTTGGGGGCTGAACTTCGCGCCGCACTTCGGGCCGTCGATTGACTCGTTTATCTTCGCCGTTTTTTTGTGCCTGCGCTGACCGCGCCAACACAACAATCTTTCCCTCAACACCCTAACTTCAAAGCCTGCACCGGCCTGCCGGTGTCCGCATCCACCACCACCAAATTGACCTGCCTTGCATGCTTGGGGTCACTCGCTGTGCTCGGTGTGAAGCTCAGAGTCGTTGGTGAATCCAGCTTGCCAGACCACGCCGAGACCGGCTTGTATTCGCGCACCACGAAGTCGTGTTTCAAGGTCACGCCTTCGTTTTCGCCGGCCTTCACTGAGGTGACGTGGTTCAGCTCGGTCACGGCCCAATACGCAGCCAAGCGCGTGGGGCCGCCTGCCACGGGTGCGACGTTGGCGCTGAACTGATTGCCCTCGCGGGTCAGGCTGATGTGCGCTTGCGCTGGCGCGGCGGCGCTCAGAGGCAAGCGTGTGTTGATCCAGTCTTTGTGGTCTTTGCCGTCCAGCACCACCTGCGGCGTGTAGCTGAACTTCGCGCCATTGCTGGCCTGTTGTTGCGATTGGCGTGCCGTGTAGGCGGGGCTGGCGAAGCGGTCTTTCCAACCCAGGCGGTCCCAGTAATCGACGTGAAATGCGAGTGCCACTGCGTTGCTGCGCGCGTCAACCTCAGGCGTCATGCGCGACAACCAGCGATCGGCTTGCGGGCAAGAGTTGCAGCCCTCGGAGGTGTACAGCTCCACCACGCGCGTCAGGGTGGCGGGGCTGCTGGCTTTGCAAGTGCCAGGCGGCGAATCGGCCGCTGTCGCCACCGGCAGGCTGATCGCCACGACCAAGCCTGCACACACACTTCGAAGGGCAGCGCTGGGCCAGACGGCGTCAAAGCGATTTGTATTCAAGCTCATGTGATTTCTCCAAAGTGGGCCGTGGGAAGTCGCCGCAGCGACGGCCTTCTTACAGGCTTGGGGTGGTTACCATCCGCCTCCACACACTGTGCGCACTCGCATTTTCTTCTTCATGTTTTCAAAGTTCCTCTCAAGTTTTTGCCGAATCAGATGGAGCTTCCGACCTGTGTTGATGCGATCAATTTGGGCTGCCGCCGCGTTGACATCAAGCAGCGCTTGGTCGCAAACAGCGCCTCCTGAAACAAGCACTGCACCAGCGCTTTCTCTGCCACAAACTCAGCCACTAACTCAGCCACGAACTCAGCCAGGAACCGACAACCCGCACGATGTTGTCGGCTTGTCCACCTTGCCCTCGGTGGTGCGTGTCAACGCTGAACGCATACGCTTGCCGGGTCGCGAAAACATGGGGCTGCTTGGCACGTCTTACTTGCTGCAAGTGGCCCCCAACATTTACGTCGGCCCTGCGGCTTATGGTGCTTTCACGGGCCAACGCGGTGGCTTTTTCACGGTGGGCGCAGAAGCCTCGGTGCGCCGTGCGGTCTCTGAATTCATGGACGTGGAGGTGGGTGTTTATGCAGGCGGTGGTGGTGGTGGCGCAGCGCCGGTGGGTGGCGGTTTGATGTTGCGCACCCATGCCGATTTGACGCGTGACTTTGGCAACTACCGCGCGGGCGTGTCGTTGTCACAAGTGCGTTTCCCCAACGGCCAAATTCGCAGCAACCAACTCGGCTTGGTGTGGAGCACTGGCACCGATTTTCGTTATGTCTCGCGCAGCCAACTCACGGCGTCAGGTTCAAGCTCCAACGCCTCGGTCATAGGCCGCACCGGCATGGGCTTCGACCGCGTCCAAGCGGTGGTGGGTTTTTACAGCCCGCGCCCCGGCGTGACCCGCATCAGCGGTGGGCCTCTCGCTTCCAAAATCGGGCTGGTGGGTGCGCGCATGGAACGTGCACTGACCGACAACAACTATTGGGGCATTGAAGCCGCAGGCGCGGGCAGCGGCGGCGTCGCAGGTTATGCCGAATACCTTGCCACTTTGGGCACCGAACGCGCCGTCTGGGCCGACCACTTGGTGTTGGGTGTGCGCGGTGCCGTGGGCATGGGCGGTGGCGGCGATGTGAGCGTAGGCGGCGGCCTGTTGCTCAAAGGCGCGGCCTACTGCGTTGTGCGCCTCGCGCGCGACGTGGGTCTGACTTTGGAAGGTGGATACACCACCGCGCCGCAGGGCAAGTTCCGCGCGCTGCACGCCACCGCCGCGCTCAACTTCATCTTGGACGACCCCTACGACACCTCCGCACCCGCGCGCACCACGCGCAGCGAATGGGTGGGCGGCGTGTCGCGCTACAAGGCTGCGCGCAAAGACGGCTCAGTGCGTGACCTCGACGCCGTCACGATGAAAGTCAACCGCTTTCTGGCCAACAATTTTTACGTCACTGGCCAAGCGCACAGCGCATTTGCGGGTGGCGCGGGCGGCTATTCGGTGGGCTTTTTTGGTGTCGGCACGCAATGGCCAGTTTTTTCTCGAACCCGGGTAGGAGCAGAATTTTTGGCCGGAGCAGCAGGCGGCGGCGGTGTCGAAACTCGCGGCGGTGCGTTGACGCAGCCCATGGCCTATGTTGACTACGAACTCACCCATCAGCTGTCACTGCGCCTGAGTGGTGGCAAAGTGAAATCACTGCGCGGCCCATTCAGCAGCAACGCCGTCGACCTCAGCGTGGCATTCCCATTTGGGGTGACCAGCCATGCTTACCGCTGAACCTGAGACTCAACTTTCCGCGTTATCGGTGCCACGTGTTGCTGTCATCGGCGGCGGCCCCGCAGGTTTGATGGCCGCTGAAGTGCTGGCGCTCGGCGGCGTTCAGGTCGATTTGTTCGATGCCATGCCGTCGGTGGGCCGCAAATTTTTGTTGGCAGGCAAGGGTGGGCTGAACCTCACGCATTCAGAAGCGTTTGAGCCCTTCGTTGAACGCTATGGCGCGCGCGCCGCGCCCATCGAAAGCATGCTGAAACGCTTTGGCCCGACCGAGCTGCGCGCCTGGGCGCAAGGCTTGGGCGTGCGCACCTTTGTGGGCAGCTCGGGCCGCGTGTTTCCCACCGACTTGAAGGCCGCGCCTTTGCTGCGCGGCTGGTTGCACAGGCTGCGCCAACAAGGCGTGCGTTTTCACATGCGCCATCGTTGGCTGGGTTGGAACGGCGCGGGTGCTTTGAATTTTGAAACGCCGCTGGGTGAGCGGTTTGAGCGTTTCGATGCGGTGTTGTTGGCCCTGGGCGGCGGCAGTTGGACGCGCTTGGGGTCGGACGGTGCATGGGTGCCGCTGCTGCGTCAACACGGCGTCGATGTGGCGGCGCTGCTGCCGTCCAACTGCGGCTTTGATGTGAAGTCGGCCGCTGCGAATTCAGGCTGGTCTGAGCACTTTCGCAGTCGCTTTGCCGGGCAGCCAGTGAAGAACGTCGCGCTGCGTTTTCAAGGTTTGAATGGGCGTGAGTTTCATCAAGCCGGTGAGTTCGTCATCACCGACAGCGGCGTCGAGGGCAACCTGATTTATGCCGCGTCCGGCCCGGTTCGCGATGCGCTGATTGAGCGCGGTGAGGCAGTGGTGCAAATCGACCTGTTGCCGCAACGAGATGCAAGCTTTGTGGCTGCTGAAGTGGCGCGCCCCCGCGGCTCGCGCAGCTTGGCCACCCATCTCAAAAGCCGCCTTGGCATCGACGGCGTGAAGGCATCAATGCTGCATGAATTGTTGCCACGCGAAGTGATGAACAGCGCCGCCGCATTGGCCGTGGCGATCAAAGCCTTGCCGTTGTCGTTGACGGCACCGCGACCGATAGACGAAGCCATCAGCAGCGCCGGTGGTGTGCGCTTTGAAGCACTCACAGATGGCCTGATGTTGCAAGCGCAATCTGGCGTTTTCTGCTGCGGTGAAATGCTGGACTGGGAAGCGCCCACTGGCGGCTATTTGCTCACCGCCTGCATGGCCAGCGGCGTGTGCGCCGGGCAGGGCGTGCTGGCCTTTTTGAATCAGCGCGTGGACTGAATTTTTTGCACCGCGGGCTGGGTTGATTTCGACCGCTCACGGCCACCGATCTCGCGCTTCCATCTCACTTTTTGGACTATCCCGTTTTGAACAAAATTCTTCTGCAAATTGCCGCCGAGCTCAAGGTCAGGCCCGCCCAAGTGAACGCTGCGGTGGAGTTGCTTGACGGCGGGGCCACCGTCCCGTTTATTGCACGCTATCGCAAGGAAATCACCGGCGAGTTGGACGACACGCAACTGCGCGATTTGGAGGCGCGCTTGGGCTACTTGCGTGAGCTGGAAGAGCGCCGCGAGGCAGTGTTCAAAAGCATCCAAGACCAAGGCAAGTTGACACCCGAGTTGCGTGCGGCGGTGGACGCTGCTGCCACCAAGCAAGACCTGGAAGATGTGTACCTGCCCTACAAAGTGAAGCGCCGCACCAAGGCCATGATGGCGCGTGAGGCGGGCATCGAGCCCTTGGCCGACAAGTTGTTTGCCGACCCGTCGCTCGACCCACTTTCACAGGCTGCGGACTTCGTCAATGTTGATGGCGGTTTCGCTGACGCACACGCGGTGCTCGACGGCGTGCGCGACATCTTGAGCGAGCGTTGGGCCGAAGATGCCGTGCTGGTGGGCAAGCTGCGCGAGTGGTTGTGGGGTGACGCGCTGTTCAAGTCCAAGTTGCTCGACGGCAAAGACGGCACGCATCCTGACGCCGCCAAATTTCGCGATTACTTTGACTACGCCGAACCCATACGCACCGTGCCTTCGCACCGTGCGCTGGCGGTGTTTCGGGGTCGCACGTTGGAGTTTTTGGAAGCGAAGTTGGCGCTCGATGAAGAGGTCATTCCAGGAAAACCGTCTTTGGCTGAGGGCCACATTGCAGTGCATTTGCGTTGGAGCCACAGCAAGCGCCCCAGCGACGACCTCATCCGCAAATGTGTGGCCTGGAGTTGGAAGGTCAAGCTGAGTTTGAGTTTGGAGCGCGATCTGTTCGGCCGCCTGCGCGAAGAAGCCGAACGCGTGGCCATCAAGGTGTTTGCCGAGAACCTGCGCGACCTGCTGCTGGCCGCGCCCGCCGGTCCGCGCGTCGTCATGGGTTTGGACCCTGGCATACGCACCGGCTGCAAAGTGGCGGTGGTGGACGCGACCGGCAAAGTGTTGGCACACAGCACCATTTATCCGCTGGAGCCGCGCCAAGATTGGGAGGGCTCGCTGCACACCTTGGGCCTGCTGTGCGCCACCCACGGCGTGAACCTCATTGCCATAGGCAACGGCACCGGCAGCCGTGAAACTGACAAGCTCGCTGCCGACCTCATCAAGCGCATACAGGCCCTGGCTCCCGGCACGCACATCGAGCGCGTGGTCGTCAGCGAAGCAGGTGCCTCGGTTTATTCCGCCAGTGAGTACGCCAGCAAAGAGCTGCCCGATTTGGACGTGACCCTACGCGGCGCCGTCAGCATTGCGCGCCGCTTGCAAGACCCGCTGGCCGAGCTGGTGAAGATTGAACCCAAGAGCATCGGCGTGGGCCAATACCAGCACGATGTGAACCAAGGCGATTTGATGCGCAGCCTGAACGCAGTGATCGAAGACTGCGTCAACTCGGTGGGTGTGGACTTGAACACCGCGTCCACGCCGCTGCTGTCGCGCGTGTCGGGTTTGAGTCCAGCGGTGGCCGGCAGCATCGTGCGTTGGCGTGATGCGAACGGCGCGTTTCAGAATCGACAACAACTGCTTCAGGTGAGCGGCTTGGGCCCCAAAACCTTCGAGCAAAGTGCTGGTTTTTTGCGCATACGCGGTGGCGACAACCCGCTGGACCAATCTGGCGTGCACCCTGAAACCTACCCGCTGGTTGAGCGCATTTTGGGCGTGGTGAAGAAGCCCGCACGCGAGCTGATGGGCCACGCCGACGTGATTCGCACGCTTAAACCCGAGGCCTTTGCCGACGAAAAATTTGGTGCCATCACGGTGAAGGACGTCCTCACCGAATTGGAAAAACCCGCCCGTGATCCGAGGCCTGATTTCAAAGTGGCGCGCTTCAACGACGGCGTCGAAGACCTGAAGGACCTGCAGCCCGGCATGGTGCTCGAAGGCACGGTCAGCAACGTGGCGCAGTTCGGCGCGTTCATCGACCTGGGGGTGCACCAGGACGGCCTGGTGCACGTGAGCCAGCTCGCGAACAAGTTCGTGAACGATGCGCGCGAGGTCGTCAAGACCGGTGACATCGTGACGGTCAAGGTGCTCGAAGTGGACCTGGCACGCAAGCGCGTGTCGCTCACGATGAAGCTCGAAGCGACGCCCGTTTCCAAGGGCGGTGATGCGGCCGGCAATGCCTTCCGGCCGGCGCAGCGCCACGAGCGCCAGGGCGGCGGTGCGCGGCCGGCTGCGCCTCCGGTGTCATCGGCCATGGCCGATGCGTTCTCGAAGTTGCAGACGCGGCGCTGACACCGTGGCCCGGTCGGGTTGAGCGTGCCGCCGTGACGCCGCTGCGGCGGGTGGGCCGAAAGGACTGGCGCTGGTGCCGCTCGACCAGTTCATCTCGGCGAGTGGCTGGCCAGCACAAGCCACACGGTGCACCTTCTCGGCGCTCGCGCTGAGCGTTCTCGCGAGCTGCTCGATCCCGTATTGGCTCGACGCCGTTCACGACATTCCCGGCGCGCCAAAGGGTGCGCATGTGGACGCCGGTATCACCGGTTGGCTCGACAACTTCTTCCCGCACCGGCACCGTGCGACCGCGATGCTTGCCAACGTGGTGGTGTTGTCGCCGACCCCGGCGTGGGTGGCCCAACTTCCCGGCGGTGAGCTGCCCGACCGCGACGACTTCAGGCGCTACGGCGACGACACGGCCGCACGCATCAGCGCCTGGACGCGGACCGTGCGCGAGTGCGAACGCCTGCGCGATGCCTTCGCAGCCATGGTCGCCGCCGGACCTGCGCTGGACGTTCAGCCGCTGGGGTAGTTCGCCGCGGCTCCCCGCAGGCTGCGGGTGACAACTCTTTACACAGAGATGCATCCGTTCGCCCGAGCCCCGCGTACTGGCCTTCAGACGCACGAACCGCGTCGTGACCCGTCGGCAACCGGCATACCCCGGGGGCTGTTGCGAACCCCAACCCGAGAGGATGACACCATGAAATCACCGCGTCTGAACCCCAGCCGCCTGGCCCCGCTGGCAGCGGCCGTCTGTGCGCTCTGCGGCCTGGCCGCCCTGCCGGCACAGGCATCGAGCCACCGCGAGGCACCGTCGATCACCGGCACGCCGAAGGTCGATGCGACCGACTTCTACATGTTCAACAGCTACGAGGCTGGCCGCGCCGGCTTCGTCACGCTGATCGCGAATTACCTGCCGCTGCAAGACGCTTACGGCGGCCCGAACTACTTCAAGCTTGACCCGAACGCGCTGTATGAAATCCATGTGGACAACAACGGCGACGCGAAGGAAGACATCACCTTCCAGTTCCGTTTCAAGAACACCTCGAAGGGCAAGACGCTCAGCATCGACGGCAAGGACGTGGGCATTCCGCTGACCCAGTTCGGCGGCGTGACCGACCCGACCGGCGCGAACCTCAACGTGACCGAGAGCTTCACGCTCGACGTGGTGCGCGGTGACCGCCGCACCGGCACCAAGGGCTCTGTCACCAACGCCAGCGGCGGCAGCGCAACTTTCGCGAAGCCGTCCGACAACATCGGCACCAAGACGATCCCGAACTACGCCAACTACGCAGGTCAGTTCGTCTACAGCGTGAACATTCCGGGCTGCGCCACGCCGGGCAAGGTGTTCGTGGGCCAGCGCAAAGACCCGTTCGCGGTGAACCTGGGCGTGATCTTTGACCTGGTCAACGTGCCGAGCGCAGCCTTCCTGCTGAACAACGCCAACAAGGATGTCGGCGCCGATTCGCTCGCCGACAAGAACGTGACGAGCCTTGCCGTCGAAGTGCCGACGAGTTGCCTGCTCGCCACCGGCTCTGCCGACACGGTGATCGGCGGGTGGACTACCGCCAGCGTGCGCCAGGGCAGCCTGTTCAGCGCCGCACCGAAGCCGGGTTACGGCACGGCCGCCATCAGCGGTGGCGCATGGACGCAGGTGTCCCGCCTGGGCATGCCGCTGGTCAACGAGGTGGTGATCGGCATCAACGACAAGGACAAGTTCAACGCCTCCAAGCCCAAGGACGACGGCCAGTTCGCCACCTATGTGACGAACCCGACGCTGCCCAAGTTGCTGGAGATCGCACTGGCCACGCCGAACATTTCGCCGACCAACTTCCCGCGCCTCGACCTGGTCACGACCTTCCTGACCGGCATCAAGGGCGTGAACCAGCCGGCGACCGTGGTGGCCTCTGAAATGCTGCGCCTGAACACCGCGATTCCTGCAGTGGCGTATGCGAATCAGAACCGCCTCGGTCTGCTCGGCGGCCTGCTGTCGGGTGACGGTGACCTGGCCGGTTACCCGAACGGTCGCCGCCCGAACGACGACGTGGTCGACATCTCGCTCGTCGCGGTGATGGGCGGCCTGTGCGTGGCCAATGGCAACGCCGACACCTACAAGTTCGGTGCTGCGTGCAAGCCGAGCGCGGTGCCCTTGGGCACCTCGGCCTACAGCCTGCACGACGGGGTCGACCAGGCGGGGCCGAAGGTCAAGGCAGCAGGCCCGTTGCTGGCCGGCTTCCCGTATGTGGGCACGCCGCTGCCCGGCGCGCAGTAAGGAGATCACCATGAAGAAGACCTGGCTGATGACCCTGGGCGCCGTGAGCATGGCGGCCGTTCTGAGCGCCTGCGGGGGCGGTGACGACACGCCGGCGCCCCCGCCGGTGACGAGTGAAGTGCCTGCGAGCGCAAGTGCTTCCAGTGGTGGTTTCATTGACTACCTGAAGCAGCTTGTTGCGTCGGCGGCCGACACGTTCGAGCCAGTCGATGTGAGCGCGGTGACGCCGCCGACGTCGGAGACGGCAGAGCCTGACGTCGTAGACTGAACGTCAGACCGATCAGGGGGCGGGTCTGTGAAAACGGGCCCGCCCCCACTATTTTGTTCGACACCCACGGCAATACCTCGGCACCATGGCAACGCCCACAACCCTGCGACTGCTCGCCCTGGCGCTGTGCATTTCGGCCTTCGCCGCTATCGCCACCCCGATCACCCCGACCCGTGACGATGAAGTCATCGAGGTCCTTCCTGCCGTTGCCAGCAGTCGCGCTGAAGAGCGCCGCCTGCGCAAGCAATTGGCCCAGCAACCGCGTGACGCCAAGCTAGCACTCGGCGTGGCCCAGGGCTACCTCGATCAAGCGCACGAACTTGGCGACCCGCGCTTCGTGGGCCTTGCGATGGCGGCTATCTCCGGCTGGACCGACGAGGCCACCATGCCCGACGCGGTGCTCATGATGCGCGCCGTGTTGCAGCAGTACCTGCACGACTTCGATGCCTCGGCCGCAAGCCTGAAGCGCCTGTTGGCGCGACCGGGTGCCGCGCCCCGGCCGCAGGCCTGGCTCACGCTGGCCACGGTGCGGCGCGTGCAGGGCCGCTACGGCGAATCAGACGCCGCATGCAAGCAAGTGGCGGCCGCAGGCGCCGCGCTGCACGGCAACGCCTGCCTGGCCGAAAACGCTGCGCTGCGCGGCGAGGTGGACCGGGCCCGCGCTGTCTTCAGCGGCTTGCTCGCCACACAGCGCAATGCCGCGCCGTCCACCCTGGCCTGGTTGCGCACGAGCCTGGCCGAACTGGAGCAACGCGCCGGCAAGGCGGCGGCGGCCGACGCCGAGTTCAAGGCCGTGTTGAAGTTGGACGCCGACCCCTACGCCACGCTCGCGTACGCCGACTTCCTAATCGAACAGAAGCGGCCGGCCGAGGCGTTGGCCTTGCTCAAGGGCCAGGTGCGCAGCGACGCGGTCTTGCTGCGCCTGGCCATTGCCGGCGTGCAGGCCAAGGCGCCCACCGCCAAGGCCGATGGCGACGAGATGCGCGAGCGCATCGCGCTGGCCAACCAGCGGCCGGATGCGAAGGTGGCGCATGGCCGCGAGCAGTCGATGTTCGCGCTGCAGGTGGACGGCCAACCCACGCGCGCGCTCGAGCTGGCGCGCGGCAACGTGGCACAGCAGCGCGAGCCGCTTGACCTGCTCGTGTTTGCCCAGGCAGCGCGAGCCAGCGCCGACCCGGCTGCCCTGGCCGAGGTGCGCAAGCTGACCCTGGAGATGGGCTTGCGCGACCAGCGTGTCGAGACTTTGCTGTAACGCCATGGCGCACCATTCCTGGTGGAAGGCACTGGTGGGGGCGACGCTGCTGTCGATGGCCACCCTGGCCAGCGCGCACAAGGCGAGCGACGCCTACCTGCAGATCGACGCCACCGCGCAAGGCACGACCGTGCGCCTGGACATCGCGCTGCGTGACCTCGAAGCCGCACTCGACATCGACACCGATCAGGACGGCAAGCTGACCTGGGCCGAGGTCAAGGCGGCGTGGCCGGCCATCGAACAATACGCGCTGGCGGGCTTGACCATCGCGGGTTGCCCGCTGCGAGCGGAAGGGCGCGGGCTCGAACGCCGCAACGACGGCGCGTATGCCGTGCTGATGCTGTCGTCGCCCTGCGCGCTGCCGGCTGCGCCCGCGATCCGCTACACGCTGCTGCGCGAAGTCGACCCGACGCACCGGGGCATCGTGAAGCTGCAGCGGCCCGGCCAACCGGTGGTGTTGATGCTGCTTGACCCGACGCAAGCCGCGGCTTTGGGTACGAGTGAAAGAGAGGCTGCAGGCGCATCGGGTGCAGGCGCTGCCGACGCGCCGACAGCGACGACCGCATCGGCGTGGGGGTTCCTTCGCGACGGCATCCACCACATCGTGACCGGCTATGACCACGTGCTGTTCCTGCTGTGCCTGCTGCTGCCATCGGTGATGCGGCGCACCCCCCAAGGTTGGCGCCCGGTGGAGCGGTTCTCGCAGGCGGTGCTGCCGGTGGTGGGCATCGTCTCGGCTTTCACCGTGGCGCACTCGATCACGCTGGCGCTTGCCGCACTGAAGGTGATCTCTCTGTCGCCGGCGTTCATCGAGCCGGCGATTGCGGTGACGATCATCCTCGCGGCGCTCGACAACATCTGGCCCATCTTCCCGGTGCGCCGCGTGGTCGTGACCTTCTTCTTCGGGCTGATCCACGGCTTCGGCTTTGCCAACGTGCTGAGCGAATTGAACCTGCCCACGTCGCAGTTCGTGTGGGCGCTGCTCGAATTCAACATCGGCCTGGAACTCGGGCAATTGATGATCGTGAGCGGAGTGACGGCCTTACTGTTCGGCTTGCGCCAGCGCCGAAGCTACCCGGCATGGGTGATCCGCGGCGGCTCGTTTGCAGCGATCGTGGTGGGCATGTTGTGGCTGATCGAACGCACCGCGAACGTGTCGCTCCTGCCGATATGAACGGGATCTGACCGCGACCTGAGCCGCCCCACTACAATCGTCGTTTTCAACGACAAGGGCGAGAAAGGCATGATGGTTATGACACCGCGAACTACCACCTTCGGCCTGAAGGTTCGGTCCGCCGCGCGCATCGACCTGCCTTAACTCATTCCCTGATCGTTCAAACAAGGCGCGGCTCAGTCCGCGCCTTTGTCATTTCTGGAGCAACAAGATGGTCTCGATTCAACTGCCCGATGGTTCGAAACGCGAGTTCCCCGGCCCGGTCACGGTGGCCGAAGTGGCCGCCTCCATCGGCGCGGGTCTCGCGAAGGCGGCGCTCGCCGGCCGCATCGGGCAGGGCGCTGATGCACGGGTGGTCGACACCAGCTTCGTCATCGAGCACGACGCACAACTCGCCGTCATCACCGACAAGGACACCGCCGGTCTCGACGTGATCCGCCACTCGACGGCGCACCTGCTGGCGTATGCGGTCAAAGAGCTGTTTCCCGATGCTCAGGTGACGATCGGCCCGGTCATCGAGAACGGCTTCTTCTACGACTTCTCGTACAAGCGCCCGTTCACGCCGGACGACCTGGCGGCCATCGAAGCAAAGATGACCGAACTGGCGCGCAAGGACGAGAAGGTCCAGCGCCGCGTGCTGCCGCGCGACGAGGCCGTCGCGTACTTCAAGGGCCTGGGTGAGCACTACAAGGCCGAGATCATCGCCAGCATCCCGGCCGGTGAGGACGTGTCGCTCTACCGCGAAGGCGCGTTCGAAGACCTGTGCCGAGGCCCGCACGTGCCGAGCACCGGCAAGCTCAAGCACTTCAAGCTGATGAAGCTCGCCGGTGCCTACTGGCGCGGCGACCACCGCAACGAGATGCTGCAGCGCATCTACGGCACGGCGTGGGCCACGAAGGACGAGTTGGCGCAGTACCTGCACATGCTGGGAGAAGCCGAGAAGCGCGATCACCGCAAGCTCGGTCGCGAACTCGACCTGTTCCACATCGACGAACACGCGCCGGGCCTGGTGTTCTGGCACCCGAAGGGCTGGACGGTGTGGCAGCAAGTCGAGCAGTACATGCGCGCGGTCTACCGCGACAACGGCTACCAGGAAGTGAAGGGCCCGCAGCTGTTGGACCAGGGCTTGTGGGAGAAGACGGGTCACTGGGACAAGTACCGCGAGAACATGTTCACGACCGAATCGGAGAAGCGCGACTACGCGCTCAAGCCGATGAACTGCCCGGGTCACATCCTGATCTACAAGCAGGGCATCAAGAGCTACCGCGACCTGCCGCTGCGCTACGGTGAGTTCGGCCAGTGCCACCGCAACGAGCCCACCGGCGGGCTGCACGGCATCATGCGCGTGCGCGGCTTCACGCAGGACGATGGTCACATCTTCTGCCTCGAAGACCAGATCCTCGACGAGTGCGTGGCGTACACAACGCTGCTGCAAAAGGTCTATGCCGACTTCGGCTTCGACAAGATCATCTACAAGGTCGCAACACGTCCGGACGCGCGCATCGGCACCGACGACAGCTGGGACAAGGCCGAGCATGCCTTGATCGAAAGCCTGCGGCGTTCGAACTGCGAGTTCGAGATCGCGCCGGGCGATGGCGCTTTCTACGGCCCGAAGATCGAGTACACGCTGAAAGACGCGCTCGGCCGGCAGTGGCAGTGCGGAACGATGCAGGTCGATTTCTCGATGCCCGAGCGGCTGGGTGCCGAGTACGTGGCCGAGAGCGGCGAGCGCCATGCGCCGGTGATGCTGCACCGCGCGATCGTCGGCAGCCTGGAGCGCTTCATCGGCATCCTGATCGAACAGCACGCCGGCGCGCTGCCTGCCTGGCTCGCGCCGCTGCAGGTGAGTGTGCTCAACATCACCGAAGCGCAGGCCGAATACGCCCGGGACGTCGTCAAAACGCTGCAAAAACAAGGACTTAGAGTGGCGTCTGATTTGCGCAACGAGAAAATTAACTATAAAATCCGCGAGCATTCAATGCAGAAGGTTCCGTACATCCTTGTCGTGGGTGACAAGGAAAAGGCAAACGGAACCGTTGCGGTGCGCGCCCGGGGCAACCAAGACCTGGGTGTGATGCCTCTGGCCGACTTCACACTGAAGATCGCCGCAGACATCGCCCAAAAAGTCTGAAGTACAAACCGCCGCCCGCGTGGGTGGCCGGTTGAACCCAGGCGCGCTTCGAATGATTGTTGGGCCCCTGTGCCTTGGGGCCTGTTGAAAGGTATGAACCATCGCTACTTTTGCTGACCGCCGTACTCCGAACGCAGAGCGCAAGCACCGCCTGAACCGCGAGATCATGGCACCGGAAGTCCGGCTGAACGGGCCCGAGAACGAACCGCTGGGCGTCATGAGCATCACCGAGGCTTTGCGCCTGGCGGGCGAGCAGGACGTCGATCTGGTCGAGATCGTCGCCCAGGCCGACCCCCCGGTGTGCCGCCTCATGGACTACGGCAAGTTCAAGTACCAGGAGCAGAAGAAGGCTGCCGAGGCGAAGAGCAAGCAGAAGGTCATCGAGATCAAGGAAGTCAAGTTCCGCCCCGGTACCGACGAAGGCGACTACGCGATCAAGATGCGCAATTTGCGCCGCTTCATTGCCGAAGACGGTGACAAGGGCAAGGTCACTCTGCGATACCGGGGCCGCGAGATCACGCACCAGGACATCGGCATGCGCTTGCTCGAGCGCATTCGCGACGAGCTGGCCGATGTGGCGGTGGTCGAGAACATGCCGAAGCTCGAAGGGCGCCAGATGATCATGGTGCTCGGGCCGAAGCGAAAGTAACAGCGCGCTGAAAGAGCGCGCCCAGGGTTCAGCGCCACGGTCTGGTCACCGCGGCGCTGTCACAAGCGGCTTCAGGCTTACAAGACGGCAAGTGTTTTGCCGGCGCCTGAAGTAGCAACAAAGAAGGAGCAGTGATGCCCAAAATGAAGACCAAGAGCGGCGCGAAAAAACGTTTTCGCGTTCGTCCAGGCGGTACCGTCAAGCGGGGCCAGGCGTTCAAGCGCCACATCCTCACCAAGAAGACCACGAAGAACAAGCGCCATTTGCGTGGCTCTGTCTCCGTGCACGAGACCGACAAGGGGCGCATCAAGCAGATGTTGCCCACTGCTGGCCTCTAACCCTTCCGAAGGAGAAACCAAATGCCTCGCGTCAAACGTGGTGTAACCGCCCGTGCTCGTCACAAGAAAATTCTCGCGCTCGCCAAGGGTTACCGTGGCCGCCGCAAGAACGTATTTCGCATTGCCAAGCAAGCAGTCATGCGTGCCGGGCAGTACGCGTACCGTGACCGCCGTACCAAGAAGCGTGTCTTCCGTCACCTGTGGATCGCGCGTATCAACGCCGGCAGCCGCAGCCATGGCGTGACCTACAGCAAATTCATGGCCGGCTTGAAGAAGCTGTCGATCGAGATCGACCGCAAGGTTCTCGCCGACATGGCTGTGAACGACCCTGCGGCCTTCGGCAGCATCGTCGACAAGGTGAAGGCCCAGCTCGCTTGAATGTCGTGACTCTGCGGTGCGTTCACCCGCACCGCAGCACGGCGGGCACCCAGCGCAGCAATGCGCCAGGTGCAAGCTTCCCAAGGCCGACCTCGTGTGCGGCCTTTTTTGTTGATTTACGCACAAACCGATGACCGATCTCCTACCGCTGGTGCACGAAGCTCAGGCCGATTTCGCGCAGGCTGTGACGCCCGCCGACCTCGAGAACGCCAAGGCGCGCTACCTCGGCAAGGCCGGGCGGATCACCGACCAGCTCAAGGGCCTTGCGGCACTGCCCATTGACGAGAAGAAGGCCCGCGGCGCACTCATCAACGAGGCCAAGCAGCAGATTGAGGCAGCTTTGAACGCGAGGCGCGATGCCCTGGCGTTGACCGAGTTGCTGGCGCAACTGAAGAGCGAATCGCTGGACGTGTCCCTGCCCGGCCGCAGGCGCGGCAACGGCGTCGGCTTGCACCCGATTTCGCGCGCCCGCGAACGCATCGAGGCCATCTTCACGTCGATGGGCTTCGATGTGGCCGACGGCCCGGAGATCGAGACCGACTGGTACAGCTTCACCGCCCTGAACAACCCCGAGAACCACCCCGCGCGTTCGATGCAGGACACGTTCTACGTCGACGTGAAAGACGAGCACGGCGCGTGGTTGAACTTGCGCCCGCACACCTCGCCGATGCAGGTGCGCTACGCGAAGGCGCACGCCTTGAAATATGCCGGCCAGGCGGCGATGCCCGACATTCGCGTGATCGTGCCGGGCCGCACCTACCGCGTCGACAACGATGCCACGCATTCGCCGATGTTTCATCAGGTCGAAGGCTTGTGGATCGGCGAGAACGTCAGCTTCAAGGACCTGAAGGTGATGTACCTCGGCTTCATCCGCGCGTTCTTCGAGACAGACGACGTGAAACTGCGTTTTCGGCCGAGCTACTTTCCGTTCACCGAGCCGAGCGCGGAGATCGACATCATGTTCGAGAGTGGCCCGCTGCAGGGCAAGTGGCTTGAAGTCTCGGGTTCGGGCCAGGTGCACCCGCAGGTGGTCCGCAACATGGGGCTGGATGCAGAGCGCTACATCGGCTTTGCGTTCGGCTCGGGCATCGACCGGCTGGCGATGCTTCGCTACGGCGTGACCGACTTGCGCCTGTTCTTCGAAGGCGACCTGCGCTTCCTTGCGCAGTTCACCTGAACCCACGAGCCTACGAGATGCAATTCCCCGAGTCCTGGTTGCGCGAATTCTGCAACCCACCAATCAACACTGGAGCGCTGATCGACCTGCTCACCATGTCCGGCATGGAGGTCGAAGACGCACGCCCAGCCGCGCCGCCGTTCAGGCAGGTGGTGGTGGCCCACGTGCTGTCGGTCGAGCGCCACCCGAATGCCGACCGCTTGAACGTGTGTCAGGTCGATGCCGGCACAGGCAACCTGCTCAGCATCGTCTGCGGTGCGCCCAATGTGCGCGTGGGCGTCAAGGTGCCTTGTGCGCTGGTCGGCGCCGAATTGCCCGCAGCCGACGATAACGGAGCGCCGTTCCTAATCAAGCTTGGAAAGCTGCGCGGCGTCGAAAGCCAGGGCATGCTGTGTTCTGCGCGCGAACTCAAGCTTTCGGAAGACCACGGCGGTCTGCTCGTGCTGGCGGACGACGCCGTGATCGGTCAGGACATTCGCGAGCATCTGCGCCTCGACGACACGCTGCTCACGCTCAAGCTCACGCCGAACCTCGGGCATTGCCTGAGCGTCTACGGCATCGCCCGCGAGGTTTCGGCGCTGACCGGCGCGCCTTTGGTGAAGCCTTCGCCTGCAGCGGCCACGGTGGTGCAGACCGACACCCTGCCAGTGAAGATCGAAGCGCCCGACCTGTGCGGCCGGTTCTCGGGCCGCATCATTCGCAACGTCGACACGAAGGCCGCCACGCCGGGGTGGATGGTGGAGCGTTTGGCGCGCTGCGGCCAGCGCTCTGTCACTGCACTCGTCGACATCTCGAACTACGTGATGTTCGAGGCCGGCCAGCCCTCACACATCTTCGACCTTGACAAGATCGACGGCGAGTTGGTGGTGCGCTGGGGCCGGGCGGGTGAATCCCTCAAGCTGCTCAATGGCAACACCGTTGCGGTGGACGCCGACGTGGGTGTCATTGCCGACCGAAGCGCGGTCGAGTCGCTCGCCGGCATCATGGGCGGCGATGCCACGGCGGTGTCCGACGACACCCGAAACGTCTACGTCGAGGCTGCGTTCTGGTGGCCGGAAGCCGTAGCAGGCCGGTCGCGGCGCTTCAACTTCACAACCGACGCTGGCCACCGGTTCGAGCGCGGAGTCGACCCCGCAACGACCGTTTCGCAGCTCGAACGCATCACGCAACTCATCGTCGACATCTGTGGCGGCGAGCCCGGCCCGGTGAGCGACCAGGTGCCTAACATGCCGCTGCGCCAGCCCGTCGCGCTGCGCGTGGCGCGCGCTGCGAAGGTCATCGGCATGCCGTTGACCCAGACGCAATGCGAAGCCGTGATGCAGCGGCTCGGCCTGCGGTTCGAAAGCGGCCCGGGCGTCGTGACCGTCACGCCGCCGAGTTGGCGCTTCGACCTGCAGAGCGAGGAAGACCTGATCGAAGAAGTGATCCGGGTTCTCGGCTACCACCTGCTGCCCGACACGGCGCCGCAGGCGTCTCTGGTGGCCAAGGTGCGCAGCGAGCGCAGCCGGCCACTCGACACCCTGCGCCACCAACTGGCGGCGCTCGATTACCAGGAGACGGTGAACTTCGGTTTCGTGGATGAGCGCTGGGAGCGCGAACTTGCCGGCAACCCGCAGCCCGTGCGTCTGGTCAACCCGATGGCGAGCCACCTCGCAGTGATGAGGTCCAGTTTGCTCGGCAGCCTCGTGGGCGTGCTGCGCCACAACCTGGCGCGCAAGGCAAACCGGGTTCGCGTGTTCGAGGCCGGGCGGGTGTTTGTCCGCGACGCCACTGGGGTCAGCAGCCCGGTCAGCGTGGCCGGTGTGCGGCAGCCGATGCGCGTCGCGGGGCTCGCGTACGGCAGTGTCGATGCGAGTCAGTGGGGCACCCGGGAGCGGGGCGTCGACTTCTTCGACGTGAAAGGCGATATCGAGGCCTTGCTGGCCCCACGCGTGGCCCGCTTCGTCAGCGCTGACCACCCCGCCATGCACCCCGGGCGCAGCGCGCGCATCGAAGTGGACGGGCAGGCCATTGGCCATGTCGGCGAGTTGCACCCGCAGTGGCGGCAAGCCTATGAACTTCCGGCGGCGGCTGTCCTGTTTGAGATCGACGCCGACGCGCTGTGCGAGCGCGAGATGCCTGTTTTCAAGGCGGTTCAGCGGCACCAATCGGTTTGGCGCGACCTGTCCTTGATCGCCGGTGAAAACGTTTCACACGATGCCTTGATCGGCACGATCAACCGTGTTGCCACAGACGTTCTGCGAAGCGCGAGGTTGTTCGATGTCTACAAACCGGCCGCAGCGACGGCCGACCTGCAACCAGGCCAGCGAAGCCTCAGCGTCCGCCTGGAACTGCTGGACGATGACCAGATGCTCACCGACGAGCGCATCGACTCGGTCATTGCCGTTGTGATGTCGGCGCTGCGGGACAGCCTGGGGGTGCGCCTGCGTGGTTGACTCAGTGACCAACCCCGACCTGCCCGATGGCGCACCAGAAGACCCAGGTCGCCAACACAGTGCCGAGCAGGCGGCCGCCCGCGCGCTGGCGGCGAGCCGCGTACAACTCCCGACCTTGGAGACGCCGACGCTGACCAAGGCCGAGTTGGCAGAACTGCTGTTTGAACGCCTGGGGCTGAACAAGCGCGAGTCAAAAGACATGGTCGAGGCCTTTTTCGACCTGATCCACGGCACGCTGGTGGCGGGCGCCGATGTGAAGATGTCGGGCTTCGGCAACTTCAACATTCGCCGCAAGGCCCCCCGGCCCGGGCGCAACCCGCGCACCGGCGAGTCGATCCCGATCAAGGCGCGCAATGTGGTCACCTTTCATGCCAGTCACAAACTCAAAGGTGTCGTGCAAGGCGACATACCGCTGGAGGAGGACTTCGAGTAAAGTCTTAGGTCCCTATACCGAACCCATTGATTTTCATGGAGAAAGCGCTTCCATCGATTCCGGCTAAGCGCTACTTCACGATCGGTGAGGTCAGTGAGCTTTGCGGTGTGAAGCCCTACGTGCTGCGGTATTGGGAACAGGAATTCACGCAGCTCAAGCCGATGAAACGGCGTGGCAATCGGCGCTACTACCAGCACCACGAAGTGCTGCTGATCCGTCGCATCCGCGAACTGCTCTATGAACAGGGTTTCACCATCAGCGGTGCGCGCAACCGCCTGACGGAATCGGGCCCGATCCGCGCTGTGGCCGTGACACCTGACACCGATACCGGCCCCGAGTCTGACTTCGACCTACCGGACCTTGACCAGTTGTTTGATGGAAATTCTTCGGAGCCAGACGGGCAACCCGGTGATCTCCCGAATCCTGAAGTGAATACGCTGAGCTTGTCGACCGCGCAGATGCGCCAGGAGTTGCTGTCGATCAGGGGTCTCCTGGCGCTCTAAGCCGCGCGATTTGGACCCTATAATATTGATTGAATCGGGGCGTAGCGCAGCCTGGTAGCGCACTTGCATGGGGTGCAAGGGGTCGCGAGTTCGAATCCCGCCGTCCCGACCAGAGTCAGTACAAGGGTTAGCAGGTCGATGCCTGCTGACCCTTTCGTACTTCTGAGCCAAATGTTTGCGCGAAGGGGACGCCAATGGCGCTGATCCAGTACCTCACCCACATCAACATTGAGTTCGGCGCACGACGGCTGTTGGCGGCCGAGTGTGAACGCATCGGCATCAAGAAGCCGCTGATCGTGACCGACGCCGGCGTCAAGGCGGCCGGTGTGCTGGCGTTGGTGTTGTCGGCCTTGCCTGACTCATTGCATGGCCCGGTGTTCGACGGCACGCCATCGAACCCGACCGAAGCTGCGGTGCGCGAAGCGACGTCGATGTTCAATGAGCAAGGCTGCGACGGCATCATCGCCATCGGTGGCGGCTCGTCGCTGGACTGTGCCAAGGGCGTGGCGATCGCTGCGCGCCACGCGGGCCCGCTGAAGACCTACGCAACCATTGAAGGCGGCAGTGCCTTGATTACCGAGGCGGCCGTGCCGCTGATCGCGGTGCCCACCACGTCAGGTACCGGCAGCGAGGTGGCGCGCGGTGCGATCGTCATCGTCGACGATGGCCGCAAGCTCGGCTTTCACTCTTGGCACCTGATGCCGCGCGCTGCAATTTGCGACCCCGAGCTCACCCTCGGCCTGCCGCCCGGCCTGACAGCTGCGACCGGCATGGACGCCATCGCGCATTGCATGGAAACCTTCATGGCAGCGCCCTTCAACCCGCCGGCCGATGGCATTGCGCTCGACGGCCTGGCGCGGGGATGGGCTCACATTGAAAGGGCAACACGGGATGGGCAGGACCGCGATGCACGGTTGAACATGATGAGCACCTCTGTCCAGGGTGCGATGGCGTTCCAGAAGGGCCTGGGTTGCGTGCATTCGCTGAGCCACTCTCTTGGCGGCAAGAACCCGCGTTTGCACCATGGCACCTTGAATGCCGTCTTCCTGCCCGCCGTGGTTCGCTTCAACGCGAGTGCAGCCACCGTCGTCAACGAACATCGGCTCGACCGCATGGCCGGGGCGATGGGTCTTGCCAGCGGCGGTGACATTCCCGAGGCGATCAAAGCCATGAATGCGCGTCTCGGCCTGCCTTCCGGATTGACCGAGATGCAGGTGCCCGCTGATTGGTTCGACCGCATCATCGACGGCGCCTTGGCCGATCATTGCCACAAGACAAACCCGCGCATTGCAAGTGCCGACGAGTACCGCCAACTGCTGAACGAGTCGATGTAGACGCGGCGACCCATGAAGAAAGCCCGGTTCCGCAAGGAACCGGGCTTTCTTCATGAACGAGGCGCTGCTTACTGCACCGACACCTCGACGCGGCGGGCTTCGGCGTTGCCCCCCGAGCCGGTCAGCACTTCGGGCTTGCGCAGTTCGATCTTGTCTTCAGCGACGCCGGCAGCCTTCAGCGCAACGCTGACGGCCGTTGCGCGCTCTTTGGCGAGCGCTTCGTTGACGGCAGCGTCGCCGGTGGCGTCCGTAAAGCCACTGACCACGGCCTTCTTGCCCGCTGCAACGCCCTTGGCTACGTCGGCCAGCGCATCGTTGGCGCCGCCGGCGAGCTCGGCCCTGCCGCTGGCGAAATAGAACTTCACCACGCCACCTTCGACCTTGAACGATGCGCCTTCGGCCAAGGTGGCCTTCGCCGCCACGGCGGCCGGCGCTACGGTGCTGGCGGCAGACGCAGCGTGTGTCGGGCCTGCGCTCGGGAGCAGCGGCACGATCAGCAAGGCCACGATGTTGATGATCTTGATCAACGGGTTGACGGCCGGGCCCGCAGTGTCTTTGTACGGGTCACCGACGGTGTCGCCAGTCACTGCAGCTTTGTGTGCTTCGCTGCCCTTGCCGCCGTGGTGGCCATCTTCGATGTACTTCTTGGCGTTGTCCCACGCACCGCCGCCGGTGCACATGCTGATGGCCACGAACAGGCCGGTCACGATGGTGCCCATCAGCAAGCCGCCGAGCGCCGCTGGCCCGAGCAACAGGCCGACGATGATCGGCACGATCACCGGCAGCAGGCTGGGCACCACCATTTCCTTGATGGCAGCAGTGGTCAGCATGTCAACGGCTGCGCTGTAGTCGGGCTTGCGTTTGCCGGCCATGATGGCGCCGTCTGCGAACTGGCGCCGCACCTCGACCACCACGCTGCCTGCAGCGCGGCCCACCGCCTCCATCGCCATCGCGCCGAAGAGGTAGGGGATCAGGCCGCCGATGAACAGGCCGACGATGACTTTCGGGTCCGAGAGGTCGAAACTCACGCTCATGCCGCGCGCTTCGAGCGAGTGTGTGTAGTCAGCGAACAGCACCAGTGCCGCGAGGCCGGCTGAGCCGATGGCATAACCCTTGGTGACGGCCTTCGTCGTGTTTCCCACCGCATCGAGCGGGTCGGTCACGTCACGCACGCTCTTGGGCAACTCGGCCATCTCGGCAATGCCGCCAGCGTTGTCGGTGATAGGGCCGTAGGCGTCGAGCGCCACCACGATACCGGCCATGCTCAGCATCGAGGTTGCAGCAATGGCGATGCCGTACAGCCCCGCCATGCTGTAGGAAGCCAGGATTGCGGCGCACACGAAGATCACCGGCCACGCGGTCGAGCGCATCGACACACCCAGACCTGCAATGATGTTGGTGCCGTGCCCGGTGGTCGATGCCTGCGCGATGTGCTGCACCGGCTTGTACTGTGTGCCGGTGTAGAACTCGGTGATCCAGACCAGCGCAGCTGTCAGCACCAGGCCAACCGCACAGGTGCCGAACAACTTCATGTGCGTGCCGGCACCGAGCGCATCGGCGGGCATGAACAGGGTGGTGACGAAGTAAAACGCGATCAACGACAACACGCCCGCCACGGCCAGGCCCTTGTACAGCGCCGGCATCACGTTCTTCATGCCCGGCGAGGCCTTGACGAACGAGCAGCCGATGATGGACGCGATGATCGACACCGCACCCAGCAGCAGCGGGTAGACGACGGCGGCGGTCGGTGCTGCCGTGACCACGAGTGCGCCCAGCGCCATGGTCGCGATCAGCGTCACCGCATAGGTCTCGAACAGGTCGGCGGCCATGCCGGCACAGTCGCCGACGTTGTCGCCGACGTTGTCGGCGATCACCGCCGGGTTGCGCGGGTCGTCTTCCGGGATGCCGGCTTCGACCTTGCCCACGAGGTCGGCGCCGACGTCAGCACCCTTTGTGAAGATGCCCCCACCGAGCCGCGCGAAGATTGAGATCAGCGACGAGCCGAATGCGAAGCCGAGCAACGGCTTCAGCGTGGCCGGGTCGACCTTCGTGCCGCCGCTGAGGAAGTAGAAGAACAAGGTGACACCGAGCAGGCCCAGGCCCACCACCAGCATGCCAGTGATGGCGCCGCCCTTGAACGCCACGTTCAGCGCCGGACCGATGCCTTGCGTGGCAGCCTGTGCGGTGCGCACGTTGGCCTTCACCGAGACATTCATGCCGATGAAGCCGCAGGCTCCCGACAGGAATGCACCCAGCACGAAGCCGATGGCCGAGGTGGTGTCGAGGAAGATGGCGATCAGAACCGCCAACACCACGCCGACGATCGCGATGGTCTTGTATTGGCGCGCAAGGTATGCGGCGGCGCCTTGCTGAATCGCAGCGGCGATCTCCTGCATGCGTGCATTGCCGGCACTCTGGCTAAGAATCCAGCTTCGTTGTGCAAAGCCGTAGATGACTGCGGCCAAGCCGCAGGCCAGCGCAAAGTAGAGCGCCATGGTGGTGCTGATCAAAGGGAGTTCCTCCTCGTCGAATGCTGTTATCGATGCTGACAGGCTGGCGCCTGCGCTCGTCCCGTTGGCTTTCCAAGCCACGCGGGATGCTAAGGGAACAGGTGTGACAAGGCAACGCTGAAGGCATGGTGTTTTCCAGCGGAAAAAGCGGTCGACAGGGCGCAGCGGTGCGGCTTCACTGCGTCAGGTGGGCGTCAAGGCCTGCAGCATAAAATGGAGTTTTGAAAGCGTATCGAACAACACCATGAGCCTGCAAAAAGTCACCCCTGGCACGAAGGCGCCCGATGAGTTCAACGTGATCATCGAGATCCCGATGAACGCCGACCCGATCAAGTACGAGGTCGACAAGGCCAGCGGCGCGTTGTTCGTGGACCGTTTCATGACCACGGCCATGCACTACCCGTGCAACTATGGCTACATCCCGCAAACGCTGTCGGACGACGGCGACCCGGTCGATGTTCTGGTGATCACGCCGTTCGCGCTGTCGCCGGGCGTCGTCGTGACCTGTCGCGCGGTGGGCGTGCTGCAGATGGAAGACGAAGCCGGTGGCGACAGCAAGGTGCTGGCGGTGCCGATCGACAAGATCCTGCCGATCTACACCCATTGGCAGAAGCCCGAAGACATCAACCAGATGCGCTTGAAGGCGATCCAGCACTTCTTCGAGCACTACAAAGATCTCGAGGCCGGCAAGTGGGTCAAGATCAAAGGTTGGGAAGGGCCTGAAGAAGCCAAGGAAGAGATCCGCCAGGGCATTGCGGCCTACCGTCCGGCCTGAGCATTGCTCGGGCGTGGCTGCCGCGCGGCGGCCACATGGCACCGCATGCGAGGGCATGCCACCGCAGGCCGGCAGGGCATACGAGCGCGCCTACACTTCGCGCTTCCCACTCTGCCCGGCTTGCCCCATGCTGAAGATTTTCCGCGCCCTCGCACTGCCTTTGTCGCTGGTCGCGAGCGTGGCGAGTGCGCCAGCGCACGCACAGCCCTTGCCTGCGGGCATCTCGGCAGTGAGGTCGGTCGAAGGCATCGATGAGTACCGGCTGGCCAATGGCCTGCAAGTGCTGCTGATCCCGGACGATTCGAAGCCAACGACCACTGTCACCATCACGTACAAGGTCGGTTCGCGCCACGAGAACTACGGCGAAACTGGCATGGCGCACCTGCTGGAGCACATGCTCTTCAAAGGCACGCCAAAGACACCGGAGCCGAAGGCCGATCTCGCGTCGCGCGGCCTGGCCTTCAACGGCACGACCTCGAACGACCGCACCAACTACTTCGCGAGCTTCGCGGCGAATGATGCGAACCTGCAGTGGTACATCGGTTGGCTGGCCGACTCGATGGTGAACAGCTTCGTCGCGCGAAAGGACCTCGACACCGAGATGACGGTCGTGCGCAACGAAATGGAGCGCGGTGAGAACAGCCCGAGCCGCATCCTCTCGCAGCGCATCTTTGCGGCCATGTTCGATTGGCACAACTACGGGCACAGCACGATTGGTGCGCGCTCCGACGTCGAGAACGTCGACATCCCCCGCCTCCAGGCTTTCTACCGAACCTACTACCAACCCGACAACGCCACACTGACCGTCTCGGGAAAGTTCGAGCCTGGCGCTGTCCTGAAGTGGACAAGCGAATCATTCGGCAAGCTTTCGAAGCCCGCGCGTGCACTGTCAACGCTCTACACGCTGGACCCGACCCAGGACGGCGAGCGAAGCGTCACGCTGCGCCGCATCGGTGGCGCGCCGTTGGTCTATGCGGCCTATCACGTGCCCGCCGCAGCCACGCCCGATTTCGCCGCGCTGGAGTTGCTTGAACTGATCCTCGGTGATGTGCCGGCAGGCCGACTGCACAAGCGTTTGACGCAGGCCCAACTCGTGTCCGGCGCATTCGCGGGCGCGTGGGAACTGGCCGACCCAGGCGTATTCATTGCCGGCGCCCAACTCGCGCCCGGGCAGGACGTCGACAAGGCGCGCGCCGAACTTTTGGCAACGCTCGAGTCGATCGGCCGCGAGCCCATCACTGCCGATGAACTGGCGCGTGCCCGCCTGCAATGGCTCAACGCGTGGGACAAGGCCTTCACCAACCCGGAATCGGTCGGAGTGGCACTTTCGGGCTACATCGGTCGCGGCGACTGGCGGCTCCTGTTCCTGTCGCGCGACTGGGTGCGGACCGTTGAACTTGCCGATGTGCAACGTGTCGCCGAGCAATACCTGCTGCCGGCCAATCGCACGCTCGGCACCTACCTGCCCACCGACAAGCCGGTGCGTGCGCCGGCTCCCGCGCGGGCCGATCTGGCCCAGGCACTGCAAGGCTTCAAGCCGCAGGCGGCTGCCGCGAAGGTCGAGTCGTTCGAGGCCACGCCCGCCAACATCGATGCGCGCACGCAGCTCGTCAGCTTGGGCGGTGTGAAGGCGGCGCTGCTGCCCAAGGGCACGCGTGGCGGTGCAGTGCAAGCGGTTCTCACCCTGCGCTTCGGCGATGAAGCCAGCCTGGTTGGTCAAGGCGATGTGGCGGCAGCCGTTGCGCAGATGCTCACTAAGGGCAGCAAGACACTCAGCCGCGAACAAGTGCAAGACCGCCTCGACGAACTGAAGACCGATCTCAGCGTCAGCAGTTCGGTGGGTGCGGTGACCCTGGCCATGAGTTCGCGCCGTGACACTTTGCCGGCCGCCATCGCCCTCCTGGGTGACCTGCTGCGAAACCCGGTCTTCCCACCTGCCGCGCTGGACGAGTACAAGCGGCAATTGCTGACCAGCATCGAGCAGCAGCGCAAGGAGCCGGGTGCCGTCGTGGGCAACGCGCTGGCCCGCCTGGGCAACCCCTACCCGCGCGGCGATGTGCGCTATGTGCGCACCTTCGACGAGCGCACTGACGACGCCACGCGCCTGAACATCGACGCTGTGCGCGCCTTGCACGGCCGCTTCTATGGGGCATCGCAAATCGAGTTCGCTGCCGTGGGCGACCTCGACTCGGCGGCAGTGAAGACCGCGCTGCAAGCCGCACTGGGCGACTGGAATGCGGGCCTGCCTTTCAAGCGCGTCCCACAGCCGCTGGTTGCCGTGGCGCCGCAAACGTTGATGCTCGCCACGCCCGACCAGCAGAACGCGACGATGTTGGTCCGCCTTGCCGTGCCGATGGCCGAACTCGACCCGGATTACGCCGCATTGACGATGGCCAACTACCTGCTCGGCGCGGGAAGCAGCTCGCGCCTGTGGAAGCGCGTGCGCGACGCTGACGGCCTGTCTTACGATGTGCGCAGTTCCATCGAGTGGAACAGCCTCGACGCCAACTCGCTCTGGCAAGGCAGCGCCATCTTCGCGCCGCAGAACCGGGCGCGCGTCGATGCTGCGTTTCGCGAGGAGGTAGCGCGGGCACGCGCCGACGGGTTCACATCGAAGGAACTGGCCGAAGGGCAGGCCAGCCTGTTGAACTTCAGGAAGTTGGGGCGCGCCCAGGATGCTGGTGTGGCCAATGCGTGGACGACCAACCTCTACCTGGGACGGACCTTTGCGGTGTCGGCCAAGGTCGACGCTGAACTGGCTGCGCTCACGCTCGACCAGGTCAATGCAGCGCTGCGGAAGTACGTCATACCCGACTCTTTCGTGTGGGGTTTCGCTGGCGACTTCAAGCCGTGAATGGGCTGGGTTGCGGACCTTGACGCGCTACGCCGCGTCGAGCGGCGGCAGGGCGTTGGCCTTGAACGGCCGGCGCTCGTTCAGGTCGTTGATGTAGTTTGCGACACCCGCGCCTTCGCGGTCCAGAAAGTCGGCCACGGCCTGCGCGAACTGCGGGTGCGCAAGCCAGTGTGCCGACCAGGTCTGCACCGGCAGCAGGCCCCGCGCCATCTTGTGCTCACCTTGCGCACCGCCTTCGAAACGCGTGTAGCCGTGCTCGATGCACCAAGCCAGTGGCTGGTAATAGCAGGCCTCGAAGTGCAGGCAGGGCACGTGTTCGACGGCACCCCAGTAGCGGCCGAACGCGACGCGGCTTGATGGGTCGATGCAGATCAGCGACGCGGCGACGCGCTGGCCGCCACGGCTGGCGATGAAGAGCAGCCAGTTGTCCGGCAAGGTGTCGCCCATGCGAGCAAAGAAGTCGCGCGTGAGGTAGGGCGTCGAGTGGTGTTCGCGGTAGGTCTGGCAATAGCAGCGGTAGAAGAAGTCCCAGTCGTGGGTGGTGATCGACGCGCCTTGCAGCGTACTGAACGTGACGGCAGCGTCGACTACTTTGCGCCGTTCCTGCTGGATCTTCTTGCGCTTCTCGCGCTGCAGGCTGGCCAGGAAGTCGGCGAAGTCTGCGTAAGGGGTCGGCTCGCGGTTCGTCCAGTGGAACTGCACGGTGCTGCGCATCATCCAGCCCTCGGCGCGTGTGGCGTCGGCGTCGGCATCGTTCAGGAACAGCAGATGCGCGGACGACAGCTTGGCCTCGCGTGCGAACTGCTGCATCGCACGCAGGAGCAGGCGCCGCCCGACAATGTCTCGCGCCAGCAAGCGCGGGCCTGGCACGGGCGTGAAGGGTACGGCGTCGAGCAGCTTCGGGTAGTACGCGAGGCCATGGCGCTGGTAGGCGTCGGCCCAGGCCCAGTCGAAGACGTACTCGCCGTAGGAGTGGTCCTTCAGGTAGAGCGGGCAGGCCGCGATCAGCTCGTCGCCTTGAAGTACCGCGATGAACTGGGCGGCCCAGCCTGCTGTGGGCACCGCGCTGCCGGATGAGTGCAGCGCCGCAAGGTAGGCGTGGTGCATGAACGGGTTCGCATCGGCCTGGCCTGCCAGCAGACGATCCCACTGTTGTGGATCGAGCTGAGTCGGGTCATCGAAGACCCGAATGACATAATCGGCAGAGGCCAAATCCAGGGCTGTGTTCGCGTCGTTCCGCATGGCTTGTAGCACCTCTTTTCACATCAATTTCCGCACCGATCCGTGGCCTCAATCGATCAACCTGTGGTGACCGTGGCGCTAGCGCAGATCAATGCCACGGTGGGCGACTTGCCCGGCAACGTTCGCAAGATCACCATCGCAGCACGGCAGGCGTTTGCCCAAGGCGCGCGTCTCGTGCTCACCCCTGAACTCGGCCTGTGCGGCTACCCGCCCGAAGACCTTTTGCTGCGCCCCGCATTCATGGAGGCCTGTGCGCAAGCTTTGCTGGACTGTGCTCGGCAACTGGCCGATTGCGAAGGTCTCGCCGTGGTGGTCGGTCATCCGCATCAGTTCGGCGGCCAGGGGGATGTTAGGTCGAACTCGGTTTCGGTGCCGCTGCGCTTCAATGCGGCCTCCGTATTGACCGGCGGGCGCGTGACCGCGACCTATTGCAAGCGCGAACTGCCCAACTACCAAGTGTTCGACGAGCGGCGTTACTTCGCCTCGGGGCGCGATGCAGGCCAGCCGCCGGTGGTGTTCGAAGTGCAAGGCCTGCGCTTCGGCCTCAACATCTGCGAAGACGCATGGTTCGACGAACCCGGTCTGGCGGCCAAGGGCGCCGGCGCACAGGTTCTCTGTGTGCTCAACGCGTCACCGTTTCACCTGGGCAAGCTGGCCGAGCGCGAAGCGCGCATGGCTGCGCGCGCGCGCTCGTTGCAGATGCCACTGCTCTATGCGCACCTGACCGGCGGGCAGGACGAAGTGGTGTTCGACGGCGCATCGTTCGCACTCGACGCGACCGGTACGGTCACGGCGCGCGCGCCGATGTTCGACGAGGCGTTGACACTCGTGCAGTTCAACGGCGAGGCGCCACGAGGCCCGGTGGCCCCGATGCCGTCCTTCGAGGCGCAGGCCTGGGCCGCGTTGGTGGTCGGCGTGCGTGACTACATCGGCAAGAACGGCTTTCCGAGCATCATCATCGGGCTCAGCGGGGGTATTGATTCAGCGCTGGTGCTTGCGATCGCGGTCGACGCACTCGGCGCCGACCGCGTGCGAACGGTGATGATGCCGTCGCCCTACACCGCCGACATTTCCTGGATCGACGCGCGTGACATGGCGAAGCGTCTGGGCGTGCGCTATGACGAGATCTCCATCGTGCCGATGTTCGAGGCGTTCCTGCAAAGCCTGGCCAGCGAGTTCGCAGGACTGAAGGAAGACGCAACCGAAGAGAACATCCAGGCGCGCATTCGCGGCACCTTGCTGATGGCCTTGTCGAACAAGTTCGGCTCGATCGTGCTGACCACCGGCAACAAGAGCGAAATGGCGACCGGCTACTGCACGCTGTATGGCGACATGGCGGGTGGCTTCGCCGTGATCAAAGACGTGGCCAAGACGCTGGTCTACCGGCTGGCCGACTGGCGCAACGCGCAATGCACACCGGGCTTAGAAGTGATCCCGCAGCGCATCATCACGCGGCCGCCATCGGCCGAGTTGCGGTCCGACCAGACCGACCAGGACAGCTTGCCGCCGTACGAAGTGCTGGACGCGATCCTGGCGCGCTACATGGAGGGCGACCAAGGCATCGAGGCGATCATTGCCGAAGGTTTCGACCGCGCTGATGTCGAGCGTGTGACGCGCCTGATCAAGGTCAACGAATACAAGCGCCGCCAGTCGCCGGTGGGCATTCGAATTACCCATCGCGCGTTCGGGCGTGACTGGCGCTACCCCATCACCTCGAAGTTCCGCGCGTAAACTACGAGCGATCAACCCTTGCAGGAGCCGGCCATGAAACAGATCACCGCAATCGTGAAACCCTTCAAGCTCGAAGAGGTGCGCGAGGCACTGGGTCAGGTCGGTGTGACGGGCCTGACCGTGACCGAGGTGAAGGGTTTCGGCCGCCAGAAGGGGCATACCGAGCTGTACCGTGGGGCTGAGTACGTGGTCGACTTCCTGCCCAAGGTGAAGCTCGAAGTCGTTGTGAAGGACGCCGACCTTGACCGGTGTGTCGAGGCGATCGTCAAAGCTGCGAAGACCGGCAAGATCGGTGATGGCAAGATCTTCGTGACGGCCGTTGAACAAGTTGTGCGCATTCGCACCGGCGAGTCGAACGACGACGCGGTCTGAGTCGCCGCTTGCCTGAATTCGAAGCCCGCCTCGAGCGGGCTTCTTGCTTTTGCGCGGCGGCTCAGATGCGTCGGTAGTCGTTGGGTTTGGTCGCCCGTGGTGCCATCTCGGCGATACGCGCGAGCAAGACCTGCGGGTCGTCCGAGACCTGAAGAAGATCGATCTGCGCAGCGGACATGAAGCCCTGTTCGCGGCTGCTGTTCAGGAACGCCAGCAGCGCGTCGTAGTAGCTGGCCACGTTGAGAAGGCCGAGCGGCTTGTCGTGGTAGCCGAGTTGCCGCCATGACCAGATTTCGAACAACTCCTCGAAGGTGCCGATGCCCCCCGGCAACGCCAGGAATGCATCGCTGCGCTCAGCCATGAGCATTTTGCGTTGATGCATGGTCTCGACCACGTGCAGTTCGCTCAAGCCCCGGTGCCCGAGTTCGCGGCCCATCAGCGACTCCGGAATCACGCCGACAACGGTTGCTCCGGCTGCAAGCGCGGCGTCGGCCACGATGCCCATCAAGCCTGCGCGCCCGCCGCCATAGACAAGTTGCCAGCCCTGTTGCCCGACGAAGGTGCCGACGTGGTGGGCAGCGTCTGCATATGCGGCCAGTTCGCCCGGGCGCGAACCGCAATAGACACAGACTGAAAAGCTTGCCATCTGTAAACCTTTCAAACGAGCCAACGCTGCCAGAGCGCCGCAGCCCAGACGCCGGCGCAAAGCAGCAATGCCAGCAACACCGCCGCGCTGCCGATGTCCTTGGCGCGCTTCGACAGGTCGTGTACCTCGAACGAAATTCGGTCGATGGCCGCCTCGACGGCTGTGTTCAGCAGTTCAACGATCAACACGAGCAACACCGAGCCGCCCAGCAATGCGGTCTCGACCCAGGTGCGGCCAACCCAAAGCGAGAATGGCAGCATGACGACCGCGAGCCAGAACTCCTGCCGGAACGCGCTCTCGTGCCGATATGCGGCGCGAAGGCCTTGCATCGAGTAGCCGGTCGCGCGCACCACGCGGTCGACGCCGGTGCGGCCTTTGTGGGGGTTCGTCATGCGCGCCGATTTTGCCCGCAGACTCAAGCCGTGGCCGCTGGCTTCGCGTCAACGATTCGGGTGCCGCACAACGCGTCGTGCCAGAACTGGCGCTGCGGGTGGAGAAGCGCCAGCATCGCGTAGGCGACGACCCCGATCGCAGCTGCTCCGAGCCCTTGCCAACCCTTCCATCCGTTCAGGGCACTGAGCAGCGCCGCCGGCGCAAACCAGGCACAGCTGGCGACAAAACGCATCAACGCTCGCACTTGAGACAAGCGTTGCCCTTGCGTCGTGACAACGCGCAGGTGCCACGTCTTCATCGGCAAGGTCTGGCCCGTGCCAGACCAGAACCAGGTGAAATAGACCGCGTAGATCAACAGCGTGATGATGCGCAGGGAGGCGTCGCTCTGCAGCAGGTGGCGGTGGCCTGTGAGCGCGACGAAGAGCGCGCCGATCACGCCCGGAATCAGACCGATGCCAAAGAGCAGCAAGCCTTCGTAGATGAACGATGCCATGCGCCGATTCAATCCCGGCGCCTGATGCGCACCGGCCACCATGACGGCCGACGCCGTCATGGTTGTTTCGGCGGGACGGGTTGGCTGGCCGACGCGGACCGGTTGGCCGCGCCTTGCGGCCCACGTTGCGGAAGCAGCGTGGCCTTGTCGACGAATTCTGGCGTCGCAGCGATCTTGGGCAACCCGGTTTGCTGGTGCGGTGGCGGATTCGGGCGCTTGGTCATCACCGTCGTCGTGGCGCCCGGGCCGGCTTGTACGATCGTCGGCGAAATGGGCTTCGGCGCTGCGGACGACGCGGGATTTGGCACAAGGTTCGATTTCGACTGCGGCAACTCACGACCGGACTTGTCGGTTCGAACGGCCGCTGCGGTGGTCGCAGTCTTGGGGCCTGCCTCGGCGCCGGCGCGCGGTGCCAGCGGCGCTGCTCGCGCAGCCAGTTCTCGCTTTTGCTCGTCCGGCAGCCTCTGATAAGCGTCCCATCGGGACTGCCGGTCTTGCGCGGGCAATTGTTTGGCTTCCTGAAAATTGACCCGGGCCTGGCCGCGCTCTTGCGGGGTCAGCTTGGTCCACTCGACCATGCGCGCTTGTACACGGCCTTGCTCGGTGGGCGACATCTTCGGGAAGCGCGCTGCCAGTTCCAACCACTTCTGTTTGCGCGGCGAGTCGATGGCCGACCAGTCGCCTTGCAGCGGTTGCAAGATGCTCTGTTGTGGCGGCTTCAGGTCGCCCCAGCGCACACCTTGTTCCGCAGCCGGCGGCCTGGCAGATGCGCGCGGTGCCGACGGCGCCTGCGCCTTTGATTGGAGTGGGAGTGCCAGCAGCGCGGCGCTGGCCAACACGGCGAACCAGAAACTGCAGCCGAGCCTGGTGCCGAGCAGGTTGCAGGCGCGCTCGGAGGTCATCGACCGACAACTCACTCGTGCGGCGTCTTCAGGAATTCGGCGAAGCCGGCGTCGCTGTAGGCCGTCGGCGGCAGGTCGTCGGCCAGCAGTGCGGCGTCGATCTCAGCGGCTACGGAAATTTGTGCCTTGTCTTGCCACGTTTGAATCAGGAACAAACCTGCCACAAGCGCAAAGGCCGGTACAACGGCGCCAATGCGCATCCACCAACCCCACCCGCCGCGACCCAGAACTGCAGCACCGGACGAACTGACAACGATGGCTTGGGGCGAGTGAGCGACGCGGGCTGCGCGGCCGCGCTCAAGTGCCTTTTCGCGAGCGAATCGCAAACGCTCACCGAGGTCGGCCGCGAGTGAATCGGAGCGTTCGGTCAGATGCGCCGCCACACGAAACGCAAACCGAGCCTGGAGAGCGTCAACTGCGCTGGGCGAAGGAATATTGCTAGATTGATTCATAGTGTGATCCCCTTCGCTTGCAACGCCTTGGCCAACGCATGCACTGCCCTGGAGCAGTGCGTCTTGACGCTGCCCTCAGAGCACCCCATGGCAGCGGCAGTTTCGGCAACGTCAAGTTCCTCCCAGTAACGCAGCAGGAAGGCTTCGCGTTGACGGCCCGGCAACTCGGCCACTTGCGCTTCAATCGCTAGCAAGATTTGCTCCCGCGACACGGAGTCTGCGGCACTCTCCGAAGCCATGGAGCCGCCCAGGGCTTCCAGGGTCTCCAGGATGTCGAAGTCTCCGTCGCTTCCAGCGGATTCGAAGTCGGAGAAGTTCCGAACGACTGCGTTGCGCACCTTCTGGCGTCGGAACCAATCCATGGTGGCGTTCGACAAAATACGCTGGAACAGCAGCGGCAATTCCGCAGCCGGCCGATCAGCATACTTTTCGGAAAGCCGGATCATCGTGTCTTGAACGATGTCCAGAGCGGCATCCTCGTCGCGAACGGCATACACCGCGCGCTTGAAAGCACGCTTTTCGACGCTCTTGAGGAAGTCGGAGAGTTCTTTGTCGGAAGCCAAGTGATGTGGGGTCGCAGGGCGCCAAGACCCGGCGCGATTTCGATTATCTCATTCGCCCGACAGTGCGGCCGGCTCGTCTTCCGGCAATGACATAATCGCAGGTTGCACAACAGTTTTGGTCGAAAGCTTCACACCCAACCGGGGTGTGCCGTGACTCGACCCTCAGGCACCACAACCGTCTCACGAGGACGCGCAGAGGTGCACCGATGGTTTTTCGTCAGAGAAATTCACAAAGGTTCCCGACATGGAATTTTCAACCGCAGAAGTCAAGCGGGCCGCATCGGCCCAAACCACCGCACCTGGCATTGAACCGAATGGTTCAGAGATCCTGGTTCGCAGCCTGCAGGCCGAGGGTGTCAAGTTCCTCTGGGGCTACCCCGGCGGAGCGGTTCTGTACATTTACGACGCGCTTTACAAGCAAGACACGATCGAGCATGTGCTCGTGCGGCACGAGCAGGCCGCCGTGCACGCCGCCGATGGCTATGCGCGCGCCACCGGCGAAGTGGGCGTTGCGCTGGTCACCTCCGGCCCTGGTGTCACGAATGCGGTGACCGGCATTGCGACTGCCTACATGGACTCGATCCCGATGGTCATCATCACCGGGCAGGTTCCGACGGCAGCCATCGGCCTGGATGCTTTCCAGGAGTGCGACACCGTCGGCATCACGCGGCCCATCGTCAAGCACAACTTCCTCGTGAAAGACGTGCGCGATCTTGCCGTGACGATGAAGAAGGCATTCCACATTGCCCGCACGGGCCGCCCTGGCCCGGTGGTCGTGGACGTGCCAAAGGACGTATCGCTCAAGACCGCGCCGTTTCACTACCCCGACCGGGTCGAGATGCGCTCGTACAACCCGGTTCGCAAGGGTCACGGGGGGCAGATCCGCAAGGCGGTGCAATTGCTGCTGGCTGCAAAGCGCCCGTACATCTACACCGGCGGCGGCGTGGTTCTCGGCAATGCGTCGGCCGAGTTGCGCGAACTCGCTGACATGTTGGGCTTCCCTTGCACCAACACGCTCATGGGCCTGGGTGCCATTGCGGCGAGCGACCCCAAATTCCTGGGCATGCTGGGCATGCACGGCACGTTCGAAGCCAACATGACAATGCAGAACTGCGACGTTCTGCTGGCCGTCGGTGCGCGCTTCGATGACCGCGTGATCGGCAACCCGCAGCACTTTGCTTCGGTGGAACGAAAGATCATCCACGTCGACATCGACCCGTCGTCGATTTCGAAGCGCGTGCGGGTCGACATTCCCATCGTCGGTGACGTGAAGGACGTGCTGGTCGAACTGATTGCGCAACTCCGCGAAGCGCACGCCAAGCCCGACGTCAAGGCCATGTCGACCTGGTGGAGCCAGATCAACGAATGGCGCAAGAAGGATTGCCTGAAGTTCACGAACAGCACCGAGGTGATCAAGCCGCAGTACGTGGTTGAAACGCTCTGGGAACTCACCAAGGACAGCGATGCCTACATCACGTCCGACGTGGGCCAGCACCAGATGTGGGCGGCGCAGTACTACCGCTTCGATCAGCCTCGGCGCTGGATCAACTCCGGTGGTCTTGGCACGATGGGCGTCGGCTTGCCGTACGCCATGGGCATCAAGCTCGCGAAGCCAGATGCGGATGTGTTCTGCATTACCGGCGAAGGCTCGATCCAGATGTGCATCCAGGAGTTGTCGACCTGCCTCCAGTACAAGACCCCGGTGAAGATCATTTCTTTGAACAACCGTTATCTGGGCATGGTGCGGCAGTGGCAGCAAATCGACTACGGCGGCCGCTACTCGCACAGCTACATGGACGCATTGCCTGACTTCGTGAAACTCGCAGAGGCCTATGGTCACGTCGGCCTGAAAATCGAGAAGCCGTCGGACGTGGAAGGCGCGTTGCGCGAGGCGATCCGCCTGAAGGATCGCACGGTGTTCCTCGACATCCGCACCGACCCGACCGAGAACGTCTGGCCGATGGTCAAGGCGGGCAAGGGAATCTCCGAAATGCTGCTGGGTTCCGAAGACCTGTGATGCGCTGAACGCGGTGGTGGGGCAGGGCGTTACCGCGCCCGGCCGTGCCGGATGCGGAATGCGCCGATCAACTTCGGCGAATCGACTCAACTCACTCACAGCGTGGCCACGGGCCGCCGGTTACCGCCGTCGGCCTCAAGAGCACGCTTCACATCACCATGAAACACATCATTGCCCTGCTGCTCGAAAACGAGCCCGGCGCGCTGTCGCGCGTGGTCGGCCTGTTCTCGGCCCGTGGTTACAACATCGAAAGCCTGACAGTCGCGCCGACCGAAGACGCATCGCTGTCGCGCATGACCATCGTCACGACCGGCTCGGACGAGGTCATCGAGCAGATCACCAAGCACCTGAACCGCCTGATCGAAGTCGTGAAGGTTGTCGACCTGACCGAAGGTTCGTTCACCGAACGTGAGCTGATGCTCATCAAAGTGCGCGCGGTCGGCAAGGAACGCGACGAGATGAAGCGCATGGCCGACATCTTCCGCGGCCGCATCATTGACGTGACCGAGAAAAGCTACACGATCGAGCTGACAGGCGACGCCAGCAAGCTCGATGCATTCCTGGTGGCCATCGACCGCGCTGCCATTCTTGAAACCGTGCGCACCGGCACCAGCGGGATCGGTCGCGGCGAGCGGATCCTCCGCGTCTAGACACCTACCCCGCGACCCATTCATTCGAAGGAGAGATACATGAAGGTTTACTACGACAAAGACGCCGACTTGAGCCTCGTCAAGGGCAAGAATGTCACCATCATCGGCTACGGCTCACAAGGCCATGCGCATGCGCAGAACCTGAATGACAGCGGCGTAAAAGTCACGGTCGGTGTTCGCAAGGGCGGCCCTTCGTGGGACAAGGCCCACAAGGCCGGCCTGAAGGTTGCCGACGTGGCCGAAGCCGTCAAGCAAGCCGACATTGTGATGATGTTGCTGCCCGACGAGCAGATTGCCACTGTGTACAAGAACGACGTGGAGCCGAACATCAAGCAAGGCGCGTCGCTCGCGTTCGCGCACGGCTTCAACGTGCACTACGGTCAAGTCGTGCCGCGCGCCGATCTCGACGTGTGGATGGTCGCGCCGAAGGCCCCTGGCCACACCGTGCGGTCGACGTACACGCAGGGTGGCGGCGTGCCCCACCTCATCGCCGTGCATGCCGACAAGACCGGCAAGGCGCGTGATCTGGCGCTGAGCTACGCGGCGGCCAATGGCGGTGGCAAGGCTGGCGTCATCGAGACCAACTTCCGCGAAGAGACCGAGACCGATCTGTTCGGTGAGCAGGCCGTGCTGTGCGGCGGCGCCGTCGAGTTGATCAAGGCAGGCTTCGAGACGCTCACTGAGGCCGGCTACGCCCCCGAGATGGCCTACTTCGAGTGCCTTCACGAACTGAAGCTGATCGTCGACCTGATCTACGAAGGCGGCATCGCGAACATGAACTACTCGATCTCGAACAATGCCGAGTACGGTGAATACGTGACCGGGCCGCGCATCATCACCGATGAGACCAAGAAGGTCATGAAGCAGGTGCTGAAAGACATCCAGACCGGCGAGTACGCCAAGAGCTTCATCGTCGAGAACCGTGCCGGCGCGCCGACCTTGCTGTCGCGCCGCCGCCTTACTGCCGAGCACCCGATCGAGGTGGTGGGCGAGCAGTTGCGCGCGATGATGCCGTGGATCAAGAAGAACCGGCTCGTCGACCAGTCCAAGAACTGATTCGACGGTGCACACAGCGGGCGCAGGACTATCCTCGGCACCATGAACGACGCTCCATTGCATGAGGACGAGCCTGCGCTCGCGGTTGAAAATCGCCCGCGCCGCAAGGGCGTCTATGTGTTGCCGAACGCCATCACGCTGGCGGCGCTGTTCTCGGGTTTTTACGCCATCGTGATGGCCATCAATGGGCGCTTCGAGGTGTCGTGCATCGCTGTGTTCTGCTCGGCGGTGCTCGACAGTCTTGACGGGCGCGTGGCACGCATGACGAACTCGCAAAGCGCTTTCGGTGAGCAGATGGACAGCTTGTCCGACATGGTGAGCTTCGGCGCTGCGCCGGCCCTCATCGTTTACATCTGGGCGCTGAAAGACCTGGGCAAGGCGGGCTGGATTCCGGCGTTCGTGTACATCGCCGGCGCGGCACTGCGGCTCGCGCGGTTCAACGTGAACATCGGCGTGGTCGACAAGCGCTTCTTTCAGGGCTTGCCGAGCCCGGCGGCTGCGGCCATCGTGATCGGTCTGGTTTGGGTGGTGGACGACTCCGGCTACAAGGGCGTCTCGCAGATACCGCTGTTTGCCTGGACGGCTTTTGCCGTGACGCTGTTCGCCGGCCTGTCGATGGTGACCAATGCACCGTTTTACAGCTTCAAGGTCGTGGGTTCGCGGCGCACCGTGCCGTTCATCGTGATCGTGGCCATTGCGCTGGGCATTGCAGTCGTGGCGTTGGACCCGCCGCATGTGCTGTTCGCAGTGTTTTGCGCCTATGGTTTGTCGGGCTACGTGGTCTATGGCTGGCGCAAGATGAAGGGCAAGCGCACCAGCGTGATCGTCACGTCGACCGACGACCCCGACGAACAGAGCCTGCACCGCTGAGGTGCTCCCGTTTGCCCGTGCTACATTCCGCCCCATGACGTTCTCGGCCTGCTCAACGCTGCTACTCCTAGGAGACCTTCGGGCTCGCTAGTCGATCACGTCCACACGTTTTCCGATCAAACGGCCCGTATGCAACCTGCAGCGGGCCGTTTGCCATTTCAGAAGCTGCAGTTTGCGAACCCGACTCACCGGAGCCATCGAGATGTTGAAGCAACCTGCCCACAAGTACCGCGCCTTCGCGCCCATTGCTTTGCCCGATCGCACGTGGCCCGATGCCATGCTGAAGCGTGCACCCATCTGGCTCAGCACCGACCTGCGGGACGGCAACCAGGCGCTGATCGAGCCGATGGACAGCGAACGCAAGCTGCGCATGTTCGAGATGCTGGTACGGATCGGCTTCAAGGAAATCGAGGTCGGTTTTCCGTCGGCGTCGCAAACCGACTTCGACTTCGTGCGACTGCTGATCGAGCGCGACCTGATCCCCGCGGACGTGACGATTCAGGTGCTCACCCAAGCCCGAGCAGCGCTGATCGAACGCACCTTCGAATCGGTGCGCGGCGCGCGCCGCGTAATCGTGCACCTGTACAACGCCGTGGCGCCGGTGATGCGGCGGGTGGTACTCGGCATGAACGATGACGAGATCGTCGAACTCGCGGTCACGCACACGCGCATGATCCGCACGCTCGCGGCCACGCAGTCCGGCACCGAGTTCGGCTTCGAATACTCGCCGGAGATGTTCTCCGGCACCGAACTCGCGTTCTCGAAGCGCGTGGTCGATGCGGTCACTGCCGCATGGGGCGCGACGCCGGCCCGACCTTGCATCATCAACCTGCCTGCCACGGTGGAGCATTCCACGCCGAACATCTTCGCCGACATGATCGAATGGATGCACCGGCACCTCGAACGGCGCGACGCCATCGTCTTGTCGGTGCACCCGCACAACGACCGAGGCACCGGCACCGCAGCCGGGGAGTTCGCATTGATGGCTGGGGCTGACCGCATCGAAGGTTGCCTCTTCGGCAACGGCGAGCGCACCGGCAACGTCGACCTGGTGAACATCGCACTCAACCTCTATACGCAGGGCGTCTCGCCAGGGCTGGACTTTTCCGACATCGACGAGGTGCGACGCTGCGTCGAGCACTGCAACCAGTTGCCGGTGCACCCACGCCACCCGTATGCCGGCGACCTGGTCTACACCTCTTTCTCGGGCTCTCACCAGGACGCGATAAAGAAGGCCTTCGCCGCGCGCCAGGAAGGTGGCAAAGACGGCGACGTGTGGGACATGCCCTACCTGCCCATCGACCCGAAAGACGTGGGGCGCAGCTACGATGCAGTGATCCGCGTGAACAGCCAGTCGGGCAAGGGCGGCATCTCGTACCTCCTGGAGGCCGAATACGGCGTGGAACTGCCGCGCAGGCTGCAGATCGAGTTCAGCCAGGTCGTGCAGGCCGTGCTCGACGACAGCGGCAGGGAACTGATCGCCGCCGACCTTTGGCGCATCTTCGAGCACGAATACGGCATCGATGCGCAGGCGACGGCGCGAGTCGGCCACCCGGTGGTCAGCGAAGACAGTAGCGGCGTGTCATCGCTGCGAACGCAGGCCGTGCTCAGTGACAGGCGCCTCGACATTGTCGGTTCGGGCAGCGGGCCGATCGATGCCTTCGTGAACGGGCTGAACCGGCACCTGGACGCCGGCGTGCGCGTGCTCGACTACCACGAGCATTCCATCGGCAGTGGGGCCGACGCGCGCGCCGTGGCCTACCTGGAACTGCGCTTTGGCGACGCGCTGACGCTCTTCGGTGTGGGCATCGACACCAACATCGTCTCGGCATCGCTCAAAGCCATCACCGGCGGCGTGCAACGCGCCGCCGCGCGCGGGGCCATTCGCATCGTCAGCCCGGCGCTCGCCTAGACTCGCGCGCCAAGCGCGCGCTGCAACACTCGTTTCATCCCGTCCACCAGGAGCACCCTCATGTCCGACAAGCTCATCATCTTCGACACGACCCTTCGTGACGGCGAACAGTCGCCCGGCGCCTCGATGACCAAGGACGAAAAGCTGCGCATCGCACGCCAGCTCGAACGGCTGAAGGTCGACGTGATCGAGGCCGGGTTCGCAGCCTCGTCGAACGGTGACTTCGAAGCCGTGAGGGCTATCGCCCACGCCATCAAGGACAGCACGGTGTGCTCGCTGGCCCGCGCCAACGACCGCGACATCTCGCGGGCCGCCGAGGCCTTGCAAGGCGGTGCGTCGACACGCATTCACCTGTTCCTGGCGACGAGTGCGTTGCACATGGAGAAGAAGTTGCGCATGACGCCCGACCAGGTGTTCGAGCAGGCGCGATTGGCCACGCGCTTTGCGCGCAACTTGTCCGGCGACGTGGAGTTCTCGCCCGAAGACGGCTACCGCTCCGACCCCGACTTCCTGTGCCGCGTGCTGGAGGCCGTGATCAACGAAGGCGCAACCACGATCAACGTGCCGGACACCGTCGGCTACGCCATCCCCGAGCTGTACGGCAACTTTCTGCGCGTGCTGCGCGAACGCATCCCGAATTCGGACAAGGCCGTGTGGTCGGTGCATTGCCACAACGACCTGGGCATGGCCGTGGCCAACTCGCTGGCCGGCGTGACGATTGGCGGAGCGCGGCAAGTGGAGTGCACGATCAACGGCCTCGGTGAGCGCGCTGGAAACTGCTCGCTTGAAGAAGTGGTGATGGCTGTGAAGACGCGGCACGACTACTTCGGGCTGACGGTCGGAATCGACACCTCGCAGATCGTGCCTGCCTCTCGGCTGGTCGCGCAGACGACCGGCTTCGTCGTTCAGCCGAACAAGGCAGTGGTCGGTGCGAACGCATTCGCACACGCGTCGGGCATTCACCAGGACGGCGTGCTCAAGGCGCGCGACACCTATGAAATCATGCGGGCGGAAGACGTTGGCTGGGCCGCCAACAAGATCGTGCTGGGCAAGCTGTCGGGGCGCAATGCGTTCAAGCAGCGCTTGAAGGAACTGGGCATCGAGCTCGAGTCTGAAACCGAGATCAATGCAGCGTTCGCCAAGTTCAAGGAACTTGCCGACCGCAAGAGCGACATCTTCGACGAAGACATCCTCGCGCTCGTGATGGACGAGTCCGTGACCGCCGAGCATGAACACTATCGGCTGCTGTCGCTTGCGCAGCGCTCCGAGACCGGAGAGCGGCCGCATGCGCGCGTGGCGTTCGCCGCCGGTGACGTGGAGCACCACGCGGAAAGCGATGGCAACGGCCCGGTCGACGCGAGCCTGAAGGCCATCGAATCGCGTGTGCAAAGTGGGGCGGAAATGCTGCTGTATTCGGTCAATGCGATTACGTCGGGCAGCACAGAATCGCAAGGCGAAGTGACGGTGAGGCTGCAGCTCGGCGGGCGGGTGGTGAACGGGGTCGGCGCCGACCCGGACATCGTGGTGGCATCGGCCAAAGCGTACTTGTCGGCGTTGAACAAGCTGCACAGCAAGGTCGAACGCGTGGCCGCGCAAGGTTGACCGTTTCAAGCATTTGTCACGATCGCAGACCGCACTTGAGGAAAAGCACGTAAGTTTCTGATCTTGTGTGCTTTTTTGCTTTGACCTACACTCCGCAGACTGGGCGAAAAGGGACTCTCGTGGCATCACTGAAAAAGTTGGTTACAACCACGCTGCTGGCCCTTGTCGCGACAGTGTCCATGACGCTGCCGACGCATTCCGATGCGGCACAACGAACGACGGCGAAGAAGAAGGCGGTCGCGCATCAGAAGCACGTGAAGGTGGCGGCAAGTGACCACGTGGCGGGCCGAACGGCCAGCCGAACCAGCAGCCGAGTGGTGGTTGGCGGTGGCAAGCGCGTAGTCGTTCGTCAGGCCGTGAGGCTGGTTCATTTCGAGCCGGCCCGGCCGTCGTTCGGCCAGCTTTACGGCTTGCACAATACGGCGGATTCCCTGGAGTTGAAGTCCAGCGTGGCGCTGGTCGTCGACCAGGACACGAATGAGGTGCTGTTCAGTAAGAACTCGCAGGCCGTGTTGCCGATCGCGTCGCTGACGAAGTTGATGACGGCAGTCGTGGTCACCGAAGCTCACCTGCCGCTCAACGAGACGCTGACGGTCAGCGAAGAAGACATCGACACTGAGAAAGGCAGCCGCTCGCGGCTCAAGGTTGGCACGCAGTTGACGCGTGAAGAGATGTTGCACCTGGCGTTGATGTCGTCCGAGAACCGCGCTGCCCACGTGCTGGGGCGGTACTACCCTGGCGGTATCGACGCATTCGTTGGTGCGATGAACCGCAAGGCCCACGAACTCGGCATGAACGACACCCACTACGTCGAGCCGACCGGTCTGTCGAGCCGCAACCAGTCGAGCGCGCGTGACCTGGCCACGCTGGTCAACGCGGCGCATCAGCATCAGATCATCCGTGAGTTGTCCACGTCTCCCGAGTACCAGGTCGAGGTGGGCAACCGGCCGTTGCAGTTCCGCAATACCAATGGCCTGGTGCGCAGCCCGTCGTGGGACATCGGCCTGCAGAAAACCGGCTACATCACCGAGGCGGGCCGTTGTCTGGTGATGCAGGCCCGCATGGCTGGCCGCAAGCTCATCATGGTGTTCCTCGATTCGGCAGGCAAATACTCGCGCATCGGTGATGCCGAGCGAGTGCGGCGCTGGGTCACCGAGTTGCCGGTGCATGCCGTGCCGGCGGTTGCTGCAGGCGTCGTCAAGGCAACGTCCTGATGTTGGCCATCCGGCTCTGATGTCCTGAGATCAACGAAGCGCCCCTGTGGCGCAGTGTCACGCAGCCACGTTGCGATGCCCGAGTGATGCAGAAATTTGTGCAGCCGTGTCCTTGAGCCGCTGCAACCAGGCCTCTTCCAGGCGGTCTGCAGGAGCCGAGATCGAGAGCCCGGCGATCAGCTTGCCCTGGTCGTCCAGAATGCCCGCCGCCATGCAGCGCACCCCAAGTTCCAGTTCTTCGTCGTCACGCGCCGTGCCGCCCTGGTTGACGTGTGCGAGTTCGCGTTCCAGTGCGGCCAATTCCGTGATGCTGTTGCGCGTGTGCCCGGCCAGGCCGGTGCGCGTGGCATAGGCGCGCACGCGCGAGGGATCGTCATGAGCCAGGAACAGCTTGCCGACCGAGGTGAGGTGCAGCGGCGCCCGCCCACCGATGGCGCGAACCACCTGCATGCCCGAGCGTTCGCTGTAGGTGCGCTCGATGTAGACGATCTCGTCGCCCTGGCGCATCGACAAGTTCACCGGCTGGTGCGTGATGCGATGCAACTCCCGCATCGGCCCCATCGCGGCCTCGCGCACATCAAGCCGCGCTTTGACGAGGTTGCCCAGCTCCAGCATGCGCATCCCCAGCCGGTAGCTGCCCGCTTCGGGGCGATCAACGAAGCGGCCGATGACCAAATCGTTCAGGATGCGGTGCGCGGTGGACGGGTGCAGGCCCGTCAGTTCGCTGATGTGCTTCAGCGACACCGGGTCGGGGAAAGACGCCAGCACGTCCAGCAAGCCGAACGCACGCTCGAGCACCTGGATGGTGGGCGTCTTGTTGTCAGTCTTTGCCATGGGCTCGATTGTCGCTCAGTGGTGTCGAATTTTTGTATGGCGAAACGATGAGCCGATATCTTGCACCGACGGTGCCCCCGCCAGCACACTCAGTTGGCCGACAGCTCGCGAACCTGCTCGGGGTGCTGGCCGCCGCTTGCGCCATGTCTGCGTTTGCGGAACTGCAGGAACGGCCTCCAGCCGGTGCCGCTATCGAAGCGGTTGGCGCGCCTGTTCCCGCGTGGGTGGCCGTGCCGAAAGTTTTTGGCCGCATCACCGCACGGGAACTCGGCATCGTGATCAACACCGCAGACCCCACTTCACGGGCGATCGGCGAGGCCTACATCAAGGCGCGCGCGATCCCGGCGGCGCAGGTTCTCAGGCTCGCACTGCCGGTCAAGCCGACCTTGTCGCCGGAAGAGTTCGCGTCTGTCGATGCGCGGGTGAGGGCGTTCTTCAAGCCAAACGTCCAGGCCTTGGCGCTGGCCTGGACGGCGCCCTACGCGGTGGGATGCAACTCGATCACGAGCGCCTTGACGCTGGGCTACGACGCCACGGCATGCGTCACGGCCTGCCAACGCGGCAAGACATCGCGGTACTTCAACGCCGCGACCTCACGGCCTTTCACCGACCTGAAGCTGCGCCCGACCATGCTGCTGGCAGCGCCGGACCTGGCTGCCGCAACGGCGTTGTTCCAGCGTGGCGTGGCAGCGGACCGCAGCCTGGGGTGGCGCGGCGCACCGCCGGCCAACGCGTACTTCGTGCACACGTCCGATGTGGCCCGCAGCGTGCGCTTTCGCCTGTTTCCGCCGCCCGGGCTGGTGGCGCGTGTGGGCGTCGATGTGCACGTGCAGGAGAGCGACTCGGTGCAGCCGGCGGGCAGGGTGCTGCTCTACGAAACCGGGCTGGCGCGCGTCGAGGGCATCGGCGCGCTGCGCTGGGTGCCGGGCGCGCTGGCCGATCACCTGACCTCGTTCGGTGGCCAGCTGCAAGCGCCTGCCGCTGGCCAGATGTCGGCACTCGAATGGATCGCGGCGGGCGCAACGGCCAGCTATGGCACCGTCTCCGAGCCTTGCAACCACCTGCAGAAATTCCCGCACCCGCAGGTGCTCTTGCTTCACTATGTGCAAGGCGCCAGCGCGCTGGAAGCGTATTGGAAGAGCGTTGCTTGGCCGCAGCAAGGGGTCTTCATCGGCGAGCCACTCGCGGCTCCGTTTGCGCGCCGCTGAACGTTGCTGAACATCGCTAAACGTCGCTAAACGTCGATGAGCGCCGCGAGGCAGTGTCACCCCGCTGCCGCTGCCGCCGCCACGCCGCTGCGCACCGCGCCCTCCAGCGTTGCAGGGTAGGGGCCGGCCACATAGTCGCCGGCGGCATGCAAGCCCAGGGCGACGAACGCTGCGGGCCGGGCCAGGCCAGGCGTGCAGGCGAATGTGGCGCGCTTGTCGACCAGTACTTGCACCGGCTCCAGTGCAGCGCTCAAGTGCGGGCCGAGGTCTGTTCGCGCCTGGGCGATGGTCGCGTCCAAGACCGCTTGCTGGCCCCGCGCCACCCACTCGGCAGCGCCGCTCACGACGAATGCGAGCAGCCCGGGCGCGCCGCCGAGCTGGCCGCGGTCGAACACAAACTGCGCGGGCGCCGACGCGCCAGCGCGCAAGGCCAGCATCGGTTCCGGCAAACGCGCGCCGGCGCAGCGCAGGTAGACCGTCACGATCGGCTCGTAGCGCATGGCCCGCGCGGTGCGCGCCCAATCGGTCGCGTGGGGTTCGACGAGTCGCGCTGCCTCCGTCGCGGTGGTGGCCAGCACCACGTGATCGAACTCTTCGCCGTCGACTTGCCACCTCGCCGTGCCCATTTCAACGGCCTGCACGCGGTGCCCGACGCGGACCATCGCACCCGCTTGCGTGAGCCAGCGCAAAGCCGGGTCGGGCAGCAACCGGCTCAAGTCGCTGCGAGGCAACAACAGGTCGGCTGAGCCGGCGCCCGAGAACAGCGCGTCTTTCAGTACGCGCAGGAAGACAGCTGCGCTGGCGGCTTCCGCGGGCGTGTTCAACGCAGCCACACAGAGCGGGTCGATCAGGTCACGTCGCACGGTGTCGGGAAGGGCGGCAGTCAAGCGCGCAACCGTCCATTGTGGGTCGCACTGGAAGCCACTCATGGCCCATCGCGCGGCTGCCCAGAGCAGTGCGCACCGGTCTTGCCAGGGCCACGCGCGCAGGCGCAACACAGCCCATGCGAACTGCGGCACCGCCCCGCCCGCTTCCAGCAACAAGCCGGATCCGTCAGGGTAGGCCAGACGCAGCGGCAACCGCAACAGCGTGTGCTCTGGCGCAACTCCCACCGTGCGCATCAACGCCAGTGTGGCGCTGTACGCGCCGATCAGGATGTGCTGGCCGTTGTCGAGCGTCACGCCTGCCGAGCTCACGGCGCGGGCGCGGCCGCCGGGCTGTGCGGCCATCTCGAACAGCGTCACGTGGTGACCGCGCCGGGTGCCTTCCACGGCGGCGGCCAAGCCGGCCCAGCCGCCGCCCACCACGGCCACCCGCAGCGCTGGCGCGCGGGCACCGCCCTGGCGGTTCATCGCCCGCGCCAGTTCGTCCGCATCGCGATCCAGAGCTTGCGCAGCGGCGTGAGCGACGTTCGCTGGTGCAGCACCTGAAAGTCATCGGCCTCTATTTCGCGCAGCAGCGTGCGGTAGATGTTGGCCATCATCAGGCCCGGCTTCTGGGCTGCGCGGTCGGCCTCGGGCAAGAGCGCGAAGGCCTCGTTGTAAAGGCGGTGAGCGCGCTCTGCCTGGAACTTCATCAGTGCCGTGAAGCGCTCGGAGTAGCCGCGGTTCAGCACCTCGCTGGCTTTCACGTCGAACTGCTTCAGCTCCGACATCGGCAGGTAGATGCGGCCGCGCCGAGCGTCGTCGCCGACGTCGCGGATGATGTTGGTGAGCTGCATCGCCCGGCCCAGCCGGTGCGCGTAGGCGGTGGTCGCATCGCTGCTGCGGCCGAAGATGCCGGCCGCCACTTCGCCGACCACGCCGGCAACGAGGTGGCAGTAGCGTTCCAGGCCCGGATAGTCGAGATAGCGCGATTGGTCCAGGTCCATCTGGCAGCCATCGATCACCGCCATGAGGTGGTCGACGCGAATGCCGTAGTCATTGCGGTGCGGCAGCAGCGCCTTCATCACGGGGTGGGTCGGCTGGCCAATGAATGCCGACGCCACTTCCTTGCGCCACCACGCGAGCTTGGTGGCGGCCACGCCGGGGTCGGCCACTTCATCGACAACGTCGTCCACCTCGCGGCAGAAGGCATAGAAGGCTGTGATGGCAGCACGCCGGGGTGGCGCGAGGAACAGGAACGCGTAATAGAAGCTCGAGCCGCTCCTTGCGGCCTTGTCCTGAACGTATTGCTCGGGCGTCATGCGAGGCTCACGTGCGCGAGTGGCCGCCGCATCCACAGCGCGCGCCACAGCATCACCGGTGCGTCGAACCAGCGCAGCACGGGGCGCCGCTGCAGGCTCGTGAAGCCGCCGGCCTCGATCTTGTCGAGAATGCGCAGCCCGCCCTGAACCACGAGCCGCAACTCCCAGCCGGCACGGCCGTGTACAGCGTGCACGAGGGGGGCGCCTTCGATCATCAGCCCGCGCGCCCAGGCCACGAGGTCGGCGACCAGCGCGCGGCTTTGCGGGCTGTCAGCGCGAGCCAGCACGGCGCGGGTGTCGAGCCCGTGATCGGCGCAGTCTTCCGCCGGGGCATACAGGCGGCCCCGTGCCGTGTCGACGCTCAGGTCTTGCCAGAAGTTGGCGAGTTGCAGCGCCGTGCAGATGGCGTCGGACTGGCGCAGGGCTTGAGCGCCATGCACGCCGTACAGGTGCAGCAGCAGCCGGCCGACGGGGTTCGCGGAGCGGCGGCAATAGTCGAGCAGTTCAGCGCGCGTGGCGTAGGCGTTCCTGACCACGTCTTGCTCGAATGCGCTCAGCAGATCGGTCAGCAGCGACTGCGGCAAGGCGTGCTGCGCGAGCGCGGCGCGCAACGGGCCGAAGACGTGGGGCCAACGTGGCGCCAGCGGTCCGCCGGCCCGGGTTGCGGTGGCCAACTCAGTGCGGTACTCGGCAAGGTCCGCGAGCCGCACCGGGCCGGGCACATCACCCTCGTCGGCCAGATCGTCGGCGGTCCGCGCGAACCAGTAGATGGCGGCCACTGCCGGCCGCAGTGGCGGCGGGCACAGGAAAGATGCGACGGGAAAGTTCTCGTAGTGGTCGATGCTCACGGCGGCGATTGTCCATGTTGCGCGGCCCGATACAGCGCATGCGTTCCTTTGGCGTGAGGGATTGCCCGCGCGGGCGGTTAGGTTTGACAGCGCACAGGGCCACCCATATATTACTGACCGGTCAGTCATTTAAATCACTGGTTGCCGAACCAGGCCGTGTCACAAGCCTGCGGCGCGCGGCCACAAGGACCCCTCCATGCGTCACCTCGTGTTCATCGCTCTCGTCGGAATGGGAGCGCTTGCAGCCTGCTCCAAGCCCGAACCGGTCGCCGACCCGGTACGCGCCGTCCGTACCCAAACCGTGACCGCGCAGAGCGCCGGTGGCGTGACGGAATACGCGGCAGAAGTGCGCGCCCGTACCGAGTCGCGCTTGAGCTTCCGAGTCGGTGGAAAGATGCTCCGCAGGGCTGTGGATCTGGGCGACGTGGTGAAGGCAGGCCAAATGCTGGCACAACTCGACCCTCAAGACCTCAAGCTCGGCCAGGACGCGGCGCTGGCCACGGTGGCCGTGGCGCGCGTGAACCTCGATCAGGCCGCCGCCGACTTCAAGCGCTACAAGGATCTGCGCGATCAGGGCTTCATCAGCTCGGCCGACCTGGAGCGGCGCGAGACGACTGTCAAGTCGGCCCAGGCGCAAGTTGATCAGGCTCGTGCGCAGGCGAACGTGCAGGGCAATCAAGCCCGCTATGCATCGCTCCTGGCCGACGCTGCGGGCGTGGTCACCGGCGTGGACGTGGAGCCCGGCATGGTGGTTTCCGCCGGTACGCCCGTGCTCAGGCTGGCGCATGACGGCCCGCGCGACGTGGTGTTCGCGGTGCCCGAAGACAAGGTCGGCCTGATCACGGCGCTGGCAGCGCAGCCGGGTCGGTTCAAGGTGCGACTGTGGGGCGCGACCGCCGAGCCGCTGACTGCCACGATCCGCGAAGTCGCCGCAGCCGCCGACCCGGTGACACGCACCTTCCTGGTCAAGGCCGACGTCGGCACGGGTGTGGCGAACGGCGTGCGCCTGGGGCAGACGGCGACCGTGCTGGTCGAGTTGCCGCAGGCCGCCGGTGTGACGAAGCTGCCGTTGTCCGCGCTTCGCGAAGAGCAGGGCCGAACGACCGTGTGGCTCGTGGACCGCACGACCATGACGGTCAAGGTGCAACCCGTTCAACTCGCCGGCGCCGACGGCAATGACGCCGTGATCACCGCAGGGCTGGCGCCCGGCATGGTGGTGGTGACCGCCGGCGTTCACGTGCTCACGCCCGGACAGAAGGTCAAGTTCTACGTCGACCCCGGCGCGCCGCCCGCGTCGGCGGCGAGCGGCACACCGGTCAGCGTCAAGTGAGCGCGCCGGCGGACGAGGCAGCCGACGCTGCCGAAAAGCCGAAAGGCTTCAACATCTCGAAGTGGGCGCTGGAGCACACGGCGCTCACACGCTACTTGCTGATCGTGTTGATGGTGCTTGGCGTGGCGTCGTATTTCCAGCTCGGGCAGGACGAAGACCCGCCGTTCACCTTCCGCGCGATGGCAATGCGCGTGTTCTGGCCTGGCGCCACGGCCCAACAGGTGGCCGAGCAGGTCACCGACAAGCTGGAGAAGACGCTCCAGGAAGTGCCCTACGCCGACAAGATCCGCAGCTACTCGAAGCCGGGCGAAGCGCTGATCATCTTCCAGGTCAAGGACTCGTCGCCGCCGAAGGAGATGGCGCAGATCTGGTACACCGTGCGCAAGAAGGTGGGTGACATGCGCGCCACGCTGCCGGGCGGCGTGGTCGGGCCGTTCTTCAACGACGAGTTCGGTGACGTGTATGGCTCGATATACGCGCTGTCGAGCGACGGCTTCAGTTACCGGGAGCTGAAGGACCAGGCCGACCGGGTGCGCCAGCGGCTGTTGAAGGTGAAAGACGTCAACAAGGTGGCGCTGTTCGGTGCGCAGGATGAAAAGCTCTTCGTCGAGATCTCGCAAAAGCGCCTGGCGCAGTTGGGCCTGGACTTCAACACCGTGCTCGCGCAACTCGGGCAGCAGAACGCCGTCGAGTCGGCCGGCACCATCAATTCGCCGACCGACTTCATTCAGGTGCGGGTCGGAGGGCAATTCAACACGGTGGACGAGCTGAAGGCGTTCTCGATCCGCGCCGCAGGCAGCAGCTTCCGGCTCGGCGACATCGCCGACATCCGCCTCGCCTATGTGGACCCGCCGCAGGTCAAGGTGCGCAACCAGGGCCGCGAAGTCATCGCGTTGGGTATTTCGATGGCCAAGGGCGGGGACATCATTCAGCTCGGCAAGTCGCTGCAGGTGGCGGCCGATGCCATTCGCGCCGACCTGCCGGCAGGCATCCAGATGGCGCAATTCCAGAACCAGTCGAGCGTGGTGTCACGCTCGGTGAACGAGTTCGTGGGCACCTTGATCGAGGCGGTGCTGATCGTGCTGGCGGTGAGCTTCATCAGCCTGGGCCTGCACTTCAAGCCCGGTTCATGGAAGTTCACGCTCGACTGGCGGCCGGGGCTGGTCGTGGGCATCACGATCCCGCTGGTGCTTGCGATCACGTTCGTGACCATGTACTACTGGGGCGTGGGGCTGCACAAGATCTCGCTGGGCTCGTTGATCATCGCGCTCGGCCTGCTTGTGGACGACGCGATCATCGCGGTCGAGATGATGGTGCGCAAGCTCGAGGAGGGCTACGACAAGGTGAGGGCCGCGACCTTCGCGTACGAGGCGACCGCGATGCCGATGCTCACCGGCACGCTCATCACGGCGGTCGGCTTCCTGCCGATCGGGCTGGCTCAATCGACAGTCGGCGAATACACCTTTGCCATCTTCGCCGTCACGGCGGCGGCGCTGCTGATCTCGTGGCTGGTATCGGTGTATTTCGTGCCTTACCTGGGCACCATCTTCTTGAAGGAAAAGCAGCAGGGCGCGGGTGCGGCTCCCGAGCACCACGAGGTGTTCGACACAAAGTTCTACGGCCGCTTCCGCGCTACCGTGAACTGGTGCGTGCAGCACCGCTGGGTCACGATTGCACTGACCATCGGAACACTGGTGCTCGGCCTGGTGGGCATGGGCAAGGTGCAGCAGCAGTTCTTCCCCGATTCGATCCGCCTGGAGGTGATGATCGACCTGTGGTATCCGGAAGGCAGTTCGTTCGCAACCAACGAGGAAGTCACCAAGCGGGTCGAGGCGCGCGTAATGAAGATCGACGGCGTGACCAACGTCACCACATGGGTGGGCAGCGGCGTGGAGCGCTTCGTGCTCACGCTCGACCAGGTGTTTTCGCAGAGCAACGTGAGCCAGTTGATCGTGCTGACCCGGGACAACGCCGCGCGCGAGCGCATTCGCAAGCTGTTGCCGGAGGTGTTGGCCACCGAGTTCCCGGAAGTGCGGGCGCGCGCGAAAGTGTTTCCGAATGGGCCGCCGGTGCCGTACCCGGTGCAGTTCCGCGTGGTCGGGCCGGATGCCGCCAAGGTGCGCATTTACGCTGACGAAGTCAAGGCGATCATGCGCGGCAACGCGAACATGCGCGGCATCAACGACAACTGGAACGAGTCGGTGAAAGCCTTGCGGTTGGACATCGATCAAGACAAGGCCCGCGCGCTGGGCGTGTCGAGCCAGTCCATCGCGCAGGCCGCGCGCACCATCAACAGCGGCACCAATGTGGGCCAGTACCGCGACGGCGACAAGCTCATCGACATCGTGCTTCGCCAGCCGCTGGACGAGCGCAACGCGATCACCGATCTGGGCAACGCCTACGTGCCCACCACGACCGGCCGAAGCATCCCGCTCGCGCAGATCGCCAAGGCCAATTTCGTGTGGGAGCCGGGGGTGCTGTGGCGCGAGGGGCGCGACTATGCCGCCACGGTGCAAGGCGACATCGTCGAGGGCCTGCAAGGTGCCACTGTCACCTCGCAACTGAACCCGCTGTTCGAGCCGCTGCGCGCGAAGATGCTGCCGGGCTACCGCATCGACGTGGCCGGCGCGGTGGAAGAAAGCAGCAAAGGGCAGGGCTCGATCGCGGCCGGCGCACCGTTGATGCTTTTCATCATGTTCACGCTGTTGATGCTGCAATTGCACAGCTTCAGCCGCGCCGTGCTGGTGTTCTTGACCGCGCCTCTTGGCATCGCCGGCGTGGCCGGTGCGTTGCTGCTGTTGAACCGGCCGTTCGGCTTCGTGGCGCTGCTGGGTGTGATCGCGCTGGCCGGCATGATCATGCGCAACTCGGTGATCCTGATCGACCAGATCGAGCAGGACCGCTCGCGTGGTGTGCCGGCGTGGGATGCCATCGTCGAGGCCGCCGTGCGGCGCTTCCGGCCCATTGTGCTGACGGCCGCGGCGGCGGTGCTGGCGATGATCCCCTTGTCGCGCAGCGTGTTCTGGGGCCCGATGGCGGTGGCTATCATGGGGGGGCTGGCGGTAGCCACGGTGCTCACGCTGTTGGCGTTGCCGGCGATGTATGCGGCCTGGTTCCGTGTGAAGCTGCCAGAGCGCGCCGCAGCATCAAGCTAAAATCTTGAGCTTGCCAAAAAGCAGCCCAAAAACAGAAGGGGTCGCAAAGCGACCCCGCCGTCCTGTTGACATTCCGCGCGGGTGGCGAAATTGGTAGACGCACCAGGTTTAGGTCCTGACGCCAGCGATGGTGTGGGGGTTCGAGTCCCCCCCCGCGCACCAGCAATCGAGAAAGAGCCCTTTCATCATGTCCGTTCACGTCGAAACCCTTGAGAAGCTCGAGCGCCGCATCACGCTCACGCTGCCCACCACCACCATCAATACCGAAGTCGAGTCGCGTCTGAAGCGCCTGTCGCGCACGGTCAAAGCCGATGGCTTTCGCCCCGGCAAGGTGCCGATGAGCGTCGTCGCGCAGCGCTACGGCTACTCGGTGCACTACGAGGTGATGAACGACAAGGTCGGGCAGGTCTTCTCCGAGGCGGTGAACGAAGCCAAGCTGCGTGTCGCTGGCGCCCCCCGCATCACCGAGAAGGAAGGCGCGCCCGAAGGGCAGGTGTCGTTCGACGCCACGTTTGAGGTGTACCCCGACGTCAAGCTCGGCGACTTGGCAGGCGCCGATGTGGAGCGCGTCGCAACCGAGGTGACTGAGGCCGCGATCGACAAGACCGTCGACATCCTGCGCAAGCAGCGGCGCACATTCGCGCAACGCCCGGCCTCCGAAGGGGCTGCGGTCAGCGACCGCGTGACGATCGACTTCGAAGGCAAGATCGATGGCGTGCCGTTCGATGGCGGCAAGGCCGAGGCCTTCCAGTTCATCATCGGCGAAGGCCAGATGCTCGAGCAATTCGACAGCGCCGTGCGCGGCATGAAGTCGGGTGAGTCGAAGACCTTCCCGCTGCAGTTCCCGGCCGACTACCAAGGCAAGGACGTGGCAGGCAAGGAAGCCGACTTTCTCGTCACGTTGAAGAAGATCGAGGCGCAGCACCTGCCGGAAGTTAACGAGGCATTCGCCAAGTCATTGGGCATTGCCGACGCCACCGTTGAAGGGCTGCGTGCCGACGTCAAGAAGAACCTGGAGCGTGAAGTCAAGTTCCGCGTTCTGGCCCGCAACAAGGCCAGCGTGATGGACGCGTTGGTGAAGGTCGCGGAACTCGACGTGCCCAAAGCACTGGTGGCCGGCGAGACCGAACGCATGGTCGAGGCCGCTCGCGCCGACCTGAAGAAGCGCGGCGTGAAGGATGCTGAGACGGCGCCGATCCCGGCCGAAATTTTCCAGCCGCAAGCAGAGAAGCGCGTGCGCCTCGGGCTCGTGGTGGGCGAACTGGTGCGCTCCAACAACCTGCAGGCCAAGCCCGACCAACTTCAGGCGCACATCGAGGAGATGGCGCAAAGCTACGAGAAGCCTTCCGAGGTGGTGCGCTGGTACCTGGGTGACCGCCAGCGCATGGCCGAGGTCGAAGCCGTCGTGGTCGAGAACAACGTGGCCGAATTCGTGCTGAGCAAAGCCAAGGTGGCCGACAAGCTGCTGCCCTTTGACGAGCTGATGGCCGGCTGAAAGACTGCCTGATCGAGCCAGGGCGCCGCCGCGAGGTGAGCGCCCTTTTTCAATGCGGCGGGTCATTGGGAAACGCGTCAGGTGCGGCACCTTGTAGCGACATAATCAGCCCCAAGATCTCGTTCAACATCATCGTAAGGAGTGCCATGAGCGCGCTGGATACAAACGGCCTGGGGCTGGTTCCCATGGTCATCGAAACCTCGGGTCGCGGTGAACGCGCCTATGACATCTACAGCCGGTTGCTGCGCGAGCGCATCATCTTTCTGGTTGGGCCGGTGAACGACCAGTCTGCCAGCGTGGTGGTGGCGCAGCTTCTCTTTCTCGAGAGCGAGAATCCGGACAAGGACATCCACTTCTACATCAACTCACCGGGCGGCTCGGTAAGCGCCGGCATGTCGATCTTCGACACGATGCAGTTCATCAAGCCCGATGTGTCGACGATGTGCGTGGGCCTCGCCGCAAGCATGGGTTCGTTCCTGTTGATGGCGGGTGCCAAGGGCAAGAGGTTCTCTCTGCCCAACTCGCGAGTCATGATCCACCAGCCATCAGGTGGCGCGCAGGGTCAGGCCACCGACATCGAGATCCATGCGCGCGAGATCCTCAAGACCCGCGAGCAGTTGAACAAGATCTATGCCGAACGCACGGGGCAGCCGCTGGAGAAGATCCGCGCCGACATGGAGCGCGACTTCTTTATGGACCCTGAAGAGTCGAAAGCCTACGGCCTGATTGACCAGGTGTTGACGCAGCGCGCTGCTCCCCCCGGCGCGTGACCACCGGTGCGCCAAAGCGCGCCGGCGCAACAACACGCCAAATGGGGCCTTTCTTGCAGCAAAGGCCCCGTTTTCTTTTGAACTATCATTGGTTCACACATTCATTGCGCCTCTAGAAAAGCGACGTCCATGGCCGACAAGAAAGGCTCTTCGAGCGAGAAAGTCCTCTACTGCTCCTTCTGCGGAAAGAGCCAGCACGAGGTGAAAAAGCTCATCGCTGGCCCGTCGGTGTTCATCTGCGACGAGTGCATTGAGCTGTGCAACGACATCATTCGCGACGAAGTGCCGGCCGAGAACGCAGATGCGAAAGCGGCCAAGTCTGACTTGCCGATGCCCAGCGAGATCAAGGCGAGCCTCGACCAGTACGTCATCGGTCAGGACGTGGCGAAACGTACGTTGTCGGTCGCGGTCTATAACCACTACAAGCGGCTCAAGCACATGAGCCGAACCAAGGACGAGATCGAACTCTCGAAGAGCAACATACTGCTCATTGGCCCGACCGGTTCGGGCAAGACCTTGCTTGCCCAGACGCTCGCGCGCTTGCTCAACGTGCCATTCGTGATCGCCGACGCCACGACCCTCACAGAAGCGGGTTATGTGGGCGAGGACGTCGAGAACATCATCCAGAAGCTGTTGCAGAACTGCGGCTACGACGTCGAGAAAGCGCAGCGCGGCATTGTCTACATCGACGAGATCGACAAGATCAGCCGCAAGGCCGACAACCCGTCCATCACGCGCGACGTGTCGGGCGAGGGCGTGCAACAGGCACTGCTCAAGCTCGTCGAAGGCACGATGGCCTCGGTGCCTCCGCAGGGCGGGCGCAAACATCCGAACCAGGACTTCTTGCAGATTGACACGACAAACATCCTGTTCATCTGCGGCGGCGCATTCGACGGGCTGGAGAAGGTCATTCAGAACCGTTCCGAGAAGTCGGGCATCGGCTTCGGCGCCACGGTGCACACCAAGAGCGAGAAGCGCGTGTCCGAGGTGTTCCGCGACGTGGAGCCGGAAGACCTGATCAAGTTCGGCCTGATCCCCGAGCTGGTTGGCCGCCTGCCAGTCGTGGCGACGCTGGGTGAACTGACCGACGATGCGCTCGTGCGCATACTGACCGAGCCGAAGAACGCGCTCGTCAAGCAGTACCAGAAGCTGTTCGCGATGGACGGTGTGGAACTCGAGATCCGCCCCTCCGCTCTGCAGGCGATTGCCCGCAAGGCGCTCAAGCGAAAGATCGGCGCTCGCGGCTTGCGCTCGATCATGGAGCAGTCACTCATCGACACGATGTTCGAGTTGCCCACGCTGGACGCTGTGGCCAAGGTCGTGCTCGATGAGCACACCATCGAAGACGAAGCGAAGCCGCTGCTCGTTTACCGCGATCAGAAGGCAAGCGCCTGAAGAGGCGACAGTCCGGTATCAGCCGAGGGCCGAGCGCCCGAGGGCACCTTGCAATTGACCTCTCAAGCCTTAAATCGACTTGAGACTGAAAGGGTTCACTATGTCCGGACATCCCGTTTTACCTGCTGAACAGATCACCCTGCCGCTCCTGCCGCTGCGTGACGTGGTCGTCTTTCCTCACATGGTGATCCCATTGTTCGTGGGCCGCCCGAAGTCGATCAAGGCTCTTGAAGTGGCCATGGAAGCTGGACGCCAGATCATGCTGGTCGCGCAGAAGGCCGCGGGGAAAGATGAACCCAAGCCTGACGACATGTTCGAGGTCGGTTGCGTCTCCAGCATCCTGCAGATGCTCAAGTTGCCTGATGGCACGGTCAAGGTGCTGGTCGAAGGCATTCAGCGTGCCAATACCCACAGCATCACTGACAACGGTGAGTATTTCGTCGCCGATCTGACGCCGGTGCCGCCCGAGACCGATACGAAGCCCGAGATCGAAGCCTTGCGTCGTGCCGTGACGCAGCAGTTCGATCAGTACGTCAAACTCAACAAGAAGATCCCGCCGGAGATCCTCACCTCCATCGCCGGCATCGACGACGCCGGCAGGCTGGCGGACACGATCGCGGCGCATTTGCCTCTGAAGCTCGAGAACAAGCAGTCGGTACTCGACCTGTACGCCGTCGACAAGCGTCTGGAGAAATTGCTCGAACAACTGGAGCATGAAGTTGACATTCTTCAGGTGGAAAAGCGCATCCGTGGTCGCGTGAAGCGCCAGATGGAGAAGAGCCAGCGCGAGTACTACCTCAACGAGCAGGTCAAGGCGATCCAGAAGGAACTCGGTGATGGCGAAGAAGGCGCCGACATGGAGGAACTCGAGAAGAAGATCGTCGCCGCGAAAATGCCGAAGGACGCTCGCAAGAAGGTCGATGCCGAATTCAAGAAGCTGAAGCTGATGTCACCGATGTCGGCGGAAGCGACGGTGGTTCGCAACTACATCGATACGCTCGTGAATCTGCCCTGGTCGAAGAAGACGAAGATCAAGCACGACCTCGCCTTTGCCGCCGCGGTGCTCGATGAAGACCACTACGGGCTCGACAAGGTCAAGGATCGCATCCTTGAGTATCTCGCTGTGCAGCAGCGAGTCGAGAAGGTCAAGTCGCCCATCCTGTGCCTGGTCGGCCCTCCGGGTGTGGGCAAGACCTCGCTCGGCCAGAGCGTGGCCCGCGCGACCGGCCGCAAGTTCGTGCGCATGGCGCTCGGCGGCGTACGTGACGAGGCCGAGATTCGAGGGCACCGCCGCACCTACATCGGCTCGATGCCGGGCAAGGTCTTGCAGAGCCTGACCAAGGCGGGTACGAAGAACCCGCTGTTCCTGCTCGACGAGATCGACAAACTCGGCATGGACTTCCGTGGCGACCCGTCTTCGGCCTTGCTCGAAGTGCTGGACCCTGAGCAAAACCACACTTTCAGCGACCACTACGTCGAGGTCGACTTCGACTTGTCGGACACGATGTTCATCGCGACTTCGAACTCGATGAACATTCCACCGGCCTTGCTAGACCGGATGGAAGTGATTCGGCTATCGGGCTATACCGAAGACGAGAAGCTCAACATTGCACTGAAGTACCTGTCACCCAAGCAGGCCAAGAACAACGGTGTCAAAGACGAAGAGATGGAACTCACCGAATCGGCCGTACGCGGCATCATTCGTTACTACACACGCGAAGCCGGTGTGCGCTCGCTTGAGCGCGAGATCAGCAAGATCTGCCGGAAGGTGGTGAAAGCGATCCAGCTCAAACAGGTCACCGGCAAAATCGTCGTGACTGACGACAACTTGAACGACTACCTCGGCGTTCGCAAGTTCAACTACGGCCAAGCCGAGAAGAAGAACCAGGTGGGTCAAGTGGTCGGCCTCGCGTGGACTGAGGTCGGAGGCGATCTGCTGACCATCGAAGCGGCCGTGATGCCCGGCAAGGGCAACATCATTCGCACTGGCCAACTCGGCGACGTGATGAAGGAATCGGTCGAGGCCGCGCGTTCGGTGGTTCGCAGCCGCGCACGCCGCCTGGGCATCAAGGACGAGATGTTCGAAAAACGTGACGTGCACATCCACGTGCCCGACGGCGCCACGCCCAAGGACGGTCCGAGTGCGGGAGCGGCGATGACAACCGCCTTCGTGTCGGCATTGACGGGCATCCCGGTGCGTGCGAACGTGGCGATGACGGGCGAGATCACCCTGCGGGGTGAGGTCACTGCGATTGGTGGGTTGAAAGAGAAACTCCTGGCAGCGCATCGCGGCGGCATCACCACGGTCATCATTCCGGAAGAAAACGTGAAGGACCTCCAGGACATTCCCGAGAACGTCAAGAACCACCTCGAGATTGTTCCGGTCAAGTGGATAGACCGGGTCCTGGAGGTCGCTCTCGAAACGGTTCCGCAGCCTTTGCCCGACGATGAACCCGCCAAGCCGGCGGAGGCAGCGGCGCCTTCGGCGCCGCTGCCTGGCGCAGAGCTGTTGACGCATTAACACGGACATCCGGTCATTGCCGAGCGTTCCACTTTCGGTATATACTGATAGTCTTCGCGGTAAGCTGCAAGGCGGCTGTGAATATGCGGGAGTAGCTCAGTTGGTAGAGCGCAACCTTGCCAAGGTTGAGGTCGAGAGTTCGAGCCTCTTCTCCCGCTCCAGTTCTGAAGAAGGGAAGCCAAGCGCTTCCCTTTTTTCTGCTTCGAATTTCATTGAATAGACCACGGCGCGGTAGCAAAGCGGTTATGCCCCGGATTGCAAATCCGGTCAGCCCAGTTCGACTCTGGGCCGCGCCTCCAAAATTTGTTCAGCCGCCCTCGCAGGGCGGCTTTTTTCTGACCGCCCCACCCTGTTCGAGGGGTGTGACCGGCGAATAGCGGTGGGCGGGATTGCAGGCGCCCACCTGGCCTGCTACCTTCTGTCGTGAGGTCGTCGACATTGCATCGGGTACAACCATCCAACGGGGAGTAGCTTCATGATTTCAGCACTTCGACTGTCAGTCGTGTCTGCCGGACTGTGCTTCGCTGCATCAGCGACCGTGGCGGCGCCAGTCGCGGTTGCCACCTACAAATTCAACAATACGCTGACAGCCGAACAAGCAAGCGCGCCTGCGCTGTTGTCGGTGAACCCGCTCGGGACGAACGGTTTCGAATCAGCCACGGTGAACGGATCGAGCCAGCAAGTGTTTCACTGGCGAGGCTTGGGCAACGATCCGACTACACAAGCCGGGCTGACGCTGGACACCAGCGGCCTCGTGAGCTACGACAACTACTCCATCTCGATGACATTCGAGTTTCTGACCGCGTCCGAGTTCGGCGGCGGATGGCGACGTATCGTCGACACGCAGAACCGCCAGTCCGACAACGGTTTCTACGTCGATCCGAGCAATTTTCTGCAGGTCTACCCCGTCGTGAAGGGGTCGACGACATTCACCACTCCGGGCTTTCACGAGGTTGTTCTGAGCAACCTTGTCAACGGCAATGTTCGCGAGGTCAAGGCGTACCTCGATGGTGTTCTTCAATTGCAGTCCGACACCAACCAGTTGAACCTCGACAACCCAAACAATCCGGGGCATCTTCTGCACTTTTTCCTGGACAACCTCGCAGGTCCTGCCCAGCTCGAGTACGCCGACGGGCGCATCGCCTCCTTGACCTTGTATGACGGCATCCTCGTCGGCACGATCCCCGAACCCACGACCTGGATCTTGATGGTGGCAGGGTTGGCGTTGATGGGTGGTTCAGCAAAGCGGCGCCGCGCCACCTCGCACTAGACCTTCAGGAGCGCGCCGGCTGCTGCAAGCAGCAAGAGGCTGTTTGCCGGTACTACAACCGGCGCCTCCCCCTGCCCGTGCCACGAACCCACGCCCCGTGGGTGGCTGGAGTCGAGCAACACCTCCCACACACCCGCGGGCAGCATGGCTTCGCGTTCGCGAGCGTCGGCGTTGACAAACAGGAGCAGTGGCGCGGGGGATCGCCCGGGTTCGCCGATCAGGCAGCCAAGAGATCGCGTCCCTGCGTCGTTCCAGGCATCGCCTTGCAGCGTGGCGCCGGAGAACTCCAGCCAAGCAAGGTCGTGCAGGCCCAGCGGGTCGGTCAGGCCGCTGTACCAGTGCACACCAAAGGGCTGGGCTGCCCGCCGCAGCGCCAGCACCCGGGTCGTGAAGGCCAGAAGGTCAGTGTCGGCGACCGGCCAGGCAAGCCAGGTGGTCGGGTTGTCCTGGCAGTACGGGTTGTTGTTGCCGCCCTGCGAGTGACCGAATTCGTCGCCAGCGCAAAGCATTGGCAGGCCTTGCGCCAGCAAGGTCGTGGCCAACAGGGCGCGCTGCAATCGGCCACGCAGCATATTCACATTTGCATCATTCGTCGGGCCTTCGATGCCACAGTTGAACCCGAGGTTGTTGTCCGTGCCGTCGCGGTTGTTTTCACCGTTCGCTTCGTTGCGCTTGCGCTCAAACGTCAGGAGGTCGCGAAGCGTGAAACCGTCGTGCGAGACGGTGTAGTTGACCGACTCCAGCGGCGACCGTCCCCGTGCCTGATATACGTCCGACGAGCCGCTCAACCGGCGTGCAAATGCGCCGCGGTTGACGGTGTGCCCGAGCCAGAAGCTGCGCATGTCGTCACGGAACTTGTCGTTCCATTCGGGCCAGCCATTCGGGAAGCCGCCGACTTGGTATCCGCCAGAGCCGATGTCCCACGGTTCGGCGATCAGCTTGATGCGTTGCAGCACCGGGTCCTGCGCCACCGCAGTGAAGAACGCGGCATGCTGGTCGAAGCCGTCGTTGCCGCGCCCCAGCACAGTCGCCAGGTCGAAGCGGTATCCGTCGACATGCATCTCGGTGACCCAGTAGCGCAAACTGTCCATCACCAGTTGCAGCACGCGCGGCTTACGCAGGTCCAGGGTGTTGCCGCAGCCGGTATGGTTTTCGTGGATCAGCGGTGCGTCGGCCTGCAACCGATAGTAGGCGGCGTTGTCCAGCCCCTGGAAGCTGATGCACGGGCCTGTGCTGTCGCCTTCGGCCGTGTGGTTGAACACCACGTCCAGCAGCACCTCGATGCCCGCGCCGTGAAGTTGCCTGACCATGGCGCGGAACTCGTCGCGAACGTTGGCCTCAGTGCCGCTGGCGAAGCGCGGGTCAGGGCAGAAGAAGCCGATCGTGTTGTAGCCCCAGTAGTTGTCCAGACCCAGTTTCACCAACCGTTCTTCGTCAACATGCTGGTGCACGGGCAACAGGCTCACGGCCGTGATGCCCAGGTCTTGAAGGTGTTTGATGGAGGCCGGATGCGCCAGCCCGGCAAACGTGCCGCGCAGTCCCTCAGGAAGCGCTGTGTTCAAACGAGAGAAGCCCTTGACATGCGCTTCATAGATCACGCTTTCGGCCAGTGACGTTTGCGGCGGGTGGTCGCCCTGCCAGTCGAATTCGTCGTTCGTGACGCGCGCCTTCATGGCGTGTTGGGCGTTGTCGCGCATGTCCATCTGCCGAGGGTGCTGGCGGTCGGCCGAGAAGTGTTCGTCGGCCCAAGCGAACTGGCCAACGATCTCGCGCGCGTACGGGTCGAGCAGCAGTTTCATCGGGTTGAAGCGGTGGCCCCGGTCCGGCCGCCAAGGCCCGTGGACGCGCAGGCCGTACACGAGCCCGGGCCCCGCATTCGGGAGGTGGCCATGCCAGACGTCGCCGCTGCGCCCCGGCAGGCGTGCTCGCGCGATTTCGTGGTTGCCGCTGGCATCGAAAACGCACAGGTCTACGGCCTGTGCATGCGCCGAGAACACGGCGAAGTTGATGCCGCCAGCATCGCAGTGCGCCCCCATCGGCCAGGGCCGACCATCGGTCAGCCCCGGTGCTTGCATGGTGCGCTGCACGTGGTGGGCGGTGTCGTCATGCGCCGGTATCAAGGCGTGCATATGAACATCACGGTGGCCAGCGGGGGCAGGTCGATGACGATGGAGTGCGCCCGACCGTTGCAGGCCACTGGCTGCGCCGTGGCCACGCCAAGCGGCGTGCCCACGTTGCTGCCGCCATAGTGCGTCGAGTCGGTGTTCAGGCACTCGCGGTACGTGCCCGCATTCGGCACGCCGAGCACGAAACCGCGGTGCACTGCGGCCGTGAAGTTGCACACGACCACGATCAGCGCTTCGTGCTGCGCGCCTCGGCGGACGAAGCTCAGCACGCTGCTCCGCGCGTCGTGCGCTTCGATCCATTCGAAGCCGTCGGGATCGAAGTCGCGTTCATGGAGCGCAGGCGTCGCCCGGTACAGGCGGTTCAGGTCGGCCACGAGGCGGCGCATGCCTTCGTGCATCGGGTCGCCGAGCAAGTGCCAGTCAAGGCTCTGGTCGTGCATCCATTCCCGTTCCTGCGCGAACTCGCAGCCCATGAAGAGCAGCTTCTTGCCGGGGTGACCGAACATGTAGCCGTAGTACGCGCGCAGGTTCGCGAACTTCTGCCAGCGGTCGCCAGGCATCTTGGCGAGCATCGAGCCCTTGCCGTGTACCACTTCATCGTGCGACAGCGGCAGCACGAAGTTCTCGTTGAATGCGTAGACGAGGCTGAAGGTCAGCTCGTCGTGGTGGTGCGCGCGGTGCACTGGGTCGCGCTGCATGTAGACCAGTGTGTCGTGCATCCATCCCATGTTCCACTTGTAGTGAAAGCCCAGGCCGCCCGCATAGGTGGGGCGGGACACCATCGGGAACGACGTCGACTCTTCTGCGAGCGTGATCGCCTGGGTGCGTTCGGTGCCCACCACGAGGTTCATTCGGCGCAGGAAATCGATGGCCTCCAGGTTCTCGCGCCCGCCGTGCTGGTTGGGTACCCACTCGCCGGCCTTGCGGCTGTAGTCGCGATACAGCATCGACGCCACGGCATCGACGCGCAGGCCGTCCACGTTGTAGCGCTCGAGCCAGTACAGGGCATTGGAGACCAGGAAGTTGCAAACCTCGGTGCGGCCGAAGTTGTAGATCAGCGTGTTCCAGTCCTGATGGAAGCCCTCTTTTGGGTCGGCATATTCGTAAAGGTGAGTACCGTCGAAATTGGCCAGACCGTGCGCATCGCTCGGGAAGTGCGCAGGCACCCAGTCGAGCAGCAGGCCCAGGCCGAGCGCGTGGCAACGGTCCACGAAGCGGCGGAAACCCATTGCGTCACCAAAGCGCGCTGTGGGTGCGTACAGGCCGATGGGCTGGTAGCCCCATGAGCCATCGAACGGGTGCTCGCTGACCGGCATCAACTCGATGTGGGTGAACCCCATGTCCACTGCATACGGCAGCAAGGTGTCGGCGAGTTCCTGCCAGGTCAGGAACCGGTTGCCTTCCTCGACCTTGCGCCGCCACGAGCCGAGGTGGACCTCGTAGATGCTCACCGGGGCATTGAGCGCATTCGCCTGCTGGCGGGCCGCCGAGGGCGGGGCGAGCGAAGGCATGCGCGCGACCACGCTCGCAGTCGCTGGGCGCAGTTCGCACTGCAGCGCGTAGGGGTCTGCCTTCTGCGGCAACAGCGCGCCGGATCGGTCGCGAATCTGGAACTTGTAGCGGGCGCCGGCGCCAACGGCGGGAATGAAGATCTCCCACACGCCGCATTCCCGACGCACGCGCATCGGGTGACGGCGCGCGTCCCAGACATTGAAGTCGCCGACCACGCTGACTTGCGACGCATTCGGCGCCCACACCGCGAAGCTCGCCCCCGGCACGCCTTCCATGACGCGCAGCACGGAGCCGAGTGCTTCGTAGGCACGGCGGTGCGAACCTTCACCAAGCAACCAGACGTCGAGTTCGCTGAGCACGGGCGGGAAGCGGTACGGGTCATCGACGATGGCTGAGCTACCGTCACTCCAGCGCACCTGCAACCGGTAGTTGGGCCGCTCGCTTGTTGTCAGTGCGCCTTCGAAAAACCCGTCGCCGTGGCGCCGCGTGAGGGCGCCGATCAGGTCGCCGGTGGTCGCATCGAGCACCGCCACCTGCACTGCGGCGGGCAACATCGCGCGCAGGCACAGGTGACCTGCGGGGTCCGCATGCACACCGAGAACGGCGAACGGGTCGCCGTGGCTGGCCGTGCAGAGCAGCTCGATGTCACGGTCCGTCAGCATGGGTTTGAGTGAGGTGGGTTGGCTTCAGGCAACACGTTCCAGATCTGCGTGGCGTACTCGCGGATCGTGCGGTCGGATGAAAACGCTCCCATCCCGGCCACGTTGGCAATTGCCCGCTGCGCCCACTGGTCGGGCAGGCGGTACAGCGCATCAACGCGGTCTTGCGTGGCCACGTACGAGGCATAGTCGGCGAGCAGCAGGTAGTGGTCGCCACCCCACAGCAGGGAATCGACGAGGCCGCGATACCGGCCCGGCTCTTCGGGCGAGAACTGCCCGCCGCTGATCGCGTCGAGCACTGCTTTCAGCGCCGGGTTGCCCTCGTAGTAGCGCATCGGCTGGTAGCCACTCTGGCGCAGCGCCAGCACCTCGGGTGTCTTCAATCCGAAAATGAAGATGTTGTCGTCACCCACCGCCTGCCGAATCTCTATGTTGGCGCCGTCGTCGGTCCCGATGGTCAATGCGCCGTTGAGTGCGAGCTTCATGTTGCCCGTGCCTGAAGCCTCGGTGCCGGCGGTCGAGATCTGCTCCGAGAGGTCGGCCCCGGGCATGATGGTTTCGGCCACCGACACGCCGTAGTTCGGGATGAACACCACCTTCAGGCGCGCGCCGACGCGCGGGTCGTTGTTGACCACAGTGCCCACGTCGTGGATGAGCCGGATGATGTTCTTTGCCGTGGCATAGCTCGACGCCGCCTTGCCGGCGAAGATGATCGTGCGCGGCACCCAGTCGACCTGCGGGTTGGCTAGGATCGCCTGGTAGCGCGTGACGGCGTGCAGCACGTTGAGAAGTTGCCGCTTGTATTCATGGATGCGCTTGACCTGCACGTCGAACAGGCTGTCGGGGTTCACCCGCACTCCGCAGCGGCGTTCGATCAACGCTGCCAGGCGCGCCTTGTTGGCGCGCTTGACCGCCGTGAACTCGGCACGAAACGGCGCTGATCCGGCGTACTCGCGCAGCGCCTCCAGCGCGTCCAGGTCACCGCGCCACGCCGGGCCGAGCGTGCGGTCCAGCAAAGCCGACAGGTCCGGGTTCGCCTGCGCCAGCCAGCGGCGCGGCGTGACGCCGTTGGTCATGTTGGTGAAGCGCTCGGGCCACAGGCTCGCGAAGTCCTTGAAGATCGTCTGCACCAGCAATTCGGAGTGCAGCGCCGACACCCCGTTGACCTTGTGGCTGCCCACGATGGACAGGTTGGCCATGCGAACGCGGCGCTCGCCGCTTTCGTCGATCAACGACAGGCGCGCCAGGAAGCCGCTGTCGCCCGGCCGATGCTGTGCGGCCATGTCGAGCAGTTCCTGGTTGATGCGGAAGATGATCTCGAGGTGGCGTGGCAGTACCTGCTGCATCAGTGCCACGGGCCAGGTTTCCAGCGCCTCGGGCATCAGGGTGTGGTTGGTGTACGAGAACACCCGCCCGCACAGCGCCCATGCCGCCGCCCATGGCACGGCATGTTCATCGCAAAGCAGACGCATCAGCTCGGCGACGCCGATGGCAGGGTGCGTGTCGTTCAGATGAATGGCCACCTTGTCCGCCAGGTTGGCCAGCGTGCCGTGCTCCGCGAGGTGGCGCTTCACCAGGTCTTGCAGCGACGCGGCAACGAAGAAGTACTCCTGCCGCAGGCGCAGCTCGCGGCCAGCCGGCGTGCTGTCGTTCGGGTACAGCACCCACGAGATGTTCTCGTATTCGTTTTTCGCACTGGCGGCGCGGGCGTAGTCGCCGGTGTTGAAGGCGTTCAGGTCGATGTGGGCAGGTGCTGCCGCCTTCCACAGCCGAAGCGTGCTGACCTTGGACGTGCCGCTGCCGGGAATCACCATGTCGAAGGCCTTGGCCGCCACCTCGGCACTCGGACGCCACAGCGCGCAGTCCACACCGCCCACCTGGCTGTGCTCGACCCAGCCGCCGAAATGCACGGGGTAGGTGATGCCCGCACGCGGAAACTCCCAGGCGGTGCCGTTTTCGAGCCAAGGGTCGGGGTGTTCGACTTGGCAGCCGCGTTTGATCTCCTGCGCGAACATGCCGTACTCGTAGCGGATGCCGTAGCCAAAGGAAGGAAGGCCGAGCGTGGCCATCGAGTCGAGGAAGCACGCAGCCAGCCGGCCGAGACCACCGTTGCCTAGCGCCGCATCGGGCTCGGTATCGGCGACGTCTTCGAGGCGCTGGGCGCGAGCCGCCATGGCCTGCGCGGCGTCGCCTTGCAGGTCGAGTGCGGCCAGTGCGTTGCCGAGCGTGCGGCCCATCAGGAATTCCATCGACAGGTAGTACACCCGGCGTGCCTTGGCAGCCCGGTTGGCGGCCTGCGTCTCGACCCAGCGCTTCGAGAGCTGCTCACGCGCCACTTGCGATACTGCTTGCATCAGCTCGGTGGGCACCGCATCGGCCGGAGTCACGCCGACGAGGTCGAGAAGTTGATCGTCGATGCGTTGGGCAAGGCCTTGGATCGAGGGCAAGTGGGTGGGCATTGGGTGAGGCTCCTTCGGCTGATCTCTGGGTGATGATCCGGATGACGGTTCAGGCAATGAGCCATCGGCGAACACAGTGTCGCATCGGGTTACGCACCCGCGCTTGCGCCCATCCGCAATTTTCGCGCCCGGAACGCGGGACGAATTACAGCCGGGTTACGGACATTCGGGTTTCCCAGCCGGTGTCGCCTGGCCTGATTGCGGCCACACTGGAGGCGTGCCGAATCAGGCACATTGCATGCAATCGCGCAAGGAGACCCCCGCATGACCCCCGACGATCTGGCCCTGAGTTTCGACCTGCCCAAGCGCACCGTGGCACTGGTGCTGGCTGGCGGGCGCGGCAGCCGGCTGAAGAGCCTGACCGACCGCCGAGCCAAGCCAGCGGTGTATTTCGGCGGCAAGTTCCGCATCGTCGACTTCGCGCTGTCGAATTGCCTGAACTCGGGCATCCGCCGCATCGGTGTGATCACGCAGTACAAGTCGCACAGCCTGCTGCGTCATGTGCAGCGTGGCTGGGGCTTCCTCAAAAGCGAGATGAACGAATTCGTCGATCTTCTGCCGGCCCAGCAACGCACCGACGACGAAAGCTGGTATCGCGGTACGGCCGATGCCGTCTACCAGAACCAGGACATCCTCGCGAGCTACGGTGCCGACTACATCGTGGTGCTGGCCGGCGATCACATCTACAAAATGAACTACGCGCTGATGCTGGCCGACCATGTGGCGAAGGGGCGTGACTGCACGGTCGGCTGCATTGCCGTGCCGCGCCATGAGGCCAGCGCCTTCGGCGTGATGGCGGTCGACGCCAACCACCTCATCACCGAGTTCGTCGAGAAGCCGGCGGACCCGCCGCCCATGCCCGGCGACCCGACGCGTTCGCTCGCGAGCATGGGCATCTACATCTTCAACGCCCGCTACCTTTACAAAGAGCTGGAGCGTGACATCAACGACCCGGATTCCAGCCACGACTTCGGCAAGGACATCATTCCGCGCGCCGTCAAGAACGGTCAGGCAGCGGCGCACCCGTTCGAGCTTAGTGCCGTGGGCACGCGCCGCAACGAAGAGCCGTATTGGCGCGACGTGGGCACCATCGATGCCTATTGGGACGCCAACATCGACCTCACCGCCACCGACCCCTTGCTCAACCTCTACGACACGCGCTGGCCCATCTCGACCTACCAGATGCAGCTGCCCCCGGCCAAGTTCGTGCACGACCAGCCCGACCGCCGCGGCACGGCCATCGAGTCGATGGTGTCAGGGGGCTGCATTGTCTCGGGCTCGGTGCACCGCTCTGTGCTGTTCTCGAGCGTACGGGTGCATTCGTACTCTTCGGTGAGTTGGTCGGTACTGCTCCCCGAGGTGGTCGTCGGCAGGAGGGCGCGTCTGCACCGCACGGTGATCGACCGCGGCTGCGTCATTCCCGATGGCATGGTGATCGGCGAAGACGCAGCGGTCGACGCGCAACGCTTCTACCGGTCGGAAAACGGCATCACGCTCGTGACCCGTGAGATGCTGGATGCGTTGACTCGCCTATGAGTGAAGCGCGCAGGGGTCTGGCATGAGGGTGCTGCACGTTGCAGCAGAGATCTTTCCGCTCGTCAAGACCGGTGGCCTTGCCGATGTACTCGGCGCGTTGCCGCAGGCGCTGATCGGGCAGGGCGCCGATGTGCGCTTGCTGTTGCCCGGCCTGCCGGCCATTGCCGACGCGGTGCTGCACCAGAAGACCGTGTGCGAGATCGGCCCCTTGTTCGGCGCCGGGCGCGTTACCTTGCGGCTCGGCCAGATGCCCTACAGCGACGTGCCGGCTTACGTGGTCGATGCGCCCTACCTCTACCGCCGCGCCGGCAGCCCCTATCAAGACGGCACAGGTGCTGAATGGGCTGACAACCTGCAGCGCTTCGCCTTGCTCGGCTGGGTTGGTGCCCACTTGGCGGCGGGCGAGCTGGACGCGGGGTGGCTGCCCGATGTGATGCATGCCCACGACTGGCATGCCGGCATGGCATGTGCCTTCATGGCGGCGCACCCGCCCACGCAGGCCGCGTCCGTCTTCACGGTGCACAACCTCGCCTACCAGGGTCTGTTTCCAAGTGGTGACTTTCCGCTGCTCGGCCTGCCTTCGCGCTTCATGGCCGCCAGTGCCCTCGAGTACCACCAGCAATTGTCGTTCATGAAGGCTGGCCTGAAGTTCGCCGGGCGCGTGACAACGGTCAGCCCGACCTACGCGCGCGAGATGGCGACACACGAGTTCGGGTTCGGTCTCGACGGTGTCATTCGGGGGCGCGGAGGTGATGTGAGCGGCGTGCTCAACGGCGTCGACGGCGAGGTCTGGGACCCGGCCAAGGACACCGCGCTGGCGGCCCGCTACTCGGCCGCGCAACTGAGCCGCAAGTCGCTGTGCAAGGCGGCGCTGCAGGCCGAACTCGGCCTGGCCACGAACCCTGCAGCGCTGCTGTTCGGCGTGGTCAGCCGCCTCACGTCGCAGAAGGGGTTGGACCTGGTGCTGGCTGCGCTTCCGGCACTGCTGCGAGGCGACGCGCAACTGGCCTTGCAAGGCACCGGGGACCCGGCACTCGAGGCAGCGTTCGTCGCGGCGGCCAAAGCGCATCCAGCGCAGGTGGCGGTGCGCATCGGCTACGACGAGGTCTTCGCCCACCGCCTGATCGGCGGCGCGGATGTGATCCTCGTGCCCTCACGCTTCGAGCCGTGTGGCCTGACGCAGCTCTACGGCCTGCGCTACGGCACCGTGCCGCTGGTGCGGCGCGTGGGTGGCCTGGCCGACACCGTGGTCGATGCCACCGACGATGCGTTGGCCACCGATCATGCAACCGGCTTTACGTTCGACGCTGCCACGCCTGCAGCGCTGGAAGGCGCGATGCAACGCGCTGCAACGCTCTTCAAACGAACCGACCCCTGGCAGCAACTGATGCTGCGCGGCATGGCGCAAGACTTTTCTTGGAGCGGCGCGGCGCGTCAGTACATGGCCTTGTACAACGCGATCCTGCCGCGCGACAAAGGTTGACAACCCGCAGATGGGCCCGGCCGCAGACGCGCCAGGCCAAGGTCAGCCGACGTGTTCCGCCAGCAGGTGCTTCATGCGTTGCCAGGCCTGGCGCGGGGTCAAGTCGCAAGGTACGCCAGTCGCCTTCTCACGTCGGTCCATCGCCATCTTGAGGGCAGCGAGCAAGCCATGTTTGTGGGCTGAAAAGGCGGTAGAGCATGCTTGCCCACCCTCGCGCCAGGAGGCCACGAAATAGAGGTACGGGTGGTCCGCAAACACTGCATAGCGCGGGCGAATCCCGACAACGCCGCTGGTGTTGTTGGAAGGGCACTGGGTGCGTGGGCCACTGCGCGACGCGGTGGGCAGCGCATGCAATTGCATCGCGGCCTCTGCGGCCTTGGCCTGCGCCAGTGCCTTGCGCACGCCACCATATTTGCGCACCGCAAAGAACTTGGTCTGCGTGGCGTGGCGGGGCCCGACCCGCACCTGATAGCCCTCGGTCGAGCCGCTGCTGATGCGTTGAATCGTCATGGGTTGATCACCAACGTGGCGGAGAGATCGGGATTCGAACCCGAGGGGGGTTATTAGCCCCCACACGCTTTCCAGGCGTGCGACTTAAACCGCTCATCCACCTCTCCTAAGACACTGAGTTTAACTTATGCCATGTCCAGCGCGTGGGCCTGCAGCGTCGCCAGCGGCACGAAGTCCAGCGCGCGCTCGTGGGTGCATTCGAGTACCACGGCAGGGGCCACGCCGGCATCGAAAGCCTCGCGCCAGCGCAGCGCGCACAGGCACCAGCGGTCGCCGGCCACCAGGCCGCGAAAGCGGTATTCCGGCCTTGGTGTGACCAGATCATTGCCGCGCCGAGCCGAGTAGGCGAGGAACTCGGCGGTCACCTTCACACAGACCACGTGGCTGCCCGTGTCGTCTTCTGCCGTATTGCAGCAGCCATCGCGGAAGAAGCCGGTCAGCGGGTCGTAGGAACAGGGCACCAGGGCCGTGCCGAGCACGTTGAAGGCCATGGCTAGGGGCACCAGACCAGCGTGGGGACAGGGAATTTGCGCATTCGAATTCCTTTCGGCAGAAGCCGTGCGGGCAGTGTAGGCGTGTGTCGGGCGCGGCACTCTTCCGGCCCTACACTTCGCGCTTTCTTGATTGCCTGTCCGCTTCCGCCGAGGTTTGCCCATGCTGCGTTTCAACTTCCCCATCGTCATCATCGACGAAGATTTTCGTTCGGAGAACACTTCGGGCCTGGGCATCCGGGCGCTGGCGGCGGCCATCGAGAAAGAAGGCTTCGAGGTCCTCGGCGCCACGACCTATGGTGATTTGTCGCAGTTCGCGCAGCAGCAAAGCCGCGCCAGCGCGTTCATCCTGTCGATCGACGACGAAGAATTCACGCCGGGGCCGGAACTCGACCCGGCGGTGCTGAACCTGCGCAAGTTCATCGAAGAGGTTCGCTTCAAGAACTCCGAGGTGCCGATCTACCTGTATGGCGAGACGCGCACCTCGCAGCACCTTCCGAACGACATCCTTCGCGAGCTGCACGGCTTCATCCACATGTTCGAGGACACGCCCGAGTTCGTGGCGCGCCACATCATCCGCGAGGCCAAGAGCTACATGGATGGCCTGGCGCCACCGTTCTTCAAGGCGCTGGTTGACTATGCGCAGGACGGCTCCTACTCCTGGCACTGCCCCGGCCACTCAGGCGGTGTCGCATTCCTGAAGAGCCCGGTCGGCCGGATGTTCCACCAGTTCTTCGGCGAGAACATGCTGCGCGCCGATGTGTGCAACAGCGTCGACGAGCTCGGCCAGTTGCTCGACCACACCGGCCCGATCGCGCAGAGCGAACGCAACGCCGCGCGCATCTTCAATGCCGACCACTGCTTCTTCGTGACCAATGGCACCAGCACCAGCAACAAGATGGTGTGGCACCACACGGTAGCGCCGGGCGACGTGGTGGTGGTTGACCGCAACTGCCACAAGTCGATCCTGCACGCGATCATCATGACCGGCGCGGTACCGGTGTTCCTGCGGCCGACGCGCAACCACTACGGCATCATCGGTCCGATTCCGCAGAGCGAATTTTCGCCGGCGGCGATCAGGCGGAAGATTGCTGCCAACCCGCTGCTCAAAGGTGTGGACGCGAAGACGGTCAAGCCGCGCATCCTCACGCTGACGCAGAGCACCTATGACGGCGTGCTCTACAACACCGAGACCATCAAGCACACTCTCGACGGTTATATCGACACGCTTCACTTCGACGAGGCCTGGCTGCCGCACGCCGCCTTCCACAAGTTCTACGGCGTGTTCCATTCGATGGGCAAGAACCGCCAGCGCCCGAAGGACCAGCTCGTCTTCGCGACCCAGTCGACGCACAAACTGCTTGCCGGCATCAGCCAGGCCTCGCAGGTGCTGGTGCAAGACTCGACCGAGCGCAAGCTCGACCGGCACCTCTTCAACGAGGCTTACCTGATGCACAGCTCCACGAGCCCGCAGTACGCGATCATCGCGAGCTGCGACGTGGCGGCAGCCATGATGGAAGCGCCGGGCGGCCCGGCGCTGGTGGAAGAGAGCATTGCCGAGTCGCTCGACTTCCGGCGCGCGATGCGCAAGGTCGAGAAAGACTACGGCAAGAAAGACTGGTGGTTCAAGGTCTGGGGGCCGGACAAGATCGCGGCCGATGGCATTGGCAAGAGCAGCGAGTGGGTTCTGAAAGCTGGCGCCAAGTGGCACGGCTTCGGCGACCTGGCCGAGGGCTTCAACCTGCTCGACCCGATCAAGTGCACCCTGATCACGCCGGGCATGGACATGTCGGGCAAGTTCGCCGAGACCGGCATCCCCGCGAGCATCGTCACGAAGTTCCTCGCCGAGCACGGCGTGATCGTCGAGAAGACCGGGCTGTACTCGTTCTTCATCATGTTCACCATCGGCATCACCAAGGGCCGCTGGAACACGCTGTTGACGGCGCTACAACAGTTCAAGGACGACTACGACCGCAACCAGCCGCTGTGGCGCATCCTCCCCGAGTTCTGCGCCGCCCACCCGCGCTACGAGCGCATGGGCCTGCGCGACCTCAGTCAAGCCATCCATGAGATGTACGCCAAGGGCGACATTGCGCGCCTGACCACCGAGATGTACCTCTCCGACCTGCAACCCGCGATGAAGCCGAGCGACGCGTTCGCCTACATCGCCCACCGCAAGACTGAGCGCGTGCCCATCGACGAGCTCGAAGGGCGCATCACCACCTCACTGCTCACGCCGTACCCGCCCGGCATCCCGTTGCTGATTCCGGGCGAGCGATTCAACAAGAAGATCGTCGACTACCTGAAGTTCACACGCGAGTTCAATGCGGCGTTCCCGGGCTTCGACACCGACGTGCACGGCTTGGTCGAATCCGACGGAGATGCTGAGACCCACGGCTACTTTGTCGACTGCGTGAAAGCCGACTGACCGCTGGTTTTCGTTACTGCGGAGGTCAGGCTTCCGACAGGTCGCCGAGCGCAGCCTGGCTGAAGCCACCATCGACATAGGTGATCTCGGACGTGATGCCCGCCGCCAGATCGGACAGCAGGAACGCGGCCGCATTGCCCACGTCATCGATGGTCACGTTGCGGCCGAGCGGCGAGTGGCTGGATGCTTCCAGCATCTTGCCGAAGCCCTTGATGCCCGACGCCGCCAGCGTCTTGATCGGCCCGGCCGAAATGCCGTTCACCCGGACGCCCTTCGGGCCAAGCGCCGCGGCGAGGTAACGAACGCTGGCTTCCAGCGAGGCCTTGGCCAGGCCCATGGTGTTGTAGCTGGGCATGCTGCGCAGGGCACCCAGGTAGGTGAGCGTCAGCAAGGCCGAGCCGGCGCGCAGGCGCGGCGCCGCCGCCTTCGCCAACGCCGGGAAGCTGTAGCTCGAAATGTCATGCGCAATGCGGAATGACTCGCGTGACAGGCCTTCGAGAAAATTGCCTGCGATGGACTCTTTCGGGGCGAACCCGATCGAGTGAACCAGGCCGTCGAATTCGGGCCACGCTTCGGCCAGGTCGGTGAACATGGCATCGATCTGCTCGTCGCTCGCAACGTCGCAGTCGTAGACCAGTGGCGAGCCGAATTCGGCTGCGAATTCAGAAACGCGACTCTTGAAGCGTTCACCTTGATAGCTGAAGGCCAGTTCGGCGCCTTCACGGTGGCAGGCGCGAGCGATGCCGTAGGCAATCGAGCGGTTCGAGAGTACGCCCGTGATCAGCAGGCGCTTGCCGGCAAGAAATCCCATGATGGCTCCGTCGGTTGGGTCGGGCCGAATTCTGGCACGCAGCCGGGTGCCTTCTCGCTGGCGCGTGGCCGAGTGTTGCTCGGCGCAGCGTCGCGGAGTACAATCCTGGTTTTGCTAGAAAGCTGCTTGGCGAGTGACCCGGGTTGCGGTTTAGATACCGCCTTCCAGGCAAGCGCCGAATGATTGGGCGGATTCTTCCAGCCCATTTTTTTTGGCTGAACGCTTTTTGACACGGTATTTGTGCACGACACGGTGCGCAACCCAACGACTGGACGGACGCGACTTTTGATGAACTGGCAGGCTGCGGTCGAAACCACGGTGACTGGCTTGGGCTACGAGCTCGTTGACGCCGAAAAGGGCGCTGGGGGATTGCTGCGCGTATTGATCGACCAACTGCCGGAATCCAAGTCGGGGGAGTTCATCACCGTTGATGACTGCGAGAAGGTCACGCGCCAACTGCAGCACCTGCTCGAAGTCGAAGGGTGCTCATACGAGCGGCTCGAAGTGTCGTCGCCCGGGCTCGACCGGCCCCTCAAGAAGGCTGCCGACTACACGCGATTTGCGGGCGAGCAGATCGAGATCACGCTGAAGCTGCCCTTCAAAGGCCGCAAAAAGTACCGCGGCGAATTGCAGGCGCTGGGCGAGGGTTGGCGATTGGTGCTGGCCGAAGACCTGCGCGCCGACACCCGCGCCACCAAGCGCGCGGCCAAACAAAGCGAGCCGGCGGATGATGTGGAATCAGTCCCTGCTGCCGATGCCGAGTCAGCCGGCACGGCGTTGGATTTTTCACTGGACGAAGTACGCGAGGCGCGCTTGGTGCCGGTGGTCGACTTCAAGGGGCGCCGCGTTGCCGATGTGGCTGGCGCGCCGCTGACGCCCACCCCCGCGCAGGGCGCGCATTTGCATGACGAGATTGACGGAGGCCGTATTCAATGAACCGCGATTTGCTTGATTTTGTGGACGCGATTTCGCGTGAGAAGAGCGTCGATCTCGAAGTGGTGTTCGGCGCCGTGGAAGCGGCGCTTGCATCGGCCTCGAAGAAGCTGCACGGCGGCGAGGTCGACATGCGTGTCTCGGTCGACCGCTCCAACGGTGAGTACGAAACCTTCCGCCGCTGGCTCGTCGTACCCGATTCGGCCGGCCTGCAGAACCCGGACGCCGAAGAGCTGTTGACCGAAGCGCGCGAACGCCTCGACGACCCCGAGCTCGAAGAAGGCGACTACATCGAGGAAGCCGTCGACTCCGTCCCCATCGGCCGCATCGGTGCGCAGGCTGCCAAGCAGGTGATCCTGCAGAAGATTCGCGACGCAGAGCGCGAGCAACTGCTGTCCGACTTCCTGTCGCGCGGCGAGAAGATCTTCGTCGGCACGGTCAAGCGCCTCGACAAGGGCGATGTGATCGTCGAGCAGGGTCGCATCGAAGGGCGGCTGCGCCGCAGCGAGATGATCCCGAAGGAGAACCTGCGCAGCGGCGACCGCGTGCGGGCTTACATCGCCGAGGTCGACACCACCTTGCGCGGCCCGCAGATCCTGCTGTCGCGCAGCGCTCCGGGCTTCATGATCGAGCTGTTCGCGCAAGAGGTGCCCGAGATCGAGCAGGGCCTGCTCGAGATCAAGTCGTGCGCCCGTGACCCGGGCTCGCGTGCCAAGATCGCTGTGGTCTCGCACGACAAACGCGTCGACCCCATCGGCACCTGCGTCGGCGTGCGCGGCTCGCGCGTCAATGCCGTCACGAATGAAGTGGCTGGCGAACGCGTCGACATCGTGCTGTGGTCGGAAGACCCCGCGCAGTTCGTGATCGGCGCGCTGGCACCGGCCAATGTGCAGTCGATCGTGGTCGATGAAGAGCGCCACGCGATGGACGTGGTCGTGGACGAAGAGAACCTCGCCATTGCCATCGGTCGGGGCGGGCAGAACGTGCGCCTCGCCTCCGAGATGACCGGTTGGCGCATCAATATCATGACGGCGGAAGAATCGGCCACGAAGCAGGCGTCCGAGTCCGACCACGTGCGCAAGCTGTTCATCGAGAAGCTCGACGTCGACGCCGAAGTCGCCGACATCTTGATCGCCGAAGGATTCGCGAGCCTCGAAGAAGTGGCCTACGTGCCGATGCAGGAAATGCTCGAAATCGAGAGTTTTGACGAAGACACCGTGAACGAGTTGCGCACTCGCGCCAAGGACGCGCTGCTGACGATGGAGCTCGCCAAGGAAGAAAGCGTGGGCGATGTGTCGCAAGACCTGCGCGACCTCGAAGGCCTGTCGCCGGAGTTGATCGAGAGGCTCGCCGCCGGCGGCATTCACACCCGCGACGACTTGGCCGACCTGGCTGTCGACGAACTGGTCGAGATCTCCGCCGTCGAAGAAGAGCAGGCCAAGTCCATCATCATGAAGGCGCGTGAACATTGGTTCACTGCCTGACGCTGATTCGCCTCGCCCGGATCCGCCCGCCCCACACGCCCGCACACCGCTAGAACCCGCAAGGAACGCACACCCATGGCAACGACTACCGTCGCCCAACTCGCCGCCGAGCTGAACCGCTCTGCGGCGGCGCTGCTAGAGCAGCTGCAGTCCGCCGGCGTCAGCAAGGCGTCGACGGACGACGCGCTGACCGAGTCCGACAAGGAACGCTTACTCGACCACCTTCGCGCCACGCACGGCACCGTGCCGGGCGCCGAGCGCAAGAAAATCACGCTGACACGCAAGTCCACCAGCGAGATCAAGCAGGCCGATTCCAGCGGCAAGGCCCGCACCATCCAGGTGGAAGTGCGCAAGAAGCGCACCTTCATCAAGCGCGACGACGCTCCCGCGGGTGCCGATGACGCCGCCGACGCCGCTCAGGAAGACGCCGAACTGGCGCGCCGCGAAGAAGAAGCGCAAGCCCAGGCTGCGCTGTTGCGCCAGCAAGAGGAAGACCTGGCGGAGAAGCGGCGCGTGCGCGAAGAGCAGGAAGCACGTGACCGCGAGGCGGTTGAAGCCCGCGCCCGAGAGGCTGCAGAGAAGGCATCCGCCGATGCTGCTTCAGCGGCTGCGCTCGCGGCGGCCACGGTCGCTGCGAACAAGCCGAAGATCGGTGCCCGCGTCGAGACCAAGTCGAACGCCAAGATCAAGGCCGAAGCCGAGGCCAAGGCCGAACCGCAAGCGGTCGAGCCACCGCCTGTCGTGGTGGCTGCGCCTGTTGCGCCAGCAGCCCCGGTGGAGCCGCCGAAGCCAGTGCTTCGTGTGGTGAAGGCTGCCGACGTCGTGAACGAGGAAGTTCAACGTGCCGCCGATCTGGCCAAGCGCCGGCAGGCAGCAGAAGCAGAAGCGCGTGCGATTCGTGAAATGATGAACGCGCCGAAGAAGGTGCTGGTCGCGAAGAAGCCCGAAGAAGTGAAGCCGGCGGCCGTCGAGATCAAAGGCACGATTCACAAGAAGGTCGGCGCCCCGGGCACGGCCACGGCCGTGGCCAAGCCAGGCGACAAGAAGGCCGTCAAGTCCGAGAAGCTCTCGTCGAGCTGGGCCGACGACGCCAAGAAGCGCAGCGCGCTCAAGCCAGGCGCGCGCGCGCCGGCCGGTGCGGGCCGCCCGGGCTGGCGCGCACCGCGCACCGGCCGCCGCGGCGACCGCAACGACAGCGCGCCGTCGAACTTCAACTCCCCGACCGAAGTCCAAGTGCAGGAAGTGCACGTGCCCGAGACCATCAGCGTGGCCGATCTGGCGCACAAGATGTCGGTGAAGGCGTCCGAGGTCATCAAGCAGTTGATGAAGCTGGGCCAGATGGTCACCATCAACCAGCAGCTCGACCAGGAGACCGCGATGATCGTGGTCGAAGAGATGGGCCACACGGCACTGGCCGCGAAGCTCGACGACCCCGACGCCTTCCTCGAAGAAGTCGAGGCCGATGCGAACCACGAATCGCTGCCGCGCGCACCGGTCGTCACGGTCATGGGCCACGTGGACCATGGCAAGACCTCGCTGCTCGACTACATCCGTACCTCGCGTGTGGCGGCAGGTGAAGCGGGGGGCATCACGCAGCACATCGGCGCGTACCACGTTGACACCCCGCGCGGCATGATCACCTTCCTCGATACCCCGGGTCACGCCGCTTTCACTGCCATGCGTGCGCGGGGTGCGAAGGCGACGGACATCGTGATCCTGGTGGTGGCGGCCGACGACGGTGTGATGCCGCAGACGAAGGAAGCCATTGCCCACGCGAAGGCTGCGGGCGTGCCCATCGTGGTTGCGATGAACAAGATCGACAAACCGGAGGCCAACCTCGAGCGCTTGAAGTCCGAACTGGTGGCCGAACAGGTCGTGCCGGAAGACTTCGGCGGCGAATCACCGTTCGTGGGCGTTTCGGCTCGCACCGGCGCCGGCATCGACACGCTGCTCGAACAAGTGCTGCTGCAAGCCGAAGTGCTGGAACTGAAGGCGCCGAAGGATTCGATGGCCAAGGGCCTCGTGATCGAAGCCCGGCTCGACAAGGGCCGCGGCCCGGTCGCCACAGTGTTGGTGCAAAGCGGCACGTTGAAGCGCGGCGATGTGTTGCTGGCGGGTTCGAGCTTCGGCCGGGTTCGGGCGATGCTCGACGAAAACGGCAAATCGATTGCCGAAGCCGGCCCGTCGATTCCGGTCGAAATCCAGGGTTTGACGGAAGTGCCCCAGGCCGGTGACGAGTTCATGGTGCTGGGCGACGAGCGCCGTGCGCGCGAAATCGCAACCTTCCGCCAGGGCAAGTACCGCGACGTGAAGCTTGCGCGCCGCCAGGCCGCAAACCTCGAGAACCTGATGGACTCGATGGGGCAGGGCGCTGCACAAACGCTCGCGCTCATCATCAAGGCCGACGTGCAGGGCTCGCAGGAAGCATTGGCGCAATCGCTGCTCAAGCTCAGCACCGCCGAGGTCAAGGTGCAGATCGTGCATGCAGCCGTGGGCGGCATCAGCGAGTCGGACGTGAACCTGGCCATTGCATCCAAGGCGGTCATCATCGGCTTCAACACGCGGGCCGATGCCGGCTCGCGCAAGCTGGCCGAGCACAACGGCGTCGACATCCGCTACTACAACATCATTTACGACGCGGTCGATGAGATCAAGCTCGCCATGACCGGCATGCTGGCCCCCGAACAGCGCGAAGAAGTCATCGGCACGGCCGAGATTCGCACCGTGTTCGTGGCGTCGAAGATCGGTACCGTGGCGGGTTCGATGGTCACCGCCGGCCTGGTGCGCCGTGGTGCGCGCTTCCGCCTGCTGCGCGAGAACATCGTCGTCTACACCGGCGAAGTGGAGTCGGTGCGCCGCCTCAAAGACGATGTGCGTGAAGTGGCCAGCGGCTTCGAGTGCGGTATCAAGCTGAAGAACTACAACGACATCAAAGAGGGCGATCAGCTCGAGTTCTTCGAGGTGAAGGAAGTTGCCCGAACGCTATAAGGCGGTTTGGTCTCAACCACCGACCCCGCCTTCTGAAAAGCTGGCGGGGTTTGTGTTTGAAGAGTCCCCATGAAACACAAACGATCCATCCCCAACCGCGGTTTCCGCGTGGCCGACCAGATCCAGCGCGATGTGGCCGAACTCGTGCGCGACCTCAAAGACCCGCGCGTCGGCATGATCACCGTGAACGCGGTGGAGGTCACGGCCGACTACGCGCACGCAACCGTGCTGTTCTCGGTGCTGATCGGCAACCCGCTGGAATGCGAACTGGCGCTGAACGAAGCGGCCGGCTTCATCCGCAACAGCCTGTTCAAGCGCCTGCAGATCCACACCGTGCCCACGCTGCATTTCAAGTTCGACCGCACCACCGAGCGTGCCGCCGAATTGAACGCGCTGATCGTGCAGGCTAACGCCACGCGGGCGAAGGACGACTGAGCCGTGCAGGGCCAAGAGCGCGTTCGCATTCAACGCCGTGCCGTACACGGCGTGCTGCTGCTCGACAAGCCGCTCGGCCTGTCGAGCAACGACGCGTTGCAGAAGGCCAAGCGCCTGTACCGTGCCGAGAAGGCCGGCCACACCGGCACGCTCGACCCGCTGGCCACCGGCCTCCTGCCGCTGTGCTTCGGCGCCGCCACCAAGTTCTCGCAGATCAGCCTGGACGCCGACAAGCGCTACCTCGCCACGCTGAAGCTGGGCGTTACCACGACCACCGCCGATGCTGAGGGTGAGCAACTGCAGCGCCGTGACGTAAACGTGACCCGCGCGGCGATGGAAGCCGCCTGCGCCCGCTTCACCGGCCCCATTCAACAGGTTCCGCCCATGCACTCGGCGCTCAAGCGCGATGGCAAGCCGCTCTATGAGTACGCCCGCGCCGGCATCGAAGTCGAGCGTGAGCCACGCAGCGTGACGATTCATCACATTGCCATCGTCAGTGGCGAACATGCCGAGTGGCAACTCGACGTGCAATGCAGCAAGGGCACTTACATCCGGACGCTCGCCGAAGACATCGGCGAATCGCTGGGTTGCGGCGCGCACCTGGCGGGCCTGCGCCGCACGGGCAGCGGGGCGCTGACGCTGCAGGGCGCATTGACACTGGAGCAGCTCGCTGCCATGACCGAAGGCGAGCGCGACGCTGCCCTCGCCGCTGCCGATGCGCTCGTGGCCGGCTGGCCCGAAGTGCGGCTCGGCACGGAAGATGCGGGCCGTTTTCTCAGCGGTGTGCGCCGCCGCACGAAGCTTGCCGACACGCCCAATGTGCGCGTCTATGGCCCCGAGCCCAAGGCCTTCCTGGGCGGTGCGCACATCACCGCCGGTGAACTCATTTCAACCAGGCTGCTCAGCCCGCTGGAGGTGCAAGGCCTTCTCGACGCCACAAGCGTCAACTCAACCCGTACTGCACCATGACCAGACAGATCCGAAACATCGCCATCATTGCCCACGTCGACCACGGCAAGACCACGCTCGTCGACCAACTGCTGCGCCAGAGCGGTACCTTCCGCGAAAACGAGAAGGTCGCCGAACGCGTGATGGACAACAACGACCTCGAAAAGGAGCGTGGCATCACGATCCTGTCGAAGAACTGCGCGGTCGAGTGGAAGGGCACGCACGTCAACATCGTCGACACACCGGGCCACGCCGACTTCGGCGGTGAAGTCGAGCGCGTGCTGTCGATGGTCGACTCGGTGCTGTTGCTGGTCGATGCCGTCGAAGGCCCGATGCCGCAAACGCGCTTCGTGACCAAGAAGGCGCTGGCGCTCGGCCTGAAGCCGATCGTCGTCGTGAACAAGGTCGACCGCCCGGGCGCGCGTGCCGACTATGTCATCAACGCCACCTTCGACCTGTTCGACAAGCTCGGTGCGACCGAAGAGCAGCTCGACTTCCCCGTCGTGTTCGCCTCCGGCCTGAACGGCTGGGCCACGCTGACGCAGGGCGAGATCGGCACCACGCTCGGGCCGCTGTTCGACACCATCCTGAGCCACGTGCCTGCGCACGGAGGCGAGCCCGATGCGCCGCTGCAGCTGCAGATCTGCTCACTGGACTATTCCACTTACGTCGGCCGCATCGGCATCGGCCGCATCAACCAGGGCACGTTGAAACCCATGCAGAACGTGGCCGTGTACAGCGGGCCCGACAGCACGCCGTTCAACGCCCGCGTGAACCAGGTGCTGAAGTTCGAAGGCCTGGAACGCCAGCAAGCCAGCGAAGCCGGCCCCGGCGACATCGTGTTGATCAACGGCATCGAGAACATCGGCATCGGCGTGACCCTGACCGAGATCGAGCGCCCTGTGCCGTTGCCCATGCTGAACGTCGACGAGCCGACGCTCACGATGAATTTCTGCGTCAACAACTCGCCGTTGGCGGGCCGTGAAGGCAAGTTCGTCACGAGCCGCCAGCTCTGGGACCGCCTGCAGCGCGAGCTGCAGAGCAACGTGGCGTTGCGTGTGCGCGAGACCGACGAAGACGGCATCTTCGAGGTGATGGGCCGGGGCGAACTGCACCTGACCATCCTGCTCGAAACGATGCGCCGCGAAGGCTACGAGTTGGCCGTGAGCAAGCCGCGCGTGGTGTTCCGCATGCAAGGCGACGTGCGCCTGGAGCCGATCGAAGCCGTGACGGCCGACGTCGAAGACCAGCACCAGGGCGCTGTGATGCAGGCCATGGGTGAACGCCGGGCCGAGCTCGTGAACATGGAGCCGGACGGCATGGGCCGCGTGCGGCTCGACTACAAGATCCCGGCACGTGGCCTCATCGGCTTCCAGAACGAGTTCCTGAACCTGACGCGCGGCACCGGTCTGATCAGCAACATCTTCGACAGCTACGAGCCGTACAAGGGCGAGATCGAGGGTCGCAAGCAGGGCGTGCTGATCAGCCAGGACGATGGCGAAGCGGTGACGTATTCACTCGGCAAGCTCGACGACCGCGGCCGCATGTTCGTCAAGGCGGGCGACGCGCTCTACGAGGGCATGATCATCGGCATCCACAGCCGGGACAACGACCTGGTGGTGAACGCTGTGCGCGGCAAGCAGCTGACGAACTTCCGCGTCAGCGGCAAGGAAGACGCCATCAAGATCACGCCACCGATCATCCTGACCCTCGAATATGCGGTGGAGTTCATCGCCGACGACGAGCTGGTCGAGATCACGCCGAAGACGATCCGCATCCGCAAACGTCACCTGAAAGAGCACGACCGCAAGAAGGCGTCGCGCGAGACGGCTTGATTGAGTTTGGCGGCTCGCTCCACGCGTGCGGTGACCGGCGGGTCGCTGTGCGCGGGGGCGTTTCGGTCGTGGCAGCCGGTGTTGTTGGCCGCAGCGACAGTTCGCTGCGATGGGATCGCTGATGTCGCCAACCTATGCGTATCATTGAGTTGACATAATATACATCGTCATGCATTTATCCATTCAGGTTCCAGCTTCCGCCGATGAAACTGCTACGCTCATGCGTGACTTCCGCACCCCATATCGCCATCGTCGACGATGAAATCGACATCACCCAACTTCTCGCCAATTACCTGGCGGGGCACGGCTTTCGGACCACCCAACTGCACAGTGGCCGAGCCGTGTTTCCATTGATGGCCAGCGACGCGCCGGCGTTGGTGCTGCTCGACCTGGGCCTTCCGGGCGAAGACGGCTTCGCGATCGCAAGGCAGCTTCGCGAGCACTGGCGTTGTGGGCTCGTCATCCTCACCGGGCGCGGCGACACGGTCGACAAGGTCGTGGGCCTCGAAGTCGGTGCCGACGACTACGTCACCAAGCCGTTCGACCTGCGCGAGTTGCTAGCACGAATCAAGGCCGTGCTGCGCCGCATCGCCCCGCCAGAACCCTCGCCGGATGTACCTCATGCAGCCCGTGCCAACGACTTGCGTGGCGACACCCTGCGTTTCGACCGCTGGGTGCTCGACACCGCAGCACGCAGCCTGACCGATGCGCATGGCCGTGAGGCGCCGCTGACCGGCGGCGAGTTCGCGCTGCTCGTGGCCTTCGCCAGCCACCCGGGGCGCGTGCTCTCGCGCGACTTTTTGCTGGAACTGACGCGCGGCCGCGATGCCGGCCCGTTCGACCGCACGATCGACGTGCTCGTCGGGCGCCTGCGCCGCAAGTTGGAAGCTGACGCAGATGACCCGCAGCTCATCAAGTCGGTGCGCGGTGCGGGCTACATTTTCGTGGCACCGGTGAAGGCAGGCTGAGCGCGTGGATCCGCATCGGCCCTTGCCGACCCAAGCACTCGCTGAGCCGCCGGCGCAGCCGAACGCTGCGGAAGCGGTCGGCGACGACGTGTTCCGTGCGCTGTTTGCGGCCTATCCAGACGCCCTGCTCGTGTCCGATGCACAGGGCACCATCTTGCTGGCCAACCCGTCCGCTGCGTTGCTGCTCGGTTATGCCGACGGTGAACTCACGGGCCTGAGTATCGACGTGCTGGTGCCCGACAGTATTCGCTCACGCCATGCCGGATACCGCAACGCCTACGGCAAGAACCCGCGCCCGCGGCCGATGAGCATGCAGACGCAGCTGGTGGCGAAATGCAAGGACGGCACCGAAGTCATGGTCGAGATCGCGCTGAGCCCGGTGCACGGCAGCCGCCAGCCGCTGGTCGTTGCCGCCATCCGCGACATCGGCGCCTACCCACGCGTCAAGCAGGCTTTGCAGAGGGCGCGCTACAGCGAATGCCTGGCCGAGTTGGGGCAACTGGCCGTGGACGCGCGCGACCCGCAGGTGGTGCTTGCCCGGGTGCCGCAGATCGCCACACGGGCGTTGCAGGCCGACCTGGTCACGGTGTGGCTGGTGGTGGCAGATGGCCAGACATGCGAACTCGTCAGCGTCGACGGCACCGAAAGCACATTGGCCCGCGAGCCCTTGGGCACCCGGGTGGCGAACAGCCCGGACACGGTACCTGGCTTCGTGCTGGCACAAGGCCAGCCGCTCCGCATTGCCGACCTTCGCGGCGAACGGCGCTTCGCTGTGCCACAGGCGCATCTCGACGCGGGCCTGACGAGTGCACTGGCGGTACCGTTGTCGGACAAGGGTCGCTGCATCGGTGCGCTGGTGGTGTTTTCGCGCGAGTTGCGGGCCTTCGGTGTCGACGAGTTGCACTTTCTGGAATCGCTCTCGAACCTGCTCGCGACCAGCCTGCAACGTGCGCAGTCCGAAGAGGCGCTGAACCACGCGCAGCGCCTGGAAAGCGTGGGGCAACTGACGGGCGGCATCGCTCACGATTTCAACAACCTTCTCACCGTGATACAGGGCAACCTGCAGGTGCTCGAAGAACTGCCGGCGCTTGCGCAACAAAGCCATGCACTGCAGCTCGTGGCAGCGGCAGCGCGCGCCAGCAAGCGCGGGGCAGAACTGACGAGCAAGCTTCTCGCCTTCTCGCGCCGCCAGGTGCTGCAGCCGAGCTCGGTGGACGTGAACGCATTGCTGCGCTCGCTGTGCGACATGCTTGAGCGCACGCTCGACCAGCGCATCGCCATCGAAGTGAATGCGCTGCCCTGCCCACCTTGCCTGGCCGACGCGGGGCAACTCGAATCGGCCCTGCTCAACATTGCCATCAATGCCCGCGATGCCATGCCCGGCGGTGGGCGATTGCGCTTTCACGCCGAGCCCTGCACCACCATTCCGGACGATGTGCACGGTGGTGCGGAGCCCCATGAAGGCAAGGCCAGTGAGTACGTCGCGATCTCGATCACCGACACGGGCAGCGGCATGACCGACGAGGTGAAGGAGCGCGCGTTCGAGCCGTTCTTCACCACCAAGGAGTCAGGGCGCGGCACCGGCCTCGGCCTGAGCACGGTGCACGGCTTCGTGAAGCAGTCGCACGGCGGCATCGCGATTCGCAGCGCGCCCGGCGCCGGCACCACCGTCACGCTGTACATCCCGCGCATCGACGCCCTGCCCGCCGCGCCGCCTGCGGCCGAGGTGAGCGTCAAGGTCCGCCCCGGGCTGCGCGTGTTGCTGGTCGAAGACGATGCCGATGTGCGTACCTTGATGCACGCGTTCTTGCTCGCCCTGGGTTGCCGCGTGACGGCTTGCACCAGCGGCGAACAGGCCTGGAACACGCTTGCCCTGGACGCCCGATACGAACTGTTGCTGACCGACATTGCGCTGGGCGCCGGCATGCGCGGCACCGAGCTGGCAGCCCGCGCCCAGGCCCGCTTGCCATCGATGGCCGTGCTGTTGATGTCGGGCTATTCGGCCGAGCTTCTGGAGGCCGACCGCGACACCCCGCCCACGTGGGAACTGCTGCGCAAACCCTGTACGCGCGCCGAGCTGGCACAGGCCATCGCCACGGCTGTCAACGTGCGCTGAAATGCAACTCGGTGTCGGGGCGGCTCGACCGGCGCTTCACTGCAACGTGCGTTGGGGCGCGAGGCAATGCTGCACGAAGACCGTCAGCGCCGCGACATCGGGGATATGCACATCGCGCCTGCCCTTCGTGGCGAAGCAGATCACCTTGTCGCGCGCCAGGCGCGACAGCGCGCGGCTCACGGTTTCGAGCGTCATGCCCAGGTAGTTGCCGATCTCGGCGCGCGTCATGCGCAATGTGATCTGGTCGCTGCGCAGGCCGCGTCGCGCCAGCGATTCTGCCCAGAGGCGCAGGAACTCGGCCACCCGCGCGTCGGCAGGCAAGGTGCACATGGAAAGCAGCGAATCGCGGTCGCGGCCGATCTCGCGGCTCATCGCCTCGTGCACTGCAGTGAGCAAGCCCCGGTCGGCGGCGCACGCGGCCAGCAACGCCTCGTAGCGGAGCACCCACACCTCACCGGTGTCCATGGCCACGGCGTTGCAGCTGTACGCGGCCCCTGCAATGCCATCGAAGCCGAGCCAGTCGCCCCGGAATTTCAGGCTGACCACCTGCTCGCGCCCGTCGGGCGAGGTGCTCACGATCTTGAAGAAGCCAGAGTTGAGGATGTAGAGGTTGCCGAAGCGCTCGCCGGCCTGGTAGATCTCTTCGCCCGCATGTACGAGCCGGCGCTGCGGCGCAAGGCGCTCATTCACGAGCGCCAGCGTGGCGGCGATGCTCGCGCTCGTCGCGCAGTTCTCGCTGGCGCCGGTCACGGCGCGCAGCGCGGCCGGTTCACTCTGGCTCGGTACCCCCATCAGGCCTGATGCGTGCGGCGTGGCAACTGGGGCGTCTTGGCTCAGCATGATCAACTCCTCGTCATTGTTGGCAGATCGATCCATCGAATGCTAGGAAGCTGCGGCGGCCCCTTGAATAACGGGGTGAACGCTTGTGTCGCAGTGTGTGAACAGTCTGTAAACGGCGCGGCAAGTACGGCGCGGGTCCACCGCCCAGCGCACCCTTGCCAAGGCCGCATGCAGCACGGGCTTGAGCCCCGTCAAGCTCCTGCATCGGGCGTTCTGTAGGCTGTGCAACCTGTCGACAGCCAACTTCAACCCGCACCCGCCCGCATGCACCATGGCCCTCGATCTGAACCGGTGCAGCCTCGTTGAGTTCGAGGCTCTCAGCGCGCACATGAGCGCACTGCTCGCCCGCGCCCAGGCGGTGCCAGCGTCGCAAGCCGCCGGGACGGCGCAAGCTGCTGGGGGGCAACCACCCCTGCACGGCAAGAAGCTCGGCCTGGTGTGCGGTGTGGCCGACGACGACGACGCGAAGCTCTTCACCCACGCTGCCAACGCGCTGGGTGCACAGGTTGCGCTGCTGCGGCCCAGCCTGTCCGCGCTGAGCACGGCAGCCGAAGTGCAACGAACGGCGCATGTGCTGGGCCGCCTTTACGACGCACTGGACTGCATGGGGTTGCCGCACGACCTGGTGCTGCGCATCAGCGCCGATGCGGGCGTGCCGGTGTTCGACGGCCTCGCCTCGGCGGCCCATCCGGCCCATCGACTTGCGCACGCCTCGGCCCCCACCGAGCCCGGCTCCGACGCGTGGCGCTGTCTCGTGATCCAGGCCGTGCTGCTGGGCGTTCTAGGCTGAACGCGGGCGCGCTGGATCAGGCGCCGGCGCACCACAGCGCGAAGGGCTCCCAGAGGCCGTGCGTCAAGGCCCAGCCCGAAACCAGTGCCAGGCTCGCACCCGCCGCGCGAAAGCCGAGCGCCGACACCTGCTTCGCGGACCCCCCGCCGCCGCCCGCCCCGCGCCAGCGCGCCAACAGCCACGGGGCCATGGCCAGGCCGGGCGCCGAGGCCAGCGCGAAGGCCGCCATCACGAGAGCGCCTCCTTGCGGGCTGCCGCCCAGCGCGGCCAGCATCAACGCGCCTTGCAACGCGGCGCACGGCCACGCCACCCAGCCGACACCGGCCAGGCCGGCCCGGGCCACCTGCGTTTTGCGGCGGACCAAGCGCACGGGCACGGGCACGGTGCCTCCGCTGCGCCACATCGCGGGTTGGCGGCCGGTGGCCACCCACCACAGGCCGAGCGCGAGAAAGCCCAGATGCAGCAAGGTCCAGACGGGGCGGAGTGCGGGCGACGCCTCGCTCCAGGTGCCCAGCACGCTGACGCTGCCCGCCGCCAGTGCACCGCCCGCCGCATAGCCGATCAAGCGGCCCGCATGAAAGCTGCCGGCTGAACGGCCGCTGCCGTGGGTCAGGGCCGCGCACGGTGCGCCGCACATGGCGGCGCAGTGCGGTGTGGCGGCAAGCCCGAGGGCAAGCCCGGCGAGGATCAACGGCCACTGCATGCGAACACCGTCAGTGGGCGGAGCGCCTGGCCACGGTCACTCTGGCAGTGGGCCGGGTGCGTCGAGCAACTGCGTCAGCGCGCCGGAGGTGGCCACCACGCTCCAGAAGATCAGGAACGTGACCGAGTAGACCGCGCTGGCCGACCACTGCAGCGGCTCGGCGCCGAACCAGTGCAGCGAGCCCGGGTCGACCACGACGAACACCAGCGCCTCGAGCACGCCGGCCATCACGAAGGCCGGCCACAGGATCAGCAGCACGCGTTCGCGCAGCGGCCGTGCATGGTTGCCAGCCGGCATGGCCGCATCAGGGCCGGGGCGTTGCAGCATGGTTGCGTGCCTGGGTGGCGGGTGACTGTGCATCGGCGCCTGCCGAAGCTTGCGGCAGCGGCGTGTCGCCCCCTCGCACCGCGACGAAGAGCAGCGCGAAGCTTGCCACGACGACTACCGCCGGCCCGCCGAACACCAGCCACAGCATGCGTATGCGCCACCACGGCTGGACCGGTCCCATCTGCTCTTTGACCATGTGTTCGCTCCTCAAGCCCTTGTCAACGCGGCACGACGAACGTGGAGCGCTCGCTCACCACGGCCCCCGCATCCGACCCTGCCACAACCTCGAAACGTATCGGGTGCGCCCCGGCGCCAAGGGCGCGCGCCTCCTCCGGCGGCACGCGCACTGCCAGCGTGACCCAGCGCGCCTGCGCCGGCAGCACGTCAACAGTGCCTGCGCCTGCGCCCGCGAGTGCCGCACCTTCTATGCCGTGCACCGCCACGTGGTAGCTCTGCGGCTGCTCGGTCGCGTTCATCAGCTGCAGGCGGTACAGGTTCTCGACCTGCCCTGCCTCATTGATGCGCGCCAGCGTCATGCGGTCGCGCACCACGTCGACCTTGAAGGTGTGGCGCACCGCCAGGCTCCATGCGAACGCGGCCGAGATCACCACCAGCACCGCGCCGTAGACGAGCACCCGCGGGCGGAACACCCGCTGCCACATCTGCGGCTGGGTCATGCCCTGCTCCAGCCCGTTCTGCGTGGCGTAGCGGATCAGCCCGCGCGGGTAGTGCATCTTGTCCATCACGCTGTCGCACGCGTCGATGCATGCGGTGCACGCGATGCACTCGTACTGCAGGCCCTCGCGGATGTCGATGCCGGTCGGGCACACGTGCACGCACAGGCCGCAGTCGATGCAGTCGCCGAGCTTGAGCACGCCCAGGTCGGCACCGCGCGCCCGTGTGCCGCGCGGCTCACCGCGGGCGGTGTCGTAGCTGACGATCAAGGTGTCTCGGTCGAACATCGCGCTCTGGAAGCGCGCGTAGGGGCACATGTACTTGCATACCTGCTCGCGCAGGAAGCCGGCGTTGCCGTAGGTGGCCAGGCCGTAGAAGTTGACCCAGAACCACTCCCACGGGCCGAAGCCCAGGGTGAACGCCTCGGCCCACAGCGTCTTGATCGGCGTGAAGGAGCCGACGAACGTGAACCCGGTCCACAGGCCGATGGCCAGCCACACCGCGTGCTTCGCGCTCTTGCGCCACAGCTTGTTCGCGGTCCACGGCCCAGCGTCGAGCTTCATGCGGGCGCCGCGCTCGCCTTCGGTGTGGTGCTCGACCCAGAGAAAGATCTCGGTGTAGACGGTCTGCGGGCACGCATAGCCGCACCACAGCCGCCCGCCGACTGCGGTGAAGAAAAACAGGCCGAACGCCGAGAGCACCAGCACGCCGGTGAGGTAGATGAAGTCCTGCGGGTACAGCACCAGGTCGAAGATGTAGAAGCGCCGCGAGCTCAGCTCGAACAGCACCGCCTGGCGGCCGTTCCACATGAGCCACGGCAGGCCATAGAACAGCAGCTGGGTCAGCCACACCATGGCCCAGCGCCAGCGCGCGAAGGCACCGTGTACCGAGCGCGGGTAGATCTTCTTCTGCTTTTCGTAGAGCGACACCAGCCCCGGCGCGCCGGCGACCGGCGTGATCGGAATGACGCGCGTGCGCGCAGCGCCGGGCAGCGTCATCGCAGCCTCATGGGCCGGCCGCCGATGGCGTGTTCGACAAGCCCCACACGTAGGCGGTGAGCACGTGAATCTGCTCGGCCGAGAGGCGCTCGCCATGCGCCGGCATCACGTTGGTCTTGCCGTTCGTCACCATCGCGACGATGGCCTCTTCGCCCCAGCCGTGCAGCCACACGCTGTCGGTCAGGTTCGGCGCACCGAGGGCCGGGTTGCCCTTGCCGGCAGGGCCGTGGCAGGCCGCGCAGACCGCGAACTTGGACCGGCCGAGTTCGGCGGCGATGTTGTTGTGCGCGCTGCCCGACAGGCTGAGCACGTAGTTGGCCACGTTGCGCACGTCTTCCGCCGTGCCCACCGCAGCGGCGAGGGGCGGCATCATGCCTTGGCGGCCCATCGTGATCGTCTCCTTGATGCGCTCGGGCGCGCCGCCCCAGAGCCAGTCGGTGTCGGTCAGGTTCGGGAAGCCCTTGCTGCCGTGCGCGTCCGAGCCATGGCAGGTGGCGCAGTTGTTTGCGAACAGCCGCTCGCCCACCGCCATGGCCTGCGGGTTGCGCGCAAGCTGTGGTACCGGCGTGGCTGCGAACGCGGCAAATAGCGGCGCCGTTTCGGCACGCGCCTTGGCCTGCTCGGCGGCATGCTGGCCCACGCTCGTCCAGCCGAAGGTGCCGGGCATGCTGCCGAGGCCTGGGTACACCGCGAGGTAGCCGAACGCGAACACCACGGTCAACACGAAGAGCCACATCCACCAACGCGGCAGGGGGTTGTTGAGCTCGCGCAGGTCTTCGTCCCAGACGTGGCCTGTCGTGTTGTCGCCGGCCATCACGCGGCGCCGCGCGGCGATGATCAGCAAGGCCACGCAGGCCAGCAGGCCGATGACAGTGGCCGCCGTGATGTAGACCGACCATGCGCCGCTGAAGAAGTCACTCATCGCTGCGGCCCGGCTCGGAGCGGAGCTGCTGGTAGAGCGGCGTGTCGGCGGCTTCGCCGGCGAAGGGCAGCAATGCCGCCGCGTCGTGCTCACGCTGGCGTGCGGGCCAATACGTCCATGCCATCAACCCGAGGAAGATGCAGAAGCTCAGCAGCGTGACCCCGCTTCGGATGTCGTTCAAGTCCATGGTGTGCCCTTTCACTTCACGTGGATGCCGAGCGACTGCAGGTACGCGATCAGTGCGTCCAGCTCGGTCTTGCCTTTGACGGCGTCGGCGCTGGCCACCACTTCGGCGTCGGTGTAGGGCACGCCCAGGCGCTTGAGTGCGACCAGCCGTGGCGGCACGCTGGCTGGGTCGATGGCCGCCCGAGTGAGCCACGGGTAGGCCGGCATGTTCGACTCGGGCACCAGGTCGCGCGGGCCCTCGAGGTGAATGCGGTGCCACTCGTCGCTGTACTTGCCGCCGACGCGGTGCAGGTCGGGGCCGGTGCGCTTGCTGCCCCACTGGAACGGGCGGTCGTAGACGAACTCGCCGGCCATGGAATAGTGGCCGTAGCGCAGCGTCTCGGCGTGCAGCGGGCGGATCATCTGCGAGTGGCAGTTGTAGCAACCCTCGCGCACGTAGATGTCGCGGCCGACGAGTTGCAGTGCTTCGTAAGGCTTCAGCCCCGCGACGGGCTCGGTGGTGGAGCGCTGGAAGAACAGCGGAACGATCTCGACCAGCCCGCCCACGGCGACCACGAGCAGGATCAGCACGATCATCAGGAAGTTGCTGGTCTCGATGCGCTCGTGACCATGCACAGGCGTGTGTTGGGAGTCTTGGGACATGGGCGGGGTCTCTGGTCAGGCCATCACGAGCGTCGGCACGATGGCTGCGCGCTTCGAGCCGCTGCGCACCGTCATCACCACGTTCCACGCCATCACGCACATGCCGGCGAAGTAGAGCAGCCCGCCTGCAAGACGCACGATGTAGAACGGCCACGTTGCCTTGACGCCCTCGACGAAGGTGTAGACCAGCGTGCCGTCGGCGTTGAGCGCGCGCCACATCAGGCCCTGCATCACACCGGCGATCCACATCGCTGCGATGTAGAGCACGATGCCCAGGGTCGCGATCCAGAAGTGCAGGTTGATGGCCGGCACGCTGTACATGGTGGTGCGGCCGTACATGCGCGGAATGAGGTAGTACAGCGAGCCCATCGAGATCAGGCCGACCCAACCCAGCGCGCCGGCGTGCACGTGGCCGATGGTCCAGTCGGTGTAGTGCGACAGCGCGTTGACTGTCTTGATCGACATCATCGGCCCCTCGAAGGTGGCCATGCCGTAGAACGACAGTGCGACGATCAGGAACTTCAGGATCGGGTCGTCACGCAGCTTGTGCCACGCACCCGACAAGGTCATCATGCCGTTGATCATGCCGCCCCAACTCGGCGCCAGCAGGACCAGCGAGAACACCATGCCGACGCTCTGTGCCCAGTCGGGCAGTGCGGTGTAGTGCAGGTGGTGCGGGCCGGCCCACATGTAGGTGAAGATCAGCGCCCAGAAGTGCACGATCGACAGGCGGTACGAGTA
>JANXWV010000034.1 GCA_025350965.1 Rhizobacter sp.
ACGCGAAAGCGGGTTTTCTCGACAATCAGCTGAATGGAGTTTGCTTCGCGAGGTTGGCGCGCATTCGAATCGCCATGACACCGCCCGCGGCACGCAGCAGTTCGAGCGCGAGCGCCGGCAAGCGCTGACCCAGCTCTTCAAAGCGCGGTCCGCGCAGCGCGAACACGGTGCACGGCGTCATCGCCTCGACATTGGCCATGCGCGCGCTGTCGCCGAAGAGACCGGGTTCACCGACTACCGAGCCGGTACGAAGGATCGCAATGCGGTTGCTGCCGGGCGGCCCACCGGTCACGAAAATCTGCAAGCTGCCCTGCGCCAGGAAATACATCGTGCGATCGGTGTCGCCCTGCTTGATCAACAGGTCGCCGACGCGAATCTCGTGGTGGGTGAGGTAGGGCGCGATGTTGCGCCACTGATCCAGGTTCAGCCGCGCGCGGAACGCATCGTCGGCATTCAGCGTCTGGATCGCCTGGACCAGGTCATCGATTTCCATCTGTCTTCTCCAGCGCCGTGTGCGGGGCCCGCATTGCGAAGATTATGGTCGGCGCCCGCGGCCTGCACCGGCCCGGCGTGGCCAGCGCCGCGGCCCTTCGTCGCCGCGCAGGCTCCGCCGGTCGGGTTGCTCACCGGCCGGTCGGGCGCTCACTTGCCGATGCAGAAGCGACTGAATATTTCGCCCAGCAAGTCGTCGGGCGTGAACACGCCGGTGATTTCGCCGAGCGCGTCGTGTGCCAGGCGCAGCTCTTCGGCGAGCAGGTCCAGCGCCGCGTCGGCGCGCGCGGCCTGGGCCTGGGCCTGCAAGAGGTGATCGCGGCTGCGCCGCAGTGCGTCGACATGCCGGGTGCGGGCAATGAACAAGCCTTCGGGCTGCGCGTGCCAGCCGGCCAGCTCGAGCAGCTTCCGGCGCAAGGTGTCGATGCCTGCGCCGGTCAGGGCCGATAACTCCACCGCGTCATTCGGGCGGGGCACGGCAGCCCGCACCACCGGCGGCACGGCGTCGGCCTTGTTGAACACATGCACCAGCCGCGCGCCGCGGCGCAAGGCGGCGGGCAGCCGGCCATCGATGCGGGCGTCTTCGGCCTCGTAGGCCGGCTCGCCGGCGCGGGTCAGGTCGTGCAGGAACAGCACCGCGTCGGCCTGGTCGATCTCGGCCCAGCTGCGTGCCACCCCGATGCGCTCGACCTCGTCCTGCGCGTCACGCAAGCCGGCGGTGTCGATCACGTGCACCGGCACGCCGTCGATCTGGATCGTCTGCGTGACCTTGTCGCGCGTCGTGCCGGGAATGGGCGTGACGATCGCAAGCTCGGCGCCGGCCAGCGCGTTCAGCAGCGAGCTCTTGCCCACGTTGGGCTGCCCGGCCAGCACCACGCTGATGCCCTCGCGGAGCAAGGCGCCCTGCCGCGCGCGGCCGAGCACGCGGTCGACCTGCAACGCAATTGCTTCCAGGCGCCCGCGTGCGCCGGCCTTCTCGAGGAAGTCGATCTCCTCTTCCGGGAAGTCGAGCGTGGCTTCGACGAGCATGCGCAGGGTGACGAGGGCGTCGCGCAGCGCATTGATCTCGTTCGAGAACGCGCCACTCAGCGAGCGGCCTGCCGAGCGCGCGGCGGCTTCGGTGCTGGCGTCGATCAGGTCGCTCACCGCCTCGGCTTGTGCCAGGTCGAGCTTGTCGTTCAGAAACGCACGTTCGGTGAACTCACCGGGGCGTGCCAACCGCAGGCCGGTCAGCCGCCGCTGCCCCGTGACAGGGTCGGCGTCGGAAGCCACCTCGATGCAGCGCGCGACGAGCAGTTGCAACACCACCGACCCGCCGTGAGCCTGCAGTTCGAGAACGTCTTCGCCGGTGTACGAGTGGGGCGCCGGAAAGTAGATGGCCAGGCCGCTGTCTATGGGTGCGCCAGCGGCGTCGGTGAAGGGCAGGTACGTGGCCTGGCGCGGTACGAGCGCACGTGCGAACAAGCCGCTGATCAGCGCAGCCAGGTCGGGCCCCGATGCGCGGACGATGCCCACCGCCCCGCGGCCGCTCGCAGTGGCCACGGCCAGGATCGGGTCGGATCGGTGAGCCTGCATGGGTTGGATTGTTGCGCACACCTTGTCACGTGTTGCACTGCAACAGGGCGGCGAAAAAGTTCACGTTTTCGAATCGAAACCGGCCGCCACCCCTAAAACAGAAGCCAAATCCCCCGGATCACGGGGGGCGAAAGGTAACAAATGGTGTGCCGTTACAGGTAGATTCGCGCCTCGCTGCACCAAAAAATCGCCAAGGAGAGCCCTGTGACCGCACCGCTTTTGACCACCATCGTCCACGTCTGCGAAGACACCAACCACTCGTTCGACATGGTCGATCTGCTGGCCCAGGCAGGTTATCTGACGACCGGCCCGCTGAACATCTCAAGCATTTCCGTCCAGGATCCCAACGATCCCACGAAGTACATCTCGGCGCCGACGGCGTTGTTTTCGCAGGTCGATGGTGACACGGTGCAGGTCACCGCTTCGGCGCTGGCGAACTGGTTCGGCAGCTTCAACACGTTGAGCCTCGTCATTGACCTGGGCTTGGCAGCGGGCGGCGTAGTCAAGCTGCTGCTGAACGTTGTGGTCGACCCGGTCAACGACGCGCCGGCCGGCACCGACACCACGGTGGCGCTGGTGGATGCCTCGGCCTACGTCATCAAGGAGTCCGACTTCGGCTTCAGCGATTCGGTTGAGCACAACAACTTCAAATCGGTTCTCGTCACCAGCATCCCCACCGCCGGCACCCTGCTCCTGAACGGCGTGGCCGTCGCGGCTGGCGCTGAGATCGGCATCGCCGACATCCAGGCTGGCCACTTGAGCTACGTGCCCCCGAGCAACGCAGCCGGTCTGGTGCAATTCGGCTTCCAGGTGCGCGACGACGGTGGCTTCGACGGTCTGGGCAGCACAACGCAGGTCGCCCAATGCGCCGGTTCGGACCTGGACCTGAGCGTCAACTACATCAACATCATCATCCCGACCGCCAGCCTGGGCGACCGCGTCTGGATCGACACCGACGGCAACGGGCAGCAAGATGCGGGCGAGCTCGGCAAGGCTGGTGTCATCGTCAATTTGCTCGATTCCAACGGCAACGTGGTGACGTCGCAGACGACCGATGCCAATGGCAACTACCTTTTCACGAACCTGACCCCGGGCAGCTATTCGGTCCAGTTTGTCGCCCCGACGGGCTATGTCCTGACCACCCGTGATTCGGGTGCTGACGCGAGCGACAGCGACGCGGACGCGATCACTGGCAAGACCGGCACGTACACACTGACCGCCGGCCAAACCAACCTGACCGTCGATGCCGGCCTGGTCCAGAAGGCTCACATCGGTGACCGCGTCTGGGAGGACTCGAACGCGAACGGCGTGCAGGATGCCGGCGAAGCCGGTATCTCTGGCGTGACCGTGAACCTGAAGGATGCGAACGGCAACATCGTCGCAACCACGACCACCGGTGCCAACGGCATCTACGGCTTCGATGTGCTCCCGGGCACGTACTCGGTGGCGGTGGTGGCCCCGGCCAACTTCTTCGTCACGACG
>JANXWV010000046.1 GCA_025350965.1 Rhizobacter sp.
ACGGCAAAGGTGCTCGCCTGCGGCTCGGGCCATTCGGGGTGCGACCAGTTCGCGCCGCCATCGTCTGAGCGCCACACCCCCGACTGGCCGCCGAGGTAGGCGCGCGTGCCGTCGGCCGAGAGCGCGACGCACAGCGCCTTGCCCGAGTACGACTGGTCATGGCCGAGGCTGAGCGAAGCCGTGTCGGCGTTCGGACCGATGTCGTCGATGCGCATGGCTCAGGGGCGCTCGGCAGTGGCGTTCATGGGGGCCTGACGCTAGGCGTCGGAGCTGGGCTTCGCAGCGTTGCGGTGCTTGCGCCGCTGGCGGCGCACCGCCAGGTAGCACAGGCCGGCGATGGGAATCGCGAACAGAAGGAACTCGAAGTTGCCGTCGCCGCCGTCGGGCGCGAAGCCGAAGATCTTTTCAATGAAGTCCATCTCAACCTTTTGACCTGCCACTGAAGGGTGGCGAGGGTGCGCTGCGGGCAAAGTTGCAGCAATCCCTAGGAAGATGCGGGCTGCCGCACTCGGCGTCGCGAACGCGTCAGGCGATGCGGGCCAGGTCGCGCAGCACGGTCGGGCCGGCGCGGCGTTCGATCTCGGCCAGCAGCGGCTTGTTCCAGCCGAGCATGAACAGGCCCTCGGCCACCACGAACATCGGCCCGATCAGCAGCCCGATGATGTCGTCGACGAACGCGGGCTTCTTGCCTTCGTACCAGTGGCCGATGAACTGGATCGCCCAGCCGGCCACGAAGGTGCCCACGCTCCAGCCCAACCACGCTGCGGTGGTGCCACGTGCGACCGCATGGCCGAGAAGTACCAGCATGCCCACGCCTGCGCTGACGGCTGTGCCCAGGACGAGGTCCCCGCGTGTCAGGTACCAGGCGGCGGCGGCGGCGAACATCAGCCAGGCCGGGCTCAACGCCAACCCGCCGAGCGCGAACTCGGGCCGCGCGAACAGGGCCCCGACACCGAAGACGATCATCGGCACGCCGATGAAGTGGCTGATGATGTTGCGCTGGTCGCGGTGGTACTGGGCGTACTGGGCCAGCAGGTCGGTGGCGGCGCGCATGGCAGGCCTTTCAACGATGAGTTCGATCCCGATGGTAGGCCAAACCCGGCCGCCCTGTCACACCGCAGCCACGGGGCCGGGGCCACCCGATCCCTACAATCGCACACCTTCCGCGAGCCGAGAGACCGTCCCGATGAGCATCAAGAGTGACAAGTGGATCCGCCGCATGGCCGAACAGACCGGCATGATCGAGCCGTTCGAGCCGGGGCAGGTGCGCGTGGGCGGTGACGGCCAGAAGATCGTGAGCTACGGCACCAGCAGCTATGGCTACGACATTCGCTGCGCGCCTGAGTTCAAGGTGTTCACGAACATCTACAGCACGGTGGTCGATCCAAAGAACTTCGACGAGAAGAGCTTCGTGGACATCGAGGCCGACGTCTGCATCATCCCGCCCAACAGCTTCGCGTTGGCGCGCACGATCGAGTACTTCCGCATCCCGCGCAACGTGTTGACCATTTGCCTGGGCAAGAGCACGTATGCGCGCTGCGGGATCATCGTCAACGTGACGCCGTTCGAGCCCGAGTGGGAAGGCTTCGTGACGCTGGAGTTCAGCAACACCACGCCGCTGCCGGCCAAGATCTACGCTGGCGAGGGCTGCGCGCAGGTGCTGTTCTTCGAGAGTGACGAGATCTGCGAAACAAGCTACAAGGACCGCGGCGGCAAGTACCAGGGTCAGCGTGGCGTGACCTTGCCCAAGGCATAAGGAGAACACCATGAAGTGGGGAGGCAACCGCGAGAGCAGCAACGTCGAAGACGCACGTGACGGCAGTGGCGGCGGGGGTGGTGGTGGAGGCGGCTTCGGCCTGGGCGGGCGCAGCATCGGCGTCGGCTCCATCGTCATCGCACTGGTGGGCGGCTGGATCTTCGGCATCAACCCGTTGACCATCCTGGGCCTGCTCAGTGGCGGCGGGGGCAGCGCGCCGGTCACGCAGCAGGCTCCGGCGCACGCGCCGCCCGCGAACGACCCGGCGTCGAAGTTCGTCTCCACGGTGCTGGCGAGCACAGAAGACACCTGGACCGCGCAGTTCCAGGCCATGGGCGCCGCCTACCAGCCGCCCCGGCTCGTGCTGTACCGCAATGCCTACCCCACCGCCTGCGGCCAGGGCCAGGCCGCGATGGGGCCGTTCTATTGCCCGGGCGACAAGAAGGTGTACCTCGACCTGGGCTTCTTCGACACGATGCGCTCGCGCCTCGGCGCACCGGGCCAATTCGCGCAGGCGTACGTGATTGCGCACGAGGTCGGCCACCATGTGCAGGACCTGATGGGCATCACCGGCAAGGTCGACGCGATGCGCGGGCGCACGAGCGAGGCGCAGCAGAACGCGCTGAGCGTGCGCGTCGAGTTGCAGGCCGACTGCTTCGCCGGCATCTGGGCGCACGACTCGCAGCAGAGCAAGCAGTGGCTGGAGGCCGGCGACATCGAATCGGCGCTCAATGCCGCCACGCAGATCGGCGACGACACGCTGCAGCGCAAGTCACAGGGGCAGATCGTGCCGGAGAGCTTCACGCACGGCACCAGCGCGCAGCGCGTGAGCTGGTTCAAGCGCGGCTACACCAGCGGCAACGTGAAAGAGTGCAACACCTTCGAGGCGCGCCAGCTCTGAGCTTCTCAGAGGTTGGGCATCACGACAGAACCACCGCCCAGTCGCACCGGAGCCGCCCGCTGTGGTGCCAGCGGCGGCGCAGCGCAACGTAGACCCCGGGCAGGAAGATCATCGCCAGGCAGGCCGGTTCGGCCCAGGGCCAGCCCAGCACCAGCGCAACCGGGCCGCCGACCCAGCCGATCAACCACAGCGTCAGCACCGTGTCCCAGAAGTTCTTCTCGACCGGGCGCTGGCGCGCGTGGCGCAAATGCCAAAGGCGCAGTTCTTGGTGTTGGTCCAGGGTCATGGCGCGCTCCCGGGTGACGACGAGTTCAACAAGTATCGGCACTCTGGCGTGCGCTTGAATCCCCATCTCGTGGGAAAGGCCGGCGCAGTGGTGGTGAACGCGGCGCACTTCGCGCCGCCGCGACGACGTCTCGCGACACGGCTGCGGCACTCGTCGCAGCGCGCTGGGCGTTGCGCGGAGTGCTGGGCACAGTCGTGGTCACGGCGAGCAAGGGCTTGCCGACACAACTGCCACCGGAGCTCCCCATGACCCCGATCAAACGCATCGTTTCGCAGCCCGCTCCCCTGCTCGCCGGGCTGGGCATTCGGCAGCCCGCTCACCTGCTCGCCGGTCTGGTGTGCGCCTTGGCGCTCGCCTCGGCGCCGTTCGCGGCGCATGCCGCCGACCTGACCGTTCTCGTCGACAACGTGGCTGGCGATGCCGGGCAGGTGCTCGTGGGGTTGTTCGACAAGGCCGAGACCTTCCCGCGCGACTTGCTGCGCGGCGAGCGCGTACCTGCCAGCACGCGTGATGCCAGCGGCCGCGTCAAGCTCGTCTTCACCGGCCTGGCGCCGGGCCGCTACGCGCTGTCGGCGTTCCACGACGTCGACGACAACGGCAAGCTCAACGCCAACGTGATGGGCCTGCCGACCGAGCCCTATGGCTTCTCGCGCGACGCGCGCGGCAACTTCGGCCCGCCGACCTTCGCCGACGCCGCATTCGATGTGCCCGAGGCCGGCCTGACGATCACGGTTCGGGTTCAGTGAGGCCGCGATGAAAACCTCCCACAACACCCCCCACACGCTTGTGAACCCGACCCGCCGCGACGCGTTGCGTGCCTTCTCGGCGCTCGGCCTCGCCGGCCTGTCGCTGCGTGCGCGCGCCGATGCCGATGCCGATGCCGATGCCGATGCCGGTATCCAGCCCAGCCCGTGGCGGCGCATCTACGCACCGCTCGACGGCAGCATCGCCAACGGCTTGCAGGGCCGGCTCGCGACTGCGTCCATCCCCATCGAGGGCACGCTGCCCGCAGGCCTGCAAGGCACGCTCTACCGCACCGGGCCGGCCCGTTTCAAGTTGGGCAGCACGCAGTACACGCACTGGTTCGACGGCGACGGCATGGTGCAGGCCTTCCGCCTGCAAGACGGCCGCGCCAGCCACATCGGCCAGTTGCTGCGCACGCCGAAGCTGATCGAGGAAGAAGCGGCCGGCCGCTTCGTCTACCCCGGCTACGGCTCGGCCGTCGAAGGCACCCACGCACCGCGCAGCGCCGACGCGGTGAACACCGGCAACATCAACCTGCTGGCCATGAACAACGGGCGCGAGCTGTACACGTTGTGGGAGGGCGGCTCGGCCCTGCAGATCGACCCCGACACGCTGGCCGCGAAGGGTTTCAAAGCCTGGTCGCCCGACACTGCCGGCGCGCCCTTCTCGGCCCACCCGCGGCGTGCGCCCGATGGCACCGTGTGGAGCTTCGGCTATGCCTCCGGCAGCGGCAAGCTCATCGTCTACGAGATCGGTGCCAGCGGCGTGCTCAAGCGCCAAACCGTGCTCGACGCGCCGCAGGCCGACATGGTGCATGACTTCGCCATCACCGAGAACCACCTCGTGTTCCTGCTGATGCCGATCAAGCTGAAGGACGGTGCGGCGCCGATGGGCAGCCTCGACCGGTTCGAGTGGAAAAGCGACGCGCCGCTGATCGCGTGGGTCGTGCGCAAGGCCGACTTCGCGGTGAAGCGTTTCGAGCTGCCGAACGGTGGCGTGTTCCACATCGGCAACGCGTGGGAAGAGGGCGGCATGCTGCGCCTGGGCTACGCACGCTACACCCGCTTCCTGGAGCACCTGCATGCGCTCGACCTGACGCAGCCGGCGAACACACGCGACAAGCTCGCGCACTGGGCGCAGGTGGAGTTGAACCTCGCGCAGGGCACGGCACGGCAGATCGACACCGCGCTCACCGCGGTCGAGTTCCCGAGCTTCGACACGCGGCATACCGGAGCGCGCACCGGGACCTTGGTGCTGATGCAGCGCCGGGGCAACGCCGGCATGCTGGCCGTGCAAGGCGTGGACACGGTGCTCGCGCTGCGCGGCGAGCGCATGCAGCACTTCCAGTACGGCGCCGGTTGGCTCGCCGAAGAACATGTGTTCGTGCCGCGCAATGCAGCCACCTCGGCCGAAGGCGATGGCTGGGTGCTGGGCACCGCGTACGACACGGCCCGTGGGCGCACGGCGCTGCACGTGTTCGAGGCCGCGCGCTTGGCCGACGGGCCGGTGGCACGCATGCTGTTGCCCTACGGCCTGCCGCTCGGCTTGCATGGCCAGTTCGTGGCCGCCTGACCGCCGCCCGCGCGACTACCGCGCAACGACCGCGCAACGACCGCGCAACTACGCCAGCACGGCCCACAGCCCGACAAGCAGCACCGCCACCGCCAGCGTGGCGGTGTAGAGCAGCGTCTGCAGCGCGGCGCGCAGCAGCGTCGCCCACTTCGGCCCGCCGTAGATGCGCTGCAGCGCGATCAGCGCATAGACGGGTATCGCAATGAAGGCCAGGCCGTTGAGCCACGCCCAGGGCGTGGCGATGGCAATGAGCATCAGGAACCAGAACGCGTGCAGGTGCAGCGCGAACACCAGGTGCTCGGTGTAGCGCCGGTGGCGGCCGAGGTAGCTGAGCTTGAGCCACACGGCGAAGATCGGCAGCAGCAGGAACATGGCCGTGCCCCAGTGGGAGATGAAGCGCTCGGGCAGCTCCTGAACCTGGCGCACCACCGCCTTCGGGTCAAGGTCGATGCGGTCTTTCAGGCGCGCGCACAGCGCTGTGGGCAGGCCGGTGCAGAAGAAGCCGGTCCCGTTCATGCCGGCGCGCAGGCCACCCACCTCGATCAGCGTGAAGCTCAGCTGGCCAGGGCGGGGCAGCGCAATGTCTTCGGGCTTCATGGGCTCGATGGCCAGCACGCCGAACAGGCGCAACGAGACCAAAGCGATGACGCTGATCGTGAGGTACAGCCGCAGCGGCAACACGTAGTGTCGGCGCCGCCCCGCCAGGTATTCCTGGGTCAGGCGGCCGGGCAGCATCAGCAGCGCCAGCGTTCGCCACAGCGCGCCTTCTGCCGCGAGGTAGCTGCCGCCGAACTGCTGTGCGAACTCACGCAGCGTGGGCGGCAGCACCCGCGTCTCCTGCCCACAGTGGCCGCAGAAGTTCGGCCGCGGCTCGGCGAGCGGGCGCCCGCAATTCCGGCAGGCGCTCATCCTTTGATCAGTAGGTGCCGGGCAGCAGGACGCCCTTGTCCACGGTGCGAATGTTCGTGTGGCCGCAGAACGCCATCGTCACGTCGAGTTCCTTGTAGATGATCTCGAGCGCCTTGGTCACGCCGGCCTCGCCCATGGCGCCCAGGCCGTAGAGGAAGGCGCGGCCGATCAGCGTGCCGCGCGCACCCAGCGCCACGGCCTTGAGCACGTCTTGCCCGGAGCGGATGCCGCCGTCCATCCAGACCTCGATGTTCTTGCCCACCGCCTGCGCGATCTGCGGCAGCGCCTTGATGCTCGACGGCGCCCCGTCGAGTTGGCGGCCACCGTGGTTGCTGACGACCATCGCGTCGGCACCGCTCTCGACTGCCAGGCGCGCGTCTTCCTCGTCCATGATGCCTTTCAGGATGAGCCGCCCACCCCAGCGCTTCTTGATCCATTCGACGTCGTTCCAGTCGAGCTTGGGGTCGAACTGCTCTTTCGTCCAGGTGCCCAGCGAACTCATGTCGCTCACGCCTTTGGCGTGGCCGACGAGGTTGCCGAAGCTGTGCCGCCGGGTGCCCGCCATGCCCAGGCACCAGCGCGGCTTCATCATCAGGTTCAGGATGTTCGCAAGCGTCGGCTTGGGCGGCGCCGTCATGCCGTTCTTCAGGTCTTTGTGGCGCTGGCCCATGACCTGCAGGTCGAGCGTGAGCATCAGCGCGCTGCAGTTGGCCGCCTTGGCGCGGTCCATCAGGCGCTCCATGAAGTCGCGGTCGCGCATCCAGTAGAGCTGGAACCAGAACGGCGCTTTCGTCGCCGCCGCGATGTCTTCGATCGAGCAGATGCTCATCGTGCTGAGCGTGAACGGGATGCCGAACTTCTTCGCCGCCACCGCCGCCAGCATCTCGCCGTTGGCATGCTGCATACCGGTCAGGCCGGTGGGCGCAATGGCCACCGGCATGATGGTGTCCGTGCCCGCCATCGAGGTGCGCAGCGTGCGGTTGTCCATGTTGACTGCCACGCGCTGGCGCAGCTTGATGCCCTGGAAGTCGGCTTCGTTCGCGCGGTAGGTGCCCTCGGTGTACGAGCCTGAATCGGCGTAGTCATAGAACATGCGCGGCACGCGCTTTTGCGCGAGCACGCGCAGGTCTTCGATGTGGGTGATCACGGGCATGGGGTCTCCGACGCAGGTCTTGTGGTGGCCATGCTAACGGCGGACCTTCAGGCACAGCGCGAAAAGTGACGGGTGCCGGAGCAAAGCGCGCGGCAGCGAGCGCTGAAACACCCATGAACAAGGGGTTGTGACGCGCTGGCTTGTTGCGAACACTCCGGAAAGGGGCCCGTCGGGCCTTCAAAACGGAGGAGAACCATGATGAAACTGACTCAACTGGTCGCTGCGCTCGTCGCTGGCCTGGGGTTCGGAGCTGCGAGCGCCGCAACGACGCCCGACTACTACAACATGCTCAACGGCAACACCGGCTCGTACGAGTACTGGGACCAGACCTACAGCGGTGCGGGCTGCCTGACCTGCAGCAATGCGGCACTGACCGGCGGCAAGGGCGACCTGACCGATGGCGTGATCGCGACCACCAACTGGTTCGTGGCCGAAGCGCCCGCAGGCAACGGTCCCTATGTGGGCTGGACGCTCGACCCGACCATCACCTTCCACTGGAATTCGGCCACCGCCATCTCGTCGGTGACCTTCTACTTCGACGATGCCAACGGGGCCGGCGGCGTCAGCTCGCCCACGGGCGTCGTGGTCGACGGCACGGGCTTCGCCATTGCCGACCCGGCCGGCTCGGCACCGTTCTCGTTCACGGCCAGCGGCCTGTCGTTCAACGGAACCGACCTCGTGGTCACGCTCAACCGTGGCAACCAGTGGGTGTTCCTCAGTGAAGTCGAGTTCAACAACACTGCGGCCATTCCGGAACCGGGCACGTACGCGTTGATGCTCGCCGGTCTGGGTGCCATGGCTGCCGTTGCGCGGCGCCGGCAGGCCCGCTGAACCGGGGCTGCAACAGCCAGTAGAAAGGGCGCCATCGGCGCCCTTTTTCAATGGTGCTCCGGCACCGCGTTGCGGCCACCGGGGCTTGTCGGCAATGCCTCGCGTCAGGCGCGGCGGCGGCGGGCCACGAAGCCCACGGCGCAGAGGCCGGCCAACATCAGCGCGTAGGTCTCGGGTTCCGGAATGGCGCCGACCGTCTTGATGCTGTCGATGGCGATGGCGTTGTAGCCGTCGGTGAGCGAGGACGTGAAGCCGTTCGAGTCGCGCACGCGAACCTCGTCGAAGCCGCCGCCCGAGAAGCCGAGCCACGTGCCCGATACCTGCGACAAGCTGCCGCTCTGCACCACGCTGCCGTTGTTGGCGAGTTCGTAGTAAACCGAGTGCGTCCCGCCGCCATAGCCGCTGCCGACGATGAAGCTCATGTCGCTGAAGTCGGAGCCGTCCTGCATCGTGATCGAGGTGTAGCCGTTGTCGCCACCGTTCGGGTACCAGGTGAAGTTGCCCACGCCGTCAACATAAGGCGTGGAGGTCGTCCAGATGCCGTTGAAGTCGCCGTTGATCTGAGTCACGGTGATGCCGTCTTCGGTGTACGTCGCGCCATAGTCGGTGCTGCTGCCGATGCTCTCGAAGCCGTTGAAGTGGGCGGGGCTGCCGATGAAGTTCGTGGTCTCGACGACGGCCGCTTGCGCGGCGCCCATGGACAGGGCGGCAAGCGAAATTGCGGCAACGATTTGGGTGAGTTTCATGATGTCCTTGGTGCTTGTTTTTGGTTCACTCGCTGCATGTTTCCCAACGCAGTGCCGCGAGTGTCCGGGCTCGGTCGGCGCATGCGAACCCCGTGCTTGCGGGCCGGGCGAACAGGGGGGATTCGCACTGCGGCGGAGCGCCAATTTGTGCCTTGTCGCACGGGCTCACTTCACCCCGAAACACGATTCGACGGCACGCCGGCGTGACCTGCAGCACACAAAGACAAGGGGCGCCCTCGGCGCCCCTTGTGGTGCACATCCGACAGCGTTCAGGCGCGTTTGCGGCGCGGCGTGAAATTGAGCTGCACGGTGGCCTTGATTGGCGCGCTTCCGACCTGCAAACGCTGGTTCGGCTGCTCCTGCAACTGGTCCGGGTGCCACAGGCTGACTTCAGCCGCGCCATCGGGCACGCCGTCGATCACGGCAACGCCGTTGGCGTCGGTCTTCGCGAACCAGGGCGTGGCGCTCACATAGACCTGGCCGCGCATCGAGCCGTGGATGTGGCAGCCCAGGCCGATGGCGCCGGCCACGTCGACCTGGACCTCGGCGGCCGACACGCCGCTGCGCTTGCGCGGCTGGGTTTGCGGCTTGTATTCGTCGACGATCACGGCGCCCTCGATCCCGTCGAGCCGCAGCTCGAAGTTCTTCACCGCCGGCACGCTGCCGAGTGGCCCGCTGGTGGTGGAACGCACATGGTGGTCGAAGCTGTCGCGGTTCACGAAGCGAAGCGTGCTGCCCACCGGCACCACAGTCAGGAAGGGCACGAAGCGCGCGCCTTCCTGGGTGATGACCACGGGGGCCGGTGCAGCCACTGCCACCGCCTTGCTGCTGGCCTCGACCAGCACGACCACATCTGGAACCGGCTTGCCGTCCTTGTCGGTCACGAGCATCTGGATTTGGCCGGCGTGTGCCGCGACGGCACCGAAAAGCAGGCCGGCCGCAGTGCCGCGCAGGAAGGCGAGGAGGTCGACTTTCATGCGGCGCATCATACGGCCGCGATGGACTGCGGTGGCCTCAGTAAGCGAACTGCAGCGACACGTAGCCGCCGGTCTGGTGCGTGTGGCCGACGATGTTGCCGAGGTCCACATACGCGGCGGTGACCGACACGTTCTTGGTCGGCGCCCACGCCACGAACACGTCCTTCCAGGCCTGCTCTTCAAAGGCTGCGCCTGCGAAGGCCAGGTTGTTCGGCTTGAAGCGCACTTCGGCACCCACGGCCAGGTTGCGCCGCAGCAGCCATGCGAGCGACAGCTCGGGCTCGATGCGGTAGCTGCGCCGCTCGGTCGAACCAAAGCCCAGCAGGCCGTTCTGGTTCGCCTTGGTTGCGCGCAGCGTGCCGTTCACCAGCACGCCTTGCGCCAGGAACAACTTGGTGGCGCTCACGTAGAGGTCGACGCCGCTGCGCTTGGCATCGACCGAATCGAGCACGCCGCCGACGGCCGCCCCGGGGTTCAGGCGCTTGAACTGCGCGCCCACGGCCACCTGCGGCATCAGCAGGTCCGGGTCGAGCACCGCGTCTCCGGCCACGCGCAACTTGACGCCGACGATGTCGAGCTTGAGCGTGGTGTCGGGCACCACGACATTGGCGTTGAACTCTTGCCGTGCGATCGACAGCTCGACGCGGTCGAACAGGCCCACGGCAGCGCCGTAGGTGGTCAGCGCGTAGTCCTGCGTGGAGGCGCGGGTGACAAATGCGGTGGCGCCGAATTCGCCTTGGGTCGCGTAGCTGCCGATCACGGCCCACGGCGTGAGGCCGCCACCGGCCGCACCGTCGATGCTGCTCACGCCGCCGGTCAGCAGCAGCTTGCCGGCGCCCATCGCCGGGGCGGCGGGGTGGCTTGCCGGGGCCACCGGGGGCGCTGTCGAGCTCGGTGCCTGGGGGGCGGCCTGCGCATGCGCGGCGCCTGCGAGCACACACGCCGGCAGGGCGAGCAACACGCGGTCGAGGAAGCGGTGGGTTGTCATGGGGCGAGCGGCTTCGGGAGCGCGTCGTTGTACATCTGTGCTGAATATCGGCAGCATTCACCTCGGATTGAGGCGATGGGTCGAGCGGAGATGCCTAACGACTCGAAGTGGCGTCGGTGTCGAACAGCAGCAGGTTGTAGCTGGCACGCGGTTCATGCAGCGCATGCGTACCGCTCACATCCGCGTCGTCACCCGCGTCGCCGCCCGTGTGGGATACCCGCGGCGCCACCAGATCGGCGAGCTTCGCCAATGCGCCCGCGCGCACACCCAGCAGGCGCAGCCGGCGCGTCAGGTCGACCCGCTTCAGGCATTCGCCGGCAGCGCGCCGGATGCTGCGCGCGTCCATCGTGTGGGCGGGCAGCGTGAGGTCACGCGTGACGGACTTGAAGTCGTCGAAGCGCAGCTTGATGCCGATGGTCTTGCTGGCGTAGCCCTTGCGCGCCAGGTCACCGGCGAGTTGCACGCACAGCTCGGTGAATATTGCGCCGAGCGCGGCCTTGTCGCGCACCGCGTGCAGGTCGCGCTCGAAGGTGGTTTCGCGGCTGATCGAACGCGGTTCGCTGAAGGTGACGACCGGCCGCTCGTCGCGCCCGTGCGAGGCCTCGTGCAGCCACGCGCCGAAGCTCTTGCCGAAGTGGCCGATCAGGAACTGCGGCTCGGCCGCAGCCACATCACCGATGGTGTGGATGCCCAACGCCGCGAGCTTCTCGCTCGCCTTCGGGCCGATGCCGTTGACCTTGCTTGCGGCCAGCGGCCAGATGCGCGTGGGGATGTCTTCGAGCCCGAGCAGCGTGATGCCGTTCGGCTTGTCCAGCTCCGAGCACAACTTGGACAGCAGCTTGTTCGGCGTCACGCCGATCGAGCACGTGAGGCCGGTGGCGGTGAACACCGCGTCCTTCAGTTGCTGGGCGGCGGCGCGGCCGGCGTCGGCCTGCGCACCGGGCAGGTCGGTCAGGTCGATGTAGATCTCGTCGATGCCCCGGTCTTCGACCAGCGGAGCCAGCGCGCGCACGGCGGCCTTGAACAGGCGCGAGCAATGGCGGTAGGCGTCGAAGTCGACCGGCAGGAGCACCGCGTCGGGCGCGAGCACGGCGGCCTTCATCACACCCATGCCGGAGTGCACGCCGAGCGCACGCGCCTCGTAGGTGCTGGTCGTGATGACGCCCCGGCCCGCGTAGTCGCGCAGCCGCGCATAGCGGCGCGTGCCATCGGGCAGCTCTTCAGGTTGGTGGCGCCGCCCACCGCCGATCACGACCGCGTGGCCGCGCAGGTCGGGGTAGCGCAGCAACTCCACCGACGCATAGAACGCGTCCATGTCGAGGTGGGCGATCAGGCGCTGGGCGGGCGCGGGCATGGGTGGGTGCGGTGGCGCGTTGGGGCGACAAGCTGTCGATTCATCCAGTATCGCGCGGAATGGCTACAGCTTGTCTGCCCGCACGAAGGCGTTCGAGGCTTCGACGCCTCTGGACAGCGCCCGGTTCAGGATCGCGGCCAGCCGCACCCCGCCTTTCTTGAGCTGCGCCGGGATGGTGGCCACCGCCGTGTCGGTGTACGCGTCGGTCAAAGTGACGGGCGTCGTGTCGGCGTTTGCCGCGCCGCACGTGAAGCGGGGCAGCGGGCTGTAGGCGGTGTCGACGGCAACGGTGTACGAGTCTTGCAGCCATGCGGTGACCGGCCCCTTGCGCCAGGCCTGCTTCTGCGCGGCGGTGATCTGCGCAGCCAACGTTGCCGCGATCTGCGGCTCGGTCTGGCCTTCGAAGCCGGGGCCGCTGAAGGCGCGCTCGACGAAGTCGTTGTCCCACGCCGAATGCAGGTTGGCGCGGCCGTTCCAGGTGCCGGTCAGCTTGACCGCGTTGCCGCCCGCGTCGTCGTGGTCGGCGGCGTGCAGCGGTTGGTGAACGTCCGCCGCAAGGTGCGCGATCACCTGCAGTGCGAAGCGCCTGTCGGCGAGCGACCGGCCCCGGTCCGCCAGCACGCCGGCGTGGCGCCGCAGTTGCACCGACGCGCAGTGGCCGTCCGCGCAGTAGTCGGCCCGGGGTCTGCTTGCCGCGCACACGGGGCGGTTGTCGTAGTGCCATGCCTTCGAGCCGGTGATCGATTGCGCCAGCTCGTCCCTGTGAATGTCGAGGTACAGCGACGCGCCCGCGAGGTCGCTGCTGCCGAGAATGGCCTTGACCTGCGCCTGTGCCGAAGGCGACAAGAGCTGGTACGCGATCAGCGCAGTCAGGCGGTGGCCCTGGCCGCCCCAGGCTGCAGCGTGGGGCGCGGGCAGGGCGAGTGCGATGAGCAGCAGCGCCCACGCCACCGGGGCTTTCAAACGGGAGCAGTTCATGGTTCGCATTCTGGCCAATGCCACAATGAAATCGACCCCCCCAAACCCTTCGATCCCACTCCAATCACCAGGAGCCCGACTTGCTCGACATCGAGGTCGCGACCAGCGACGCGGCGCGCATTCGCCACGCCACCAAAGACGAGTTGTCGCTCGCGCTGATGGACGCGCGCAACCACACGCTGCGCTGGGTCGCCGCATGCGAAGACGCCCACCGCGCCGATGCGCGCAAGCTGGCTGAGGCGGCCGAGACCGACCCGCCGCTGTGGATGCTCGGCCACACCGCGTGGTTCCAGGAGCACTGGATCGCGCGCAACGTGCAGCGCCAGCGTGGCGAGCACGGCGACGCCACGCACCCGAAGCTCGGCTCGATCCTGCCCGAGGCCGACCGCTGTTTCGATGCGGCTGCCGTGCCGCACGCACTGCGCTGGGCCACGCCGTTGCCCGACGCGCAGGTGCTGCGCCAGTACGCGATGGACACGCTCGAGACCACGCTCGAACTGCTGGCCGGTGCGGCCGACGACGACGCGGCGTTGTACTTCTACCGGCTCGCGCTGTTCCGTGAAGACGAGGTGTCGGAGGCCTTTGCGCAGCTCGCGCAACTCGCCGGCTTTGCACCGGCCGGCGCGCCGCGCGCACTGGGCGCGGGGGCGCGCCCCCCGTTGTTGTTCCCGGCGACCCAGTGGTCGCTCGGCAGCGCGACCACCGGCTTCACCTGGGCCAACGAGCGCGGTTCGCGCACCGTGGCGCTGCCAGAGTTCGAGATCGACGCGCAGGCCGTGACGTGGGCGCAGTACACCGAGTTCGTCGAAGACGGCGGCTACGACGACCCGCGCCACTGGCCGGCCGAAGGCTGGGCCTGGGTGCAGGCGCAAGGCCGGCGCACGCCGCGCTATGTGGACCAGATGCGCCAGGGCGTGCTGCAGCGGCGCTTCGGCCCGCTGGTGCGCGTGCCCATGGGGCAGCCCGCTGCGCACATCACCTGGTTCGAGGCCGATGCGTGGTGCCGCTGGGCCGGCCGGCGTTTGCCAAGTGAAGTGGAGTGGGAGGCGGCCGCGTTCCAGGGCGCGTCGCGCGGCATGCGCTGGGGCGATGTGTGGGAGTGGACGAGCAACACCTTCCGCGTGTTCGAAGGCAACCCGACTGTCGCCGGGGCGCCGCGCCCGTTCGACGATTCGTGTGCCGGGCTGGGCGTGGTCAAGGTGCTGCGCGGAGCCTCGTCGTTCACGCGCGACCGCCTTCGCTTCGCCAAGCGCCGGCGTGCGCAACCGGCCGGCCACGATCTCGGGTTCTGCGGGTTTCGCAGTTGCGCGCTTTGATACCGGCACAGCCGCAACGGGCCGCTGCGCCGGGCCGCCCCAAGTCAGGCCCTGCCGTCCCGGAGGGTCGATCAACGGACCCGGTGATCGGGGTGCCCCATTGAACGATGTGGCGCAGAGCCTGCGCACGGCGCTCGACCTGATCGGAGGTGCCGATGCGGTGCTGCTGCGCACGGTCGCCTTGTCGCTCGGCGTCAGCGCCAGCGCGTGTGTGCTCGCGGCGGCGCTCGGCCTGCTGGCCGGTGCGTGGCTGGCGGTGGCGCGCTTCCCGGGCCACCGCGTGCTGCTGCTGCTGCTGAACACGCTGCTGGCGCTGCCCTCGGTGGTGGTGGGCCTGACGGTGTACTTGCTGCTGTCGCGCGGCGGGCCGCTCGGGGCGATGGGCATTCTGTTCACGCCCACCGCCATGGTGATCGCCCAGACCGTGCTTGTCCTGCCGGTGATCGCGGCCCTGTCGCGCCAGCTCGTGGTCGACAGCCTGCGCGATGGCGGCGACCAGCTGCGCTCGATGGGTGCCGGCCCGTTGACGAGCGCGCTGCTGATGCTGTTGCACGACCGCTGGGCGGTGGTCACGGTGCTTCTGACGGCCTTCGGCCGCGCCATCGCCGAGGTCGGCGCCGTGATGATCGTCGGCGGCAACATCGCCGGCGTGACGCGCGTCATGACGACCAGCATCGCGTTGGAGACGAGCAAGGGCGACCTGCCGCTCGCGCTCGCCCTCGGCCTCGTTCTGCTGGCCGTGGTGGCGCTGCTGAACACCGCGATGGCCTTGATCGCCGCGCGTCTGCGAGACCCCGGCAGCGCGCCGGTGCCTGCGCGATGAGCCTGCCGGCGTTGCCTCAGGAGCCCCTCTTGCGCCTTCGCGACGCGTCGGTTCGCCTCGGGCAGGTGCAGGCGCTGCAAGGCGCCACGCTCGACGTGCACCGAGGCGACTTCATCGCGCTGGTCGGCGCCAACGGCTCGGGCAAGACCACGCTGCTGCGTTTGCTGCACGGTCAGGTGGCGTTCACCGGCACGCGCGAAGGGCTCGCCGGTGGCGCGGTGCAGGCCATGGTCTACCAGCGCCCGTTCATGCTGCGGCTGTCGGTCGCGAACAACCTGCGCGTAGCGCTGTGGCTGGCCGGCGTGCCGCGCACCGAACGCTCAGCACGCACGGCGCAGGCGCTGCAGCGGGTGGGCCTGGCGGCGCTCGCCGACCGGCCGGCGCGGGTGTTGTCGGGCGGTGAGCAGCAGCGCCTGGCGCTGGCGCGAGCCTGGGCCGTGCGGCCCGATGTGCTGTTCCTCGACGAGCCCACCGCGAGCCTCGACCCCGGCGCCAAGCGCGAGGTCGAAGCCCTGCTCGAAGGCTTCAAGGTTGATGGCATGACGCTCGTGATGAGCACCCACAACCTCGGTCAGGCCAAGCGCCTGGCCACGCGTGTGGTCTACCTCGACCGAGGCACACTCGCGGTCGATTTGCCGACCGCGCGCTTCTTTGCCGACCATGTGAACGGCCGCGCCGAACGCTTCCTGAAAGGTGAATTGACATGGTCACTGGAATGAACCCGTGGCGCCGCGCGGTGCTGGCGCTGGTTTGGGTCGGTGCGTGCGCTGGCGCCGCGAACGTGCAGGCGCAGGCACCAGCACCAGCACCAGCACCAGCACCAGCACCAGCGCGCTTCATCGTCATGGCCTCGACCACCAGCACCGAGCAATCGGGCCTGTTCCCGCACCTGTTGCCGGCGTTCACGGCAGCCACCGGCATTGAGGTGCGCGTGGTCGCGGTGGGCACCGGGCAGGCACTCGACATGGGCCGGCGTGGCGACGCCGATGTGCTGTTCGTGCACGACCGCGCCGCCGAAGACCAGTTCGTTGCCGAAGGCTTCGGCCTGGCGCGCCGCGATGTGATGTTCAACGACTTCGTGCTCATCGGCCCCAGCGCCGACACGGCCGGCGTGCAGGGCCGCGACATCGCTGCGGCCCTGACGAAGCTCGCCGCAGCGAACGCGACGTTCGTGTCGCGCGGCGACAAGAGCGGCACGCACGCCGCCGAACTGCGCTACTGGAAGATCGCTGGCATCGACCCTGGCGCCAGCCTCTACCCGCCCGCCAAGCCGGGCACGCTCGACTACAAGGCCTGCGGCTGCGGCATGGGGCCGGCGCTCAACATGGCGTCCGCGACGAACGCCTACGTGCTCGCCGACCGTGGCACGTGGCTCAGCTTTCGCAACCGGGGCGAGCTGCGCGTGCTGGTCGAAGGGGACCGGCGCCTGTTCAACCCCTACGGCGTGATCGTGGTCAACCCGGCGCGGCACCCGCACGTCAAGGCGGCGCTGGCGCAGGCCTTCGCTGACTGGGTCGTGTCACCGGCGGGGCAGGCCCGCATCGCCGGCTACCGCGTCGGCGGGGAGCCACTGTTCTTTCCGAACGCCAAACCGTGATTCGGGGCTATTGGCGGTAGCCCGACAATGGTCAATTCCGCAGTTGGCGCCACAAAGGAGAGCCTTTCCATGTCGCAGCGCTCCGACCCTGACCGTCTGACGCAATTGCAGCGGCTCATGGTGCTCGACACCCAACCCGAGGCCGACTTCGACAAGCTCACGGCCTACCTTGCACGCCAGCTCGGTGTGCCGATCACCATGGTGAACCTGCTCGACGAGAAGCGCGACTGGTTCAAATCGTGTGTCGGCCTGCCGATGTCGGAGTCGACGGCGGCGCTGTCGTTCTGCCAACAAATGCTGGACTCCGATGCCCCGCTGATCCTGGTCGAAGACACGACGCTCGATGCGCGCTACGCCGATCATCCATTCGTGACCGGTGCGCCGTTCTTCCGCTTCTATGCTGCTGCGCGCCTTTGCGTGGCGGGTCAGACCGTCGGCACCTTGTGCGCGTACGACGTGAAGCCACGCCAGCTGAAGGTCGCCGAAGTCGAAGCCCTTCAGTTGATGGCGAGCGCCGCCGTGGAGCTGCTGGCCAAGCGCAGCGCTGCCGCATAGCGCGCTTCGACGCCGAAAAAGCTCACATCAGCCGGCGGTTGAACAGGCCACCGGCGGCGTGGGGCCAGGCGCGTCGGCCGTGGCAACGAGTGGTCGGCCGAGCGGCCCAGTCACATGGATGGCGCGGTTCAGCGCGAACAGGGCTGTGGTCTTGCGGTGCGGGGTGACGAGCAGGTCGACCGTGCGGTCGGCCAGGTTCAGCGCGCCGGTGCCCACAAACACCGCGCGGTCGGTTTCGGCGACGAAGCTGCGCACCGTCAGGTGGCCGGCGGCCATCTGGGCAGAGAGCCGCGCACAGGGCATGGGCACGCGCCGCGCCTCGGTGAGTTGCGCGGCGAGCAGGGCGCCACCGTCGAGCGCCAGGCGGGCTTCGAGGCGGTTCGATATCGACGCGTCGCGCAGGGCGAACGTGGCCGAGCCCGCCGCAGCGCGGGCCAGCGCGGGCCACGCGTCGGCACGTGCATGAAGCGCGATGTGCCCCTGCAAGACGCCGTGCAGGGCGTCCGTCCACTGCCCGACCTGCACGCCCGACACGTCGGCCGCCAGCGCCATGGCCCACGGCTGTGCCGTGGTGTCCAGCATCAGCGTGCCCTCGGCGCGGCCTGGCGCTGCGAGCAGCATGAGCGGCTTGATCGAGAGCTGGCCCTGGTCGTTCACAACGCGAAGGGCCAGCGAGCCCAGCCACGGCCAGGCCGGGTGCACGAGCGTGTCGACCTGCCAGTCCAGGGTGCCGTCGATGGCCGGCCAGCCGGGCAGCACAGCGCCGCTGGTGCCAGCGTCACCGGGGCCCACCCCAACGCGGCCCATCCCAACGCGGCCTGACGCGAAAGCCAGCGCAGCCAGCTCATCGACATGCCATGCCGCGCTGTGCAACGCGGCGCCGATGCGGGTGCGCGGGTGCTCGGCATCGGCCTCGTCGAGGTGTGCGTGGCCGCGCAGGTCGGTGCGGCCGAGCCGCGCTGTCAGCGCATCGACCGACCAGTGGCCGCCGGCGGCCAGCACGTGCGCGCTGGCAGTGACCGGCAGCGCGGGCGCGCTCGACAGGCGCAGTTCGAGGTCGAGGGACGTGCCTTGCTGGATGTCGGCGGCGCGGCCGTCGAAGCGCAGCCGCGTGCCGCCGCTGCGCAGCTCGCCGCGCAGCGCGAACGGGGTGCCGTCGTCGCGGAAGCTGATCACTGCGCCGACCGCTGCGTCACCATCGAACGGCCGGCCGGCGTAGCGGCCCGTGAACGCCAGATGTTTCGTCGGCACCGGCATCGGCGCCGTGTTCAATGCGGCCGGCAGCAGGTCGGACGTGAGCGGCGCGAACTGCACCTCGGCTTCGAGCGCCAGGACCTGATCGGCCAGGTGCACCGTGCTGCGGGTGGCGTCGAGTGCCAGCACGCGCACCCGGCCGGGCCCGCGGTCGAGCGGCTTTGAAAGGCGCCAATTGCGCAGGCCGTCCGCGCTGCGTTCCATGTTGACCTGGGCATCGACGAGCACCGCGCGCGTGACGATCACATGCGGGCCGGTCAGGCTGCGCCAGGCGATGTCGGCGCGCACGACGCCAGCATCGATGAACGCGCGCCTGGTCGCCCAGGCTGCGTTCTCGATCTGCAACCCGCGCACTTCGATGCGCAGCGACAAGTCCGGCGCCAGGCCCACCCGCAGGTGCTGGAAGTCGATGGCTCGCCCGGCGTGGGCGCGCACGTAGTGTTGAACCAGCGGGCGGCACCAGGTCCAGTCGAACACGGCGGCGAAGGTGACGAGCAGCAGCAAGGTGACCAGAAGAACGCGCGGCCAGCGGCGGGCCGGTCGGGCGCGCGCGGGGGCTGGCGGTGCTGTCATTGGCCCGATGATCGCCGCAGTGCACTTGTCGGCCCCGCAGCGGAACCCCCGGCCGCGTGTAGGAAGGCGGGCCGAGGTGACTAGGGAAAGCCCGTTCTTTGCGGGTTTGATCGATGCCCGAACAATGGTTGCAGAAGCGCCGCCATCACGCGGTTTCGCCCTGTTCCATCTCACCCCCGATGCACCCGAAGGAGATTGCTGTGAACGTTCCCATTTCATTGACTGTCAACGGCCGCGCCGTGAACGTGAGCGTCGACCCGCGCACCCTGCTCGTGCAGCTGATCCGCGAGAACCTGCAGATGACCGGCACGCACGTTGGTTGCGACACCGCGCAGTGCGGCGCCTGCACCGTGCACATGAACGGCCGTGCAGTGAAGTCGTGCTCCATGTTGGCTGCGCAAGCCAACGGCGCGCAGATCACCACCATCGAGGGCCTGTCTCAGAATGGAGCAATGCACCCGATGCAAGAGGCATTCCGCGAATGCCATGGCCTGCAGTGCGGCTTTTGCACCCCGGGCATGGTGATGTCGGCCGTGCAACTGCTGGCCGACAACCCGACCGCCACCGAAGCCGAGATCCGCGAGGGCCTGGACGGCAACATCTGCCGCTGCACCGGCTACCAGAACATCGTCAAGTCGATCCAGTTTTGCCAAAGCGGGGCCAAGGCCTCGATGGCCGCCTGATCGTTCACACGGAGCACGCACCATGACCGACATGATCCCGCCCCCCGGCTTGAACAGCCCCATCGGCAAGCCGATCCGCCGCCGTGAAGACGAGCGCTTTCTCACCGGTGTGGGCCAGTACACCGACGACGTGGTGATGCCGCACCAGACCTTCGCGGTGTTCCTGCGCTCGCCGCATGCGCATGCGCGCATCAAGTCCATCGACCTCGCCAAAGCCAAGGCCGCGCCCGGCGTGGTGCGCATCTTCGTCGGCGCCGACCTGGCCGAGGCCAAGGTCGGCGGCCTGCCGTGCGGCTGGTTGATCCACAGCAAGGACGGCTCGCCGATGAAGGAGCCGGCGCACCCGGTGCTCGCCCAA